>CACYXC010000004.1 GCA_902778285.1 Oscillospiraceae bacterium | reverse complement strand
CACAGATTGTACCGCGAAAGGGGATTACCGTCCCCTCTCGCGCTCTCCCCATGCGAGTCCGACTTGTTCTGTATGGGTTTGTCTACAGTCTGAAAGGGCCTCCCCAGTGGGGAGACCCTTTATGAACGATAAGAGAATGATCGCATAAGAGACCCGGCTTACTTCCAGCCGAAGGTGATCAGGCCGTAGATGTACAGGCCGGCAACGCAGACGGGCACCACGAAGCAGAAGATGGGCCGCATCCAGTTTTTGACCTTCAGGCCCTTGCCGGCGTTGGCTTCCTTCACGAAGTTGTCCCAGCCCCAGCCGATTTTGAAGCAGCAGAACAGGGAGAAGATCAGCGCGCCGATGGGCAGCAGGTTGGTGCTGACGATGAAATCCCAGAAGTCCAGCCAGGCGGAGCCGTCGGCAAAGGGCTGGAAGTGGAACACGCTGTAGCCCAGGGCGGTGGTCAGCGACAGCAGGAAGATGCCGATGCCGCAGGCGACGCATCCCTTCGGGCGGTTCCAGCCGGTCATCTCACGCACACAGGCCAGGATGTTTTCGAACACGGCCAGCTCCGTGGAGAAGGCGGCGAAGACCATGAACAGGAAGAACAGGCTGCCCCAGATGCGGCCGCCGGCCATGTTGTTGAATACCGTGGCCATTGTGTTGAAGAGCAGGCCCGGGCCGGCGTCCGGCTCGATGCCGAAGGTGAAGCAGGCCGGGAAGATGATGAAGCCCGCCATGATGGCGACAAAGGTGTCCAGAATGATGACGTTCACCGATTCGCCGAGCAGCGTGCGATCCTTGCCGATGTAGCTGCCGAAGATAGCCATGGAGCCGATGCCGATCGACAGGGTGAAGAAGGCCTGATTCATGGCCGCGACCACGACCCGGCCGTTGATCTTGGAGAAGTCGGGCACGAGATAAAAACGGAGCCCCTCTTTGGCGCCATCCAGCGTGCCGCTGTGGAAGGCAAGCACCAGCATCAGAACGAAAAGGCCCGTCATCAGATACTTTGTGACGCGCTCGAGGCCGCCCTGCAGATTGAAGCTCAGCACGGCAAAGCCCAGCACCACCGCGATCAGCAGATAGATCACGTTGACGCCCGGATTGGTGATCATGGCCACAAAGCCCAGATCGGCGGTCTTACCGGTGAGAAAACGCACAAAGTAATACATCATCCAGCCGGTGACGACCGTGTAGAAGGCCATCAGCGCGATGTTGCCCAGCAGGGCGAGATAACCGTGGATATGCCACTTCTGCCCGGGCTTTTCCAGCTTCTGATACATCTTGACCGGGCTGGCCTGAGAGGCGCGGCCGATGGCAAACTCCATGGTCATCGAGGGAAGGCCAAGCAGAAGCAGGCACAGCACATACACCAGCACAAAGCCGCCGCCGCCGTACTGCCCGGTCATCCACGGGAACTTCCACACGTTGCCGCAGCCGATGGCGCAGCCGGCGCTGACCAGAATAAAGCCGAGCCGCGAATTAAAGCTTTCTCTCTCCATTTGTCAATCCTCCTTTGCTCACCGATTTAAACAGCTTCCGCTGTAAATTGGTGAATTTCTCATATCGTACCACAGAACAGCCCGCGTGTAAACATAAAAATGATCATTTTGCGGGCTTGTTTTTTTCGTGAGCACTGTGTACAATACGACTCTTGCAACAAAAGATCGTTTCATATATTATAGATACGACATTCAATCGACCGCCTGCCGGAACCGTTGTTTTGATTCCCGCAGGCTTCAGAGGACAATCCTGTATGAAATCATCAAACGAACTTCAGCGGGAGCCCTTCCGTCTCCCCCATATCGGGCAGCGTCTGACCAAAACCGCCATCGCCGTGTTTCTCTGCCTGCTCATCAACTACCTGCGCGGTCTGCAGGGCGGGGCCATGTCCGCCGAATCCTGCATCACCGCCATCATCTGCATGCAGCCCTTTGTCCGGGATTCACGGGAATATGCCTTCAACCGCCTCGCAGGTACGCTGATCGGCTCCTTCTGGGGCCTGCTGTTCCTGCTGCTGCTCCAGTTTTTCCCCGCTCTCGGGCACAGCAATATCGTGCTCTACGGCATGATGGCAGCCGGCGTGATGGTCTCGCTATACGGCGCGGTCGCGATCCGCAAGGCCGACGCCTCCGTTCTGGCCGCCATCGTCTTTATCTGCATCGTGATCACCTTCCCGGAGATCGAGTCGCCGATGCGGCTGGCCAGCGCGCGCATTCTGGATGTCATGATCGGCACGCTTGTCGCCATCGGCGTCAACATCTTCCGTCTTCCCCGCGACAAGAACCGGAATCTCGTATTCTTCATGCGCACGAAGGACCTTGTTCCCGACCGTTTTTCCCAACTCCCGCCCGCGGCGCTGTTCAAGCTCAGCTATCTATATAACGACGGGGCCAGGATCTGTCTCATGTCCGAGCACGCGCCCGCCTTCTTCACCCTGCAGATGAGCGGCACGCCCCTCTCCGTCCCCCTGATCGTCATGGACGGGGCCGCCATCTACGACGCAAACGACAATACTTATCTCTATCACGAGAACATCGAGCCGGAGACCTCGGCGTGGCTGCGCAATTATCTTGACAGTCTCGGCCTGAGCTATTTCATCTACACCATCCACAACAACAAGACCTGCATTTTCCACCGGGGGCACATGAACGCACAGGAAAAGAAGGTCTATGACCGGATGCGCGCCTCCCCCTACCGCAGTTACCTCGACGGGGAGATCTACCGGGACGAGGAGCCGGTTTATTTCAAGATCATCGACGGGGACGAGAAGATCCGCCTCCTGAGACAGCGGCTGCACAAGCTGCTGAACGACCGCGCGCTGCGCTGCGTGATCCGCCCGCAGACGGCGGCGCCCGGCATCAGCGGACTGTACATCTACTCCGCCGCGGCCACCAATCAGCGCGCCCAGGACAAGCTCATGCAGATGCTCCGCGAGAAGGAGCCGGAGCTGGTCGATATGCGTGTCTTCCTGCCCGGCACTTATCGCAGCGAGCAGGACGCGATCCATCTTCTCAACACCGTTGGGAACTATTATGAGCCTTTGAAAATCAAACGGCTGCTTCGCCGCAGGAGTCCTGAAAACTGAGCGCTCGGCCCCTCTTCCCGCAGTCTGCGCGGAGAGGGGCTGTTTTCACTTGTCTTCCTGTTTTTCCCACCTTGCAGACGCGTTTGGAGCAAGTGCCGGAAAAGCAGATATCCATCGCCGGAAAGTACCGTATTTCTGTGCATTTCGCCGATTGACAAACGAACAAATAAACCGTTATAATCAGTACAACTTTAAGGCGACCCAGAGAGATCGGCAAGGCGAATTGCATGGGGAAAAGTCTTTCCTCTTCCATTCCTTGCCGTACCGGTAAGGTTTTTTTGTTTGGGAGGATCTGCGAATGCCCGTGTTCGACAAGGTCAGAAGAATCAACGACGAGGTGGGCGCGCCTTTTATCGGGGATGACTATGCGGCCTTTGTCTGCCTGAACACAAGTCAATATGTCCTTCTGCCCGGTTTTTGCGACGTGCATGTGCACTTTCGCGAGCCGGGTTTTTCTTATAAGGAAACGATTGCCGGCGGCTGCCGTGCCGCCGCCCGCGGCGGCTATACCGCCGTGTGCACCATGCCGAACCTCGATCCCGTGCCGGACTGTGCGGAAAACCTGCGCCGCCAGACCGAGATCATCGAGCGCGACGCCTGTATCGCCGTCTATCCCTATGCCGCCATCACCGTGGGCGAACGGGGAAAGGAAATCGCCGATATGGAAAACCTTGCCGACAGGGCGATCGCCTTCTCCGACGACGGGCACGGCGTGCAGGACCGCGGCCTGATGCGCGAGGCCATGCAGCGCGCAAAGGCGCTGGGCAAGCTGATCGTCGCCCACTGCGAGGACAACAGCCTGCTGCGAGGCGGCTACATCCACGACGGGGCCTACGCCCGCTCTCACGGGCACAAAGGCATCTGCTCCGAGAGCGAATGGGGCCAGATCGCGCGGGACCTCGAGCTGGCGGCCGAGACCGGCTGCGGCTACCATGTGTGCCACATCTCGACGAAAGAGAGCGTCCGGCTGATCCGCGAGGCGAAGAGGAGCGGCGTCAACGTAAGCTGCGAGACCGCGCCGCACTATCTGCTGCTCGACGAGAACGACCTGGAAGAGGACGGGCGCTTCAAAATGAACCCGCCCCTGCGCACGCGCGAGGACCGGGAGGCCCTGCTGGAGGGCCTGCTGGACGGGACGATCGACATGATCGCCACCGATCACGCCCCGCACAGCGCGGAGGAGAAATCCCGCGGGCTCGAGAAGAGCGCCTTCGGCATCGTGGGCCTTGAGACCGCTTTCCCCCTGCTGTATACAGGCCTTGTCCAAAAAGGCATCCTCAGCCTCGGCGCCCTGTCGGCGCTGCTGACTGTCAAACCGCGTTCCCGCTTTCAGATCCCGCTCGGAAACGATTTCTCGATCTGGGATCTGGAAGAAACATATGCAATTGATCCGGCGGCTTTTCTCTCTCAGGGAAAGGCCACGCCCTTTGCCGGACACACCGTGTCCGGCCGCTGCAGGCTCACAGTATTTGACGGAAAGCCAGTTTTTCATGAGGTGAATCGCAATGGCAAAACGCACTGACATCAAAAAGGTACTGATCATCGGCTCCGGCCCCATCATCATCGGGCAGGCCGCCGAATTCGACTACGCCGGCACGCAGGCCTGTCTGGCGCTGAAAGAGGAGGGCTACGAGGTCGTTCTGGCAAACTCCAACCCCGCCACCATCATGACCGACACCTCCATCGCCGACAAGGTCTACATGGAGCCGCTGACGCTGGATTACATCGCCAAGATCCTGCGCTACGAGCGGCCGGACGCCATCGTCCCCGGCATCGGCGGGCAGACGGGTCTAAATCTGGCGATGCAGCTCGAGCGCAAGGGCATCCTGCGCGAGTGCGGCACGAAGCTGCTCGGCACCAGCAGCGAGAGCATCGAGCGCGCCGAGGACCGGGAGCTGTTCAAGGAGATGTGCCAGTCCATCGGCGAGCCGGTCATCCCCTCCGAGATCACCTACAATCTCGAGCAGGCAAAGGAGGCAGCCGCGCACATCGGCTATCCCGTCGTGCTGCGCCCCGCCTTCACGCTGGGCGGCACCGGCGGCGGCTTTGCCAACAACGAGGAGGAGCTTGTCGACATCGGCACCAATGCCTTCCGCCTCTCCCCCGTCAACCAGGTGCTGATCGAGAAGAGCGTCAAGGGCTACAAGGAGATCGAGTTCGAGGTCATGCGCGACTCCAACGACACCGCGATCACGATCTGCGGCATGGAGAACGTGGACCCCGTGGGCGTACACACCGGCGACTCCATCGTCGTGGCCCCCATCCTCTCGCTCAGCGACCATGACAAAAAGATGCTCAACGACAGCGCCATCAAGATCATCCGCGAGCTGAAGATCGAGGGCGGCTGCAACGTGCAGTTCGCTCTCCACCCCGAGACGAGCGAATACTATCTGATCGAGGTCAATCCCCGCGTGTCCCGCTCTTCGGCGCTCGCCTCCAAGGCCAGCGGCTACCCCATCGCGCGCGTGACGGCGAAGATCGCTCTCGGCATGGCGCTCGAGGAGATCCCCGTCGCGGGCGGGACGGCCGCCATCGAGCCGAGCCTCGACTACGTGGTCGCGAAGTTCCCGCGCTTCCCCTTCGACAAGTTCCCCGCCGCCCCCAATACCCTCGGCACCCAGATGAAGGCCACCGGAGAAGTGATGGGCATCGGCTCGACGCTTGAGGAGTGCTTCCTCAAATCCGTGCGCTCGCTGGAGACCGGCGTGTGCCATTTCTACAGCCCGAAGTTCGATCCGATGACGGACGCGGAGCTGTTTGCCTATATCTCCGAGTTCCGCGACGACAACATTTACGCCGTTGTGGAGCTGCTGCGCCGCGGTGCGTCGATCGAAAAGCTCCACGAGACGACGATGATCACAGAGCTGTTTCTCGAGTCGCTGCAGCGCATCGTCGAGATGGAGAGGCAGCTGAAAACGAAGGTCAACGATATTGAGACCCTGCGCGCCGCCAAGAAGATGGGCTTTTCCGACAAGTATATCTCGCGGCTCTGGAACCTGAGCGAGGTGGAGCTTTACGAAAAGCGCAGGCGACTCGGGCTCATGCCGGTCTTCCGCATGGTGGACACGCTGCACACCGGCAAATATATCGCCTATCTCTACTCCTCCTATTCCGGCAGCAACGACTCCCGCCTGACGGCCAAGAAGAAGGTCATCGTCCTCGGCGCGGGCCCCATCCGCATCGGGCAGGGCGTGGAATTCGACTACTCCACGGTCCACGCCGTGCAGACCATCAAGCGCAACGGCTACGAGGCCATCATCATCAACAACAATCCCGAGACCGTCTCCACCGACTACACCACCGGCGACAAGCTCTACTTTGAGCCGCTGACCGTGGAAGACGTGATGGATATCATAGACTATGAGCAGCCGGAGGGCGTGATCGCCTCGCTCGGCGGCCAGACTGCCATCAATCTGGCCCAGCCGCTGATGGACCGCGGCGTCAAGCTCATCGGCACCGACTGCGCCGCCATCGAGCGGGCCGAGAACCGCGACGCCTTCGAGAAGGTGCTGCTGGAGCTCGATATCCCCCAGCCGCCCGGGACGGCTGTCACCAGCATCGAGGAGGGCGTGAAGGCCGCCAGCGAGATCGGCTATCCCGTTCTGGTGCGCCCGAGCTTTGTTCTGGGCGGGCGCGCGATGGAGATCGTCGCAAACGAGGAAATGCTGCGCCACTATCTCAAGACCGCCGTGGAGATCGACGCGGACAAGCCCGTTCTGGTCGACAAGTACATCCTCGGCAAGGAAGTGGAGGTCGATGCCATCTGCGACGGGCGGGACGTGTTCGTGCCCGGCATCATGGAGCTCGTGGAGCGCACCGGCGTCCACTCCGGCGACTCGATCAGCGTATACCCCGCGGTGTCCATTTCCAACAAGGTCAAGGGCGTCATCCTGCAGTATGCCAAGAAGCTCGGTCTCGGCATCGGCATCGTCGGGCTGTACAACATCCAGTTTATCGTCGATAAAGACGATAGCGTCTACATCATCGAGGTCAACCCCCGCTCCTCCCGCACGGTCCCCTTCCTCTCCAAGGCCACCGGTTACTCGCTGGCCGACATCGCCACCGAGGTCATCCTCGGCAAGAGCCTCAAGGAGCAGGGCATCTTCGACCTCTATCCGGAGGAAAAGAAGCGGCATTACGTCAAGGTCCCCGTCTTCTCCTGGAGCAAGATCAAGGGTCTGGACGCCTACCTCTCCCCGGAGATGAAGTCCACGGGCGAGGCCATCGGTTACGACCAGAAGCTCTCCCGCGCCATGTACAAGGCCCTGCAGGCCTCCGGCATGAAGCTGCAGAACTACGGCACCGTGTTTGTCACCGTCGCCCGCGAGGACCGGGAGGAGGCGCTGCCGCTGGTGCGCCGCTTTTACGACATGGGCTTCAACATCGAGGCCACGCCGGGCACCGCCGCCTTCCTCAAGGAGCACGGCATCCGTACCCGCGTGCGCCACAAGATCAGCGAGGGCAGCGAGGAGATCCTCGATTCCATCCGCGCGGGCTATGTCAGCTATATCATCAACACGCGCGCCGTACACAGCGGAAAGCATCTGGAGGACGGCGTGATCATCCGCCGCTGCGCGACCGAAAACAACGTGACCATCTTCACCTCGCTCGACACCGTGCGCGTCCTGCTGGACGTGCTGGAAGAGACGACCATCACCGTCTCCACCATCGACGCATGAAGCAGGGCATCTTTACCGTTACCGGCAACAGCCCGCTGAACGCGCGTTATGCGCGTCTCGCCCTCTCGGGCGACACCTCGGGCATTTCCGCTCCCGGCCAATTCGTCGAGCTCTCCCTGCCCGGCTTCTTTCTGCGCAGGCCCTTCTCCGTCTGCGACTGGGACAGCAGCTCCCTTACGCTTGTGTATGAAAGCGTCGGCAAAGGCACCCGCGCCCTGCGGGAGCTGCCCGCCGGCACGCGGCTGGATCTGCTCACCGGGCTCGGCAAGGGCTTTGACCTCAGCCGCGCAGGCGCGGAGCCGCTGCTTATCGGCGGCGGCAGCGGCGTCTCCCCCATGCTGGGCCTTGCCCGGCGTCTGCTGGAATCCGGCGCGCGGCCGCGCATCATTTTAGGCTTCAACACCCGGGATGAGCTCATACTGCTTGAGGACTTCCACGCGCTCGGCCTCTCCCCCACCGTCACCACAGCGGACGGCAGCTTCGGCATCCGCGGCTTCGTCACCGAAGCCATGAGCGTGCCGCACAGCTTTTTCTACACCTGCGGACCGGAGGCCATGATGCGCGCCGTCGCGGAGAAAAGCCCGGTCTCCGGGCAGCTCAGCTTTGACGCCCGCATGGGCTGCGGCTTCGGGGCCTGCATGGGCTGCGCCCGAATGACCGTGAACGGACCGAAGCGGGTCTGCAGAGACGGGCCGGTTTTCGATAAGGAGGAGATCGTATGGGCAGACTGAGCGTATCCCTCTGCGGCATCGAGCTGGACAATCCCGTGATCCCCGCCTCCGGCACCTTCGGCTACGGCTGTGAATTTGCGGAGCTCTACGACATCAACTGCCTTGGCACTTTCTCCTTCAAGGGTACGACGCGCGAGGCTCGCTTCGGCAATCCCACGCCCCGCATCGCCGAGGCATACGCCGGCATGCTCAACGCCGTGGGGCTGCAGAACCCGGGCGTCGACGCGGTGATCGCGGAGGAGCTTCCCAGGCTGGCACAGGTCTTTCACAAGCCCGTCATCGCAAACGTCAGCGGCTTCTCGGTCGAAGAATACGTCGAGGTCTGCCGGAAGCTGGACGCGCAGCCGCAGGTCGGCTGGCTGGAGGTCAACATCTCCTGCCCCAATGTCCACGGCGGCGGCATGAGCTTCGGCACCGATCCCAACGCCGCGGCGGAAGTTGTGAGAGCCGTCAAGGCCGTCACAACAAAGCCCGTGATCGTGAAGCTCTCCCCCAATGTCACCGACATCGTCTCCGTCGCCAAGGCCTGCGAAGATTCGGGCGCTGATGCGATCAGCCTCATCAACACGGTCATGGCGATGCGGATTGATCTTAAAACCCGGCGGCCCGTGCTGGCAAATGTCACCGGCGGCCTGTCCGGCCCGGCGGTCTTCCCGCTGGCCCTGCGCATGGTGTGGCAGGTGTCAAAGGCGGTAAAGATCCCGGTTGTCGGTCTCGGCGGCGTCAGCTCCGCCGAGGACGTGATCGAGATGATGCTCGCCGGGGCGAGCGCCGTGCAGGTCGGCGCGGCCAACCTCAGAAACCCGTATGCCTGCAGAGAAATCATAGAGAATTTTCCCGCGGTCATGGACCGGTACGGGATTGAAAATATCAAAGATATCATAGGAGGCGCCCATGGCTAAAGACGTGATCATCGCCTGTGATTTCGGCAGCGCGGAGCAGACCTTCGCCTTTCTGGACCGATTCACGGAGGAAAAACCCTTCGTCAAGATCGGGATGGAGCTGTTCTATGCCGAGGGTCCGCAGATCGTGCGGGAGATCAAGAGGCGCGGCCATAAGATCTTTCTGGATCTGAAGCTGCACGACATCCCCAACACCGTAAAAAAAGCCATGCGCTCCCTGTCCGCGCTGGACGCGGATATCGTGAACCTCCACGCGGCCGGCACCCGCGCCATGATGGAGGCGGCGCTGGAGGGTCTGACGAGAGAGGACGGAACCCGCCCCCTGCTCATCGCCGTGACCCAGCTCACCAGCACCGATCAGGCCGCCATGGAGCGCGAGCTGCTGATCGAAAAGCCAATTGATGAAGTTGTTATGGCCTACGCCGGGAACGCGGCGAGGGCCGGGCTGGACGGCGTGGTCTGCTCCCCGCTGGAGGCCGGTAAGGTGCACGAGCGCTGCGGTGAGGGCTTTCTCACCGTGACGCCGGGCGTCCGCTTCGCCGAGGGCGAGAAGGGCGACCAGAAGCGAGTCACCACCCCCGCCCAGGCGCGTGAGCTCGGCTCCGACTACATCGTGGTCGGCCGCCCGATCACCCAGAGCGGCGACCCCGTCGCCGCCTATCGAAGATGTGTAAAGGAGTTTCTCGGATGAACGCTGAAATCATCGCACGGGACCTGCTGAAGATCCAGGCCGTGTTTTTCCGGCCGGACGAGCCCTTCACCTGGGCCAGCGGCATCAAAAGCCCCGTCTACTGTGACAACCGCCTGACGCTCACCGCGCCGGAGGTCAGAAACGACGTGGAAAACGGGCTGGCCGCGCTCGTCAGGGAGTATTATCCCGAGGCGGAAGTGCTGATGGGCACCTCCACCGCGGGCATCGCCCACGCCGCCATTGTCGGGCACCTGCTGAATCTGCCCATGGGCTACGTCCGTTCCGGGGCCAAGGACCACGGCCGTAAGAATCAGATCGAGGGCAGACTGGAGCCCGGCCAGAAGGTCGTGGTGGTGGAAGATCTCATTTCCACCGGCGGCAGCGTCATCGAGGTCGTGAACGTCCTGCGGGAGGCCGGCGCCGAGGTGCTCGGCGTGGTGAGCATCTTCACCTACGGCATGCGGAAGGGCCTCGACCGGCTGGCGGAGGCCCGTGTGGAAAACCACAGCCTCTGCAGCTTTGACGTGATCGCCCGCGTGGCCGCCGAGGAAAACTATATCCGTCCCGAGGACGTACGGAGGCTGCTCGCCTTCCGCGACGATCCCTCCGACGAGAGCTGGATCGGAGGAGAGAAATGAGACACCTGATCGACATCCTGGATTTCAGTCCCGAGGAGCTTCAGGAGCTCATGGACACCGCCAACGACATCATCGCAGATCCGGCCAAATACAGCGAGGTATGCCGGGGCAAAAAGCTGGCCACGCTGTTTTTCGAGCCCTCCACGCGGACCCGCCTCAGCTTCGAGGCGGCCATGATCGAACTCGGCGGCAGCGTCCTCGGCTTCTCCGAGGCGCAGAGCTCTTCCGCCGCCAAAGGCGAGAGCGTCGCGGACACCGCCAAAGTCATCAGCTGCTACGCGGATATCATCGCCATGCGGCACCCCAAGGAGGGCGCGCCTCTCGTCGCCGCGGCGAACGCCTCCGTACCCGTCATCAACGCCGGAGACGGCGGGCACAACCACCCGACACAGACGCTGGCAGACCTGCTCACCATCTACCGCGAAAAAGGACGGCTCGACCATATGACGATCGGCCTGTGCGGCGATCTGAAATTCGGCCGCACGGTCCACTCGCTCATCACCGCCATGAGCCGCTATGAGGGCCTGCAGTTCGTCCTCATCTCTCCGGAGGAGCTCAAGCTCCCCAGCTATGTGAAAAAAGAAGTCCTCAGGGCAAAGGGCATCCCCTACGCGCAGACCACCGATCTCGAGGGCGCCATGCCGGAGCTGGACATCCTGTATATGACCCGCGTACAGCGGGAACGCTTTTTCAACGAGGAGGACTACCTCCGCCTGAAGGACAGCTACATCCTGACGCCGGACAAGCTGAAAAATGCCAAGAGCGATCTCTCCATCCTCCACCCCCTGCCCCGCGTCAATGAGATCAGCGTCGCGATCGACGACGATCCCCGCGCCTGCTACTTCAAGCAGGTGCTCTACGGCAAATACATGCGCATGGCTCTGATCCTGAAGCTCTTGAAGGAGGCGGGAAGCTTATGAATATCGACGCCATTCAAAACGGCATCGTGATCGACCACATCACTGCCGGCCTCGGCATGAAGCTCTACGATCTGCTGGGTCTGGAGAAGCTCGACTGCTCGGTCGCCATCATCAAAAACGTGCACAGCGTCAAGCTCGGTCGGAAGGACATCATCAAGATCGACGCGGACATCCCCGTCAACCTGGACGTGATCGGCTATGTGGACCCCGGCGTGAGCGTAAACATCATCCGGGGCGGCGAGCTGGTCGAAAAGCGGAGCATCGACATGCCCGAGACCCTCACCAACGTCATTTTCTGCAAAAACCCCCGCTGCATCACCTCCTGCGAGCAGGAGCTGCGACATGTGTTCAAGCTGACGGACCGGAAAAACAAAGTCTACCGCTGCCTCTACTGCGAGACGAAAGCCAACTGACTTCGATTGCGAATCGTCATTCGCAATCGATGCACTCGCGCTTATCGCAACGGGCCAAAGCCCGTCTTGGTCGGCGCGAGGGCTCGCCTGACTCGCCTTAAGGTGTTTTAGAGGCGGCAAAGCTGCCTCAAAAACGGTTTCATTCAGACTTACAATTGTTCAGGAAGCTTGATTGCTGCATGCAATCGGCTATCAAATAACCATAAAGGAGAGATATCATGGCCAAGATCATCAACGAACCCTGCCATACTTTTAATGAGTACCTTCTCATCCCGGGCTACACGCCCATCACTTGCCGCTCCGAGAAGGTATCTCTCAAAACCCCGCTGGTAAAATACCGCAAGGGCGAGGAGCCCGCCATCGTGATGAACATCCCCATGATCTCTGCGATCATGCAGTCCGTCTCCGGCGACAGACTGGCCGTGGCGCTGGCCAAGGAGGGCGGCGTGAGCTTCATTTACGGCTCCCAGTCCATCGAGGACGAGGCCGCCATGGTCAGGCGCGCCAAGAGCTACAAGGCGGGCTTTGTCCGCTCCGACTCCAATATCAGCCCCGAAAAGACCCTGCGCGACGTGCTCCGCCTCAAGGAGGAGACCGGGCACTCCACCATCGCCGTCACGGAAGACGGGACAGCCGAGGGCAAGCTCGTCGGCGTCGTCACCAGCCGCGACTACCGCGTCTCCCGCATGGACCCGGATACGCCCGTCTCCGCGTTCATGACTCCCTTTGACAAGCTGATCTGGGCCAAGGAGGGCACCACGCTCAAAGAGGCCAACGATATCATCTGGGATCACAAGCTCAATTCCCTGCCCATCATCGACGAAGCGGGCAAGCTCTGCTATTTCGTCTTCCGCAAGGACTACGAGAGCCACAAGCAGAATCCCAACGAGCTGCTCGACGCGCACAAGCGCTACGTGGTCGGCGCCGGCATCAACACCCGCGACTATGAAAAGCGCGTGCCCGCCCTGCTGGAGGCCGGCGCGGACGTGCTGTGCATCGACTCCTCCGAGGGCCACACCGACTGGCAGCGCTTCACCCTCGCCTGGATCCGTGAGAAGTACGGCGACAGCGTGAAGGTCGGCGCGGGCAACGTCGTGGACGCTGCGGGCTTCCGCTTCCTCGCCGAGTGCGGCGCGGACTTCGTCAAGGTCGGCATCGGCGGCGGCTCCATCTGCATCACGCGGGAGACCAAGGGCATCGGCCGCGGGCAGGCCACCGCCGTGATCGACGTCTGCGCCGAGCGCGACCGCTACTTTGAAGAAACCGGCATTTACGTCCCCGTCTGCTCCGACGGCGGCATCGTCTACGACCACCACATCACGCTCGCTCTGGCCATGGGCGCCGATTTCGTCATGCTGGGCCGCTACTTTGCCCGCTTTGACGAGAGCCCCACCAACAAGGTCAACATCGGCGGCACCTACTACAAGGAGTATTGGGGCGAGGGTTCCGCCCGCGCGCGCAACTGGCAGCGCTACGACATGGGCGGCGACAAGAAGCTCAGCTTCGAGGAGGGCGTGGATTCCTACGTGCCCTACGCCGGCTCCCTGAAGGACAACGTGGCCCTCACGCTCAGCAAGGTGCGCCACGCCATGTGCAACTGCGGCGCCATGTCGATCCCCGAGCTGCAGGAAAAGGCCGTTCTGACCCTGGTCTCTCCCACCTCCATCGTGGAGGGCGGCGCGCACGACGTCATCCAGAAGGACACTTCGCCCACAATCAAGTAAGCTTACAGCCCGTTTTTTGGGCTGAATGACACATTGACGGAAACGCGCCCGCGTGATAGAATCCCGGCATCAACCGAAACTCTCCCGCAACTGACGGAATTTCGTGGAGCACCACGGAGGAACGGGAGATCTGAAATGCCGACCGTCTGGGCGCACAAAGGCAATGCCTTGGTGCGCCCTATTGCTTTTTTCGGAGGAACGCCATGAAAAAAGTTGGGATCGTTATGGGCAGCGACAGCGACCTGCCCGTGATCCAGAAAGCCACCAGCATTCTCAAAGAATTGGAGATCCCCTTTGAAGTGCACGTCTATTCCGCCCACCGCACCCCGGCGCAGGCCCATGATTTCGCAGCCGGCGCGCGGGAAAACGGCTTCGGCGTGCTGATCGCCGCGGCCGGCATGGCGGCGCATCTGGCCGGCGCCATCGCCGCAAACACCACCCTGCCCGTGATCGGCATCCCCTGCAAGGGGCCCGCGCTGGAGGGGCTGGACGCGCTGCTGAGTACCGTACAGATGCCCTCCGGCATCCCCGTTGCCACAGTCGGCGTCAACGGCGGCGCTAACGCCGCGCTGCTCGCCGCCCAGATCCTCGCGGTGGAGGATGCTTCCCTGGCGGAACGCCTCGCCGCCAGACGCGCCGCCGATACCGAGGCCGTCCTCGCAAAGGATGCGGGGATCGCCGAGAGACTGTAAGAACATCGCGCAGCCCCTCACCCGCTTCGCCGGGGCTCCCCTTGCACAGGGGAGCCGGAAATGAATTTGTTTATTCTATTTTAAAGGAGCAGAAAACCATGGAAAAGAAGCTTGTTTACACCGGAAAGACCAAGAATGTTTACGCCCTTGAAAACGGCAACTACCTCCTCAAGTTCAAAGACGACTGCACCGGCAAGGACGGCGTCTTCGATCCCGGCGAAAACACCGTCGGCCTGACCATCGACGGCGTGGGCGATGTGAACCTGCGCATGTCCATCTACTTCTTCGAGAAGATCAACGCCGCCGGCATCCGCACCCACTTTGTCTCCGCCGACCTGAAGGAGACCACGATGGAAGTGCTCCCCGCCAAGGTCTTCGGCAAGGGTCTCGAGGTCATCTGCCGCCACAAAGCGGTGGGCTCCTTCTTCCGCCGCTACAGCGACTACGTCGAGGAGGGCGCCGACCTGCCCGCCTACGTGGAGATGACCTTCAAAAACGACGCCAAGGGCGACCCTCTCGTGACGAAGGACGGCCTGATCGTTCTCGGCGTGATGACTGCCGAGCAGTATGACGAGATCAAGGACATGACCCAGAAGATCACCCAGATCGTCGCCGACGAGATGAAGAGCCGCGGCCTTGTTCTGTATGACATCAAGTTTGAGTACGGCTACGACGCCGACGGCAAGGTTATGCTCATCGACGAGATCGCCTCCGGCAACATGCGCGTGTACAAGGACGGCAAGTACATCGATCCGATGACCCTGTCCGAACTGTTCTTCGCATAATGGGCGGATTCTTCGGCGCGGTCTCGCACCGCGATGTGGTGCTGGACGTGTTTTTCGGAACGGACTACCACAGCCATTTAGGCACCCGGAACGCCGGCATGGCGATCTGGAGTCCCGATGGCCGCTGTCACCGGGAGATTCACTCCATCGCCAACACGCCCTTCCGTACCCGCTTTGAAAAGGATCTGGAGGACTTTGCCGGCAACATCGGCATCGGCTGCATCAGCGATTCCGACCCGCAGCCGCTGCTGGTGCGCTCCCATCTGGGGCTCTATGCCATTACGACCGTCGGACAGATCAACAACGCCGAGTCGCTGGTGGAGACCTATTTTTCCGACCACGGACATCAGTTCATGGCCATGGGCTCCGGCCGCGTCAACAGCACGGAGCTGGTCGCCGCCCTGATCAACGAGGCGGAGGATCTGGCCGAGGGCATCCGCCACGCGCAGGCGCTCATCGACGGCTCCATGACCATCCTCCTCATGACGAATAACGGCGAGATCATCGCCGCCCGCGACCGCTACGGGCGCCTGCCCGTGCTGGTGGGCAAGGACGCCGACGGCTGCTGCGTCTCCTTCGAGTCCTTCGCCTATCAGAAATTAGGCTATCATAACATCTACGAGCTGGGGCCCGCGGAGATCGTGCGCATCACGGCCGACGGCTGCGAAACCCTCTCTCCCGCCGGGAAGGACATGAAGATCTGCGCCTTCCTCTGGACCTATTACGGCTATCCCAACTCCAACTACGAGGGCGTCAATGTGGAGATCATGCGCTGCCGCAACGGCGAGATCATGGCGCGCGACGAGATGAAGCGCGGCAGCCTGCCGAAGGTGGACTATGTGGCCGGCGTGCCAGACTCCGGCGTGCCCCACGCCATCGGCTACGCCAACCGCAGCGGCAAGCCCTTTGCCCGGCCCTTCGTCAAATACACGCCCACCTGGCCCCGCTCCTTCATGCCCTCCAATCAGGCCATGCGAGACCAGGTCGCCAAGATGAAGCAGATCCCCGTGCCCGAGCTCATCGAGGGCAAAAAGCTCCTCTTCGTGGACGACTCCATCGTCCGCGGCACACAGCTGCAGAGCACGGTGGAATTCCTGTACGAGTCCGGCGCGGCCGAGGTGCACATGCGCTCCGCCTGCCCGCCCATCATGTACGCCTGCAAGTATTTGAATTTTTCCCGCAACAACTCCGACATGGACCTGATCGCCCGCCGCACCATCCGCGAGCTCGAGGGCGAGGAGGGCAGCGAGCATCTCGACGAATACGCAGACGCCTCGACCGAGCGCGGGCAGTGCCTGCTGCACGCGATCTGCGACAAGCTGGGCTTCGATTCGCTGGGCTATCAGTCCCTCGACGGGCTTTTGGAGGCCATCGGCATCGACCGCGACAAAATCTGCACCTACTGCTGGAACGGAAAAGAATAGCGTCAGAAGAAGCTCGCGACACTCCGTTTCCGCCAAGCATGGCGAAAACTGCGTTTTGCTCCCTCCTTCTTCCTTACCAAACGCGAAGCGTACAGCTTCGAGTTTGAAGAGGGAAACGGATGGTATAAGGAAACTCGTTTTTAACTTTCGCAATCAGCACGAAAGGAATAAGCTATGGAAAACTCCCATTCCGCATCGTACGCCGCGGCCGGCGTCAACATCGAGGCCGGCTACGAGGGTGTCCGCCTGATGAAGGAGCACGTGGAGCGCACCTTCATCCCCGGCGTCGTCTCCGGGATCGGCGGCTTCGGCGGGCTGTTCGCGCCGGACCTCTCCCGTCTCGAGGAGCCGGTGCTGGTCTCCGGCACCGACGGCGTCGGCACCAAGCAGCGCATCGCCCAGCTCATGGACAGGCACGATACCGTGGGCATCGACTGCGTGGCCATGTGCGTCAACGACATCATCTGCTGCGGCGCAAAGCCTCTGTTTTTCCTCGATTACATCGCCATCGGCAGAAACGAGCCGGAGAAAGTCGCCGCGCTGGTCTCCGGTGTGGCCGAGGGCTGCGTGCAGGCGGGCTGCGCCCTGATCGGGGGCGAGACCGCCGAGCACCCCGGCACCATGCAGCCGGAGGACTATGACCTTGCGGGCTTTTCTGTCGGTATTGTCGACAAAGCGAAGATCATCGACACGAACTGCATGCGGCCCGGCGACGTCATCATCGCTCTCCCCTCCAGCGGCATCCACTCGAACGGCTACTCTCTTGTGCGCAAGGTCTTCGATGTCGAGCACGTCGATCTTGGGAAGGAAGTTCCCGAACTCGGCAAAACGCTGGGCGAGGCGCTGCTCACGCCCACGCGCATCTATGTCAAGCCTGTCGTCGCGGCGCTGGAGCTTGCGAAGATCCACGGCATCGGCCATATCACCGGC
Source organism: Oscillospiraceae bacterium (assembly GCA_902778285.1). GTDB lineage: Bacteria > Bacillota > Clostridia > Oscillospirales > Oscillospiraceae > Limivicinus. Next base: position 60,291 of record CACYXC010000004.1, on the reverse strand, counting down.
GGCGGCTTCTATGAAAACATCCCCCGCTCCGTACCGCAGGGTCTCTGCGCGAAGATCGAGAAGGCCGCGATCAGGACGCCTCCGATCTTCGATCTGATTCAGAAAACGGGGGGCATCCCCGAGCGCGACATGTACAACACCTTCAACATGGGCGTCGGCATGAGCCTGATCGTCGCGCGCGATTTTGTCGATCAGGCGATGGACGCGCTCTGCGGCCGCGGCGTGGAGGCCTATCTGATCGGCGAGATCGTCGAGGGGGAGGAGAGGATCGTTCTATGCTGAGAAGCTGGCTCATTGACGGCGTCCTTGCCGGCTGCATGGTCTCCATCGGCGGCACGGTGCTGCTCTCCTGCGACAACCGCTATCTCGGCGCGCTGCTGTTCTGCATCGCGCTGCTCGCCATCTGCTGGTTCGGCTTTAACCTCTACACCGGCAAGGTCGGCTTTCTCCTCGCCGACCACAGCGCCGCGGCGCTGAAGATGACCTTCACGGGACTGCTGGGCAATTTCCTCGGCACGCTGCTCTTCGGCCTGCTGATCGCGGCCGCCCTGCCGCAGCTGCGGGACGCCGCTCTCGCCGCCTGTGAAAAGCGCCTGACGCAGCTTCCGCTGCAGACGCTGCTGCGCGGCTGCTTCTGCGGTCTGCTGATGTACGTGGCCGTGTGGACCTTTCGGGAGAAGAAGACGGTGATCGGCATCCTATTCTGCATCCCGGTCTTCGTTCTCTCCGGCTTTGAGCACTCCATCGCCGACATGTTTTACTTTTCGCTCGCCGGGACCGTCTTCCGGCCGCGGGCTCTGCTGTTCCTGCTGCTGGTCGTGCTCGGCAACAGCATCGGCGGCCTGTTCATCCCTTTTCTCCAGCTTCTGAAAGGAGAACGCCATGGATAAAACCAGGATCGCCGTGCTCGTCTCCGGCGGCGGCACCAATCTGCAGGCGCTCATAGACGCGCAGAAGAACGGCGTTCTCAAAAGCGGCGAGATCGTGCTCGTGATCTCCAACAACGCCATCGCCTACGCGCTCACCCGCGCGGCCGAGGCCGGGATCCCCGCCCTGACCGTCACGAAAAAGGACTGCGGCGGGCAGGAGCCCTTTGAGGACGCGCTGATCGCCGCGCTGGAGGAGCACAGGATCGACCTGATCGTGCTGGCCGGTTTCATGAGCATCCTCAGCGAGCGTTTCACCAGCCGTTTCGAGCGCCGCATCATCAACGTGCACCCCTCTCTGATCCCCTCCTTCTGCGGCAAGGGCTTCTACGGGCTCAAAGTCCACGAGGCCGCGCTTGCCTACGGCGTCAAGGTCACCGGCGCCACCGTGCATTTTGTCAACGAGATCCCCGACGGCGGCCGCATCATCCTGCAGAAGGCCGTCAACATCCTTCCGGACGACACCCCGCAAAGCCTGCAGAAGCGCGTCATGGAGCGCGCCGAGTGGGTCATCCTGCCCGAGGCGGCCGAGCTGGTCTCCTCCCAGATACAAAAAGAAAAGGAGTACAGACAATGACGGATTTCCTCGCATTTCTGAGAAGCAACCCCTACCCGGGCAGAGGCATCGCCGTGGGTAAAGACCGCGTCTATTACTTCATCATGGGCCGCAGCGAAAACAGCCGCAACCGCATCTTCTCCCTGACGGAGGACGGCATCCGCACCGAGGCCTATGACGCCTCAAAGATGCTCGACCCCAGCCTGATCATCTATCATCCCGTGCGCAGCATGGGCGGGGATCTGATCGTCACCAACGGCAACCAGACCGACACCATCCGCGACATGGGCGACTTCCGCGCGGCCCTGGCCACCCGCGAATACGAGCCCGACGAGCCCAACTGGACACCCCGCATCTCCGCCATCTGCCATGCAGACGGCAGCTTCGAGCTGTCGATCCTCAAGCATGTGGACGGCCGCTGCCTCCGCTGCTTCTACAGCTACGAGGGTTGCGACGAGGGGAAGGGCTACTTCATCAGCACCTATCAGGGGAACGGTTCTCCCCTGCCCAGCTTCTCCGGCGAGCCCCTGCAGATCGACATGCCGGAGCCCGAGGAGGTCTGGGAAGCGCTCAACAAGGATAACAAGGTTTCGCTCTACTCGAACGTCAAGGGCGAAGTGAAGCTTTTCAATAAACATCTCGGCGACTAAGGAGATCGACATGAAAGAATTTGAACTCAAATACGGCTGCAACCCCAATCAGAAGCCCGCGAAGATCTTTATGAAGGACGGAAGCGAACTGCCCGTCACGGTGCTCAACGGCCGCCCCGGCTACATCAACTTCCTCGACGCGCTCAACTCCTGGCAGCTTGTAAAGGAGCTGAAGGAGGCCACCGGGCTTCCCTCCGCCGCCTCCTTCAAGCATGTCTCCCCCGCCGGCGCCGCCGTGGGTCTCCCCCTGAGCGACGTGGACCGGCACATCTATTTTGTCGCCGATGACGCCGAGCTCTCCCCCATCGCCTGTGCCTACATCCGCGCCCGCGGCGCCGACCGCCTCTGCTCCTACGGCGACTGGGCCGCGCTCAGCGACGTCTGTGACGCCGCCACCGCCGCCTACCTCAGGGACGAGGTCTCCGACGGTGTGATCGCCCCGGGCTATACCGAGGAAGCGCTGACCATCCTCAAGACCAAGAAAAAAGGCAACTACAACGTCGTACAGATCGCCCCCGATTACGTCCCCGCCCCGCAGGAGCAGAAGGACGTGTTCGGCGTGACCTTCGAGCAGGGCCACAACAACTTCAAAATCGACGAGGCGCTGCTGGGTAACATCGTCACCGAGAACAAGGCGCTGCCCGAACAGGCGAAGATCGACATGATCGTCGCCCTCATCACGCTCAAGTACACCCAGTCCAACTCCGTCTGCTACGTCAAGGACGGGCAGGCCATCGGCGTGGGCGCCGGGCAGCAGAGCCGCATCCACTGCACCCGTCTCGCCGGCTCCAAGGCCGACAACTGGTATCTGCGCCAGCACCCCAAGGTGCTGGGCCTGCAGTTCGTCGACGGCATCCGCCGCCCCGACCGCGACAACGCCATCGACATCTATACCTCCGACGAGTATGACGACGTGCTGCGCGACGGCGAGTGGCAGCGCGTGTTCAAGGTCCGCCCCGAGGTGCTGACCGCCGAGGAAAAGAAAGCATGGATCGCCACCCAGAGCGGCGTCACCTGCGGGTCCGACGCCTTCTTCCCCTTCGGCGACAATGTGGAGCGCGCCCGGAAGTCCGGTGTGCAGTACATCGCCGAACCGGGCGGCTCCATCCGCGACGATCATGTGATCGACACCGCGAACAAATACGGCATGGTCATGGCCTTTACCGGCATGCGCCTGTTCCACCACTAACCCCTTAAAATCACAGCCCCTCCGGGACTGTGATTTTAGAAAGCACTTGCGCTTGCGTCAGAAGAAGCTCGCGGCGCTCCGTTTCCATGGTTTGCGTAAAGGCCACGAAAACTTCGCTCTGCTCCCTCCTTCTTCCTTCCCAAAATCAAAGCCGGTGCTTTGATTTTGAGAGGAAAACGAAAGGAACGGATATGGAGCTTTCCCGGCTCTTCACAACTGGGAAAGCGGAATGGAGTGAGTTTCGTTTGACGACGGCGCAAGACCTCACGAAGTTCGGTTCATGGTGTTTTTGAGGCGGCTGAGCTGCCTCAAAAACAGATTTAATTTCCTCCGGACTTCATGTCATAACATCGATAAGGAGAAAGCTATGAAGGTTCTTGTGGTTGGCGGCGGCGGGCGCGAGCACGCCGTCATCAGGAAGCTGAAGGAGAACCCCGAGATCACCGAGATCTACGCCCTGCCCGGCAACGGCGGCATCGCACGGGACGCGACCTGCGTCCCCATCGGGGCGAAGGACATCGCCTCCATCGTGAGCTTTGCCGAGGATAACGGCATCGACTACGCCGTGGTCACGCCGGACGATCCGCTGGTGCTCGGCTGCGTCGACGCGCTGGAGGAGATCGGCGTGCCATGCTTCGGCCCGCGCGCCGACGCCGCCCTGATCGAGGGCAGCAAGGTCTTTGCCAAGCAGCTCATGAAGAAGTACGGCATCCCCACCGCGCGCTTCGAGAGCTTTTCCGACATGGACGCAGCGCTCTCCTACCTCGATACGGCCCCCATCCCCACGGTCATCAAGGCCGACGGGCTCGCCCTCGGCAAGGGCGTCATCATTGCCCGGACCCGCGAGGAGGCCCGCGCCGCCGTCGTCGAGATGATGCAGAATCACAAGTTCGGCAGGAGCGGCGAGCAGATCGTCATCGAGGAGTTCCTCGAGGGTCCCGAAGTCTCTGTGCTGGCCTTTACGGACGGCAAGAGCATCGTCCCCATGGTCTCCTCCATGGACCACAAGCGCGCCGGCGACAATGACACCGGCCTCAACACCGGCGGCATGGGCACCGTCGCCCCCAATCCCTGTTACACGGAGGCGGTCGCAAAGCGCTGCATGGAAGAGATCTTCCTGCCCACCGTCCGCGCCATGAACGCCGAGGGCCGCCCCTTCAAGGGCTGCCTGTACTTCGGCCTGATGATCACGAAGGACGGTCCGAAGGTAATCGAGTATAACTGCCGCTTCGGCGACCCGGAGACACAGGTGGTGCTGCCGCTGCTGGAGAGCGACCTGTTCACGATCATGCGCGCCGTCACCGAGGAGAGGCTGGGCGAGGTCGAAGTCAAGTTCTCCGACAAATCCGCCTGCTGCGTGATCCTCGCCTCGAAGGGCTATCCCGAGCACTACGAGAAGGGCTTCCCTCTCGAGATCCCCGAGGCCGTCGCCGACCGGGTCTATGTCGCCGGCGCGGCGCTGAAAAACGGGAAACTCGTCACGAACGGCGGCCGCGTCGTCGGCTGCACCGCCGTGGCGGACACGCTGCCGGAGGCCATCAAGGACGCCTACGCGCTGGCTTCCCAGGTACATTTTGACAATTCCTTCTGCCGCAGCGACATCGGACAGCGGGCGCAGCGCGCAGTGCTGGAGGGATGAAATGGTATACAGAGTATTTGTGGAAAAAAAGCCGGGACTCGACAACGAGGCCCGCGCGCTTCTGAACGACGCCCGCACCCTGCTCGGCATCTCTTCTCTCGAGAAGGTCCGGCTTTTCAACCGCTACGATGCGGAGAACATCGGCGAGGAGCTGTTTCGGTACGCGATCCGCACCGTTTTTTCCGAGCCTCAGCTCGATATCGCAAGCAAAGAAATCGACTGCGGCGACGCCCGGGTCTTTGCCGTGGAATATCTGCCCGGTCAGTTTGACCAGCGGGCTGACTCCGCCGCCCAGTGCATCCAGATCATCTCCCAGGGCGAGCGGCCGCTGATCCGCTCCGCCAGGGTGTACGCGCTCTACGGCGCGCTTACGGATGCCGAGATCGCGGAGATCAAGAAATACGTCGTAAACCCTGTCGAGGCGCGCGAAGCCTCTCTGGCTCTGCCCGAAACGCTGGCCGTGGACTACGCCGTCCCCACCGAAGTGGAGACGCTTCACGGCTTCAACGCCCTGGACCGCGCAGGTCTCGAGGCATTTGTGCGCGATTACGGCCTTGCCATGGACGCCGACGATATCGCCTTCTGCCAGGACTATTTCAAAAGCGAGGGCCGCGAGCCGACCATCACGGAGATCCGCGTGCTGGACACCTACTGGTCCGACCACTGCCGGCACACCACCTTCAACACCGTGATCGACGAGGTGCGCTTTGAAGACGCGCTGCTGCAGAAAGCGTACGACGATTACCTCGCCACCCGCGCAGCGCTGGGGCGCAAGAAGCCCATCTGTCTCATGGATCTGGGCACCATCGCCGCCAAAGCCCTGAAAAAAGCGGGCAAGCTCGACAAGCTCGACGAGAGTGAGGAGATCAACGCCTGCACCGTCAAGATCGACGTGACGGCGGACGGCGTGACCGAGCCCTGGCTGCTTCTCTTTAAGAATGAGACGCACAACCATCCGACCGAGATCGAGCCCTTCGGCGGCGCGGCCACCTGCATCGGCGGCGCGATCCGCGATCCGCTCTCCGGCCGCTCCTATGTCTACGGCGCGATGCGCGTCACCGGCGCGGCCGATCCCTTGAAGCCGGTCAGCGAGACCATCCCCGGCAAGCTCCCCCAGCGCAAGCTCGTCACCACCGCCGCCGCGGGCTACTCCTCCTACGGCAACCAGATCGGTCTCGCTACAGGTATCGTGGACGAGCTGTATCACCCCGGCTACGCGGCCAAGCGCATGGAGATCGGCGCGGTCATCGCCGCGGCCCCGGCGGAAAACGTCCGCCGCGAAGTTCCCGCCCCGGGCGACGTGGTCATCCTCCTCGGCGGCAGCACCGGGCGCGACGGCATCGGCGGCGCCACAGGCTCCTCCAAAGCGCACAACGCCCACTCCGTGGAGACCTGCGGAGCCGAAGTGCAGAAGGGCAACGCCCCCGAGGAGCGCAAGCTCCAGCGCCTGTTCCGCAACGGGGACGCCTGCCGCATGATCAAGCGCTGCAACGACTTCGGCGCGGGCGGCGTCTCCGTCGCCATCGGCGAACTGGCCGAGGGCCTCTCCATCGACCTCAACGCCGTGCCGAAGAAATACGAGGGGCTCGACGGCACGGAGCTCGCCATCAGCGAAAGCCAGGAGCGTATGGCCGTCGTCGTGGAGTCAAAGGATGTGGACGCCTTTCTCGCCCTTGCCCATGAAGAAAACCTGCAGGCCTGCCCCGTGGCCGTCGTGCAGGCGGAGCCGCGGCTCGTCATGCGCTGGAACGGCAAAACGATCGTGGATCTGAGCCGCGCCTTTCTGGATACCAACGGCGCCGCCAAGCATGTCACTGCGGTCTCCGCCGCGCCTGAGGAGTTTTCCCGGGAAATCCGGGGCGGCTTTGCCGAGAACCTCAAGGCCATGGCCGCCGACCTCAACTGCTGCTCCAAGCGCGGCCTTTCCGAACGCTTTGACTCCACCATCGGCGCGGGCAGCGTGCTGATGCCCTTCGGCGGGAAATACCAGCACACGCCGGTGCAGGCCATGGTCCAGAAGATCTCCGTCGAGAAGAAGCACACCGAGGACTGCTCGCTGATGGCCTGGGGCTATAACCCCTTTATCACGGAAAAGAGTCCCTATCACGGCGCGTATCTGGCCGTGGTCGAATCCGTCTGCAAGCTGATCGCCAGCGGCGCGGAGTTCTCCGACGTCTATCTCAGCTTCCAGGAATACTTCGAGCGACTGGGTAAGGACCCGATGCGCTGGGGCAAGCCCCTTGCGGCGCTGCTGGGCGCTTTTGAGGCGCAGATGGGCCTCGGCGTCGCCGCCATCGGCGGCAAGGACTCCATGAGCGGCTCCTTTGAGGACATCCACGTACCGCCGACGCTCTGCTCCTTTGCCGTCACCACCGCAAAAACCGGCGATATCGTCTCCCCCGAGTTCAAGGCAGCGGGCCATAAGCTGATCCGCATCGCCCCGGAGAGCGATGAAAACGGCCTGCCGAAGGCAGATTCTCTGATTGATGTCTTTTCACAGGTCACCGCGCTCCTGCGCTCCGGCAAAGCTGTCGCCTGCTATACGCCCGGCATGGGCGGCATCGCCGAGGCAGTCATGAAGATGGCCTTCGGCAACGGCTTCGGCTTCCGCTTTGCGGAGGATTTGAGCCTTGAGCGTCTCTTCGGTTACGATTACGGTTCCTTCCTGCTGGAAGTGACCGGAGACGAGCCCGGCGAGTGCATCGGTATCATTACCGACGACGGCGCATTCACGCTGGGCGCCGAGTCCGTCAACGCAGGCGAGCTTCTTGCGATCTACGAAAACAAGCTTGAGAGCGTGTATTCCTGCAACATCCCCACGGCGGATCAGCCCATGGAGACCTTCTCCTATGTGACCGAAAGCCGCCCCGTGCCCGCCGTCAAATGCGCGAAGCCGCGCGTCCTGATCCCCGCCTTCCCCGGCACCAACTGCGAGTACGACAGCGCCAAGGCCGTGCGCGACGCTGGCGCGGAACCGGAGATCCTTGTCATCAACAACCTCTCGGCCGAGGGCATCGCCCGCAGCGTGGAGAGCTTCGCCGAGAAGCTGAAAGCCTCGCAGATGATCTTCATCCCCGGCGGCTTCTCCGGCGGAGACGAGCCAGACGGCTCCGGCAAGTTCATCACCGCCTTTTTCCGCGCCGACGCGGTCAGGGAGGGCGTTACGGAGCTGCTGGATAAGCGCGACGGTCTCATGTGCGGCATCTGCAACGGCTTCCAGGCCCTCATCAAGCTCGGTCTCGTGCCCTACGGCAAAATCATCGACACGGATGAGAGCTGTCCGACCTTGACCTTCAACACGATCGCGAGGCATCAGAGCCGTATCGTGCGCACGCGCATCGCCTCCAACAAGTCGCCGTGGCTCGCGCTGACCGAGGTCGGCGAGATCTACAGCGTCCCCATCTCCCACGGGGAGGGCCGCTTCCTCGCGAGCGAGGAGACGATCCGGCAACTCGCCGCAAACGGCCAGATCGCCACGCAGTATGTGGATCTGGACGGAAAGGCCACGGCCGACGTCCACTTCAATCCCAACGGCTCCCTCTACGCCATCGAGGGCATCACCTCCCCCGACGGCCGCGTCTTCGGCAAGATGGGCCACAGCGAACGCATCGGCAGCAATCTATACAAGAACGTCCCCGGCAATTACGACATCCGTATGTTCGAAGCAGCAGTCAAATATTTCCGATAAAGGAGAAGAGTATGGCATACAAAACTGATATCGAGATCGCGCAGGAATGCAAAATGCTGCCCATCACCGAGATCGCGGCGCGGGCGCACGTCGACGAGAAGTATCTGGAGCAGTACGGCCGCTGGAAGGCCAAGATCGACACCGCCCTTCTCCGGGAGACGAAAAAAGAGGACGGCAAGCTGATCCTTGTCACGGCCATCACCCCCACCCCCGCGGGCGAGGGCAAGACCACCACCACCATCGGTCTGGCCGACGGTCTGCGCCGCATCGGCAAGGATGTGACGGTCGCCCTGCGTGAGCCGTCCCTCGGCCCCGTGTTCGGCATCAAGGGCGGCGCCGCCGGCGGCGGCTATGCCCAGGTCGTCCCGATGGAGGACATCAATCTCCACTTCACGGGCGACTTCCACGCCATCGGCGCGGCCAACAATCTGCTGGCGGCCATGCTCGACAACCACATCCAGCAGGGCAACGCCCTCGGCATCGACCCGCGCAAGATCACCTGGAAGCGCTGCGTTGACATGAACGACCGGCAGTTGCGCTTCGTGGTGGACGGTCTCGGCGGCAAGCCGAACGGCACCCCGCGCGAGGACGGCTTCGACATCACGGTCGCGAGCGAGATCATGGCGGTCTTCTGCCTCTCCTCTTCCATTACCGACCTCAAAGAGCGTCTGAGCCGTATCATCGTCGGCTACACCTATGACGACAGGCCCGTCACCGCGGGCGAGCTGAAGGCCGTGGGCGCGATGGCCGCGCTTTTGAAGGACGCGCTCAAGCCGAATCTGGTGCAGACGCTCGAGGGCACCCCCGCCTTTGTGCACGGCGGCCCCTTCGCCAACATCGCCCACGGCTGCAACAGCGTGATGGCGACCCGCATGGCTCTCAAGATGGGCGACTACACCGTGACGGAGGCCGGCTTCGGCGCGGACCTCGGCGCGGAGAAATTCCTGGACATCAAGTGCCGTGCGGCCGGTCTCACCCCCGACGCGGTCGTGATCGTCGCCACGGTCCGCGCTCTCAAGATGCACGGCGGCCTGCCCAAGAACGCGCTCGGCACCGAGGATCTGAACGCTCTCGAAAAGGGCATCCCCAACCTGCTGCGCCATGTGTCCAACATCAAGAACGTCTACGGTCTCCCCTGCGTGGTGGCGGTCAACCGCTTCCCCACCGACACGGACGCCGAGATCGATTTCATCATCGCGAAATGCCGGGAGCTCGGCGTCAATACCGTACTCTCCACCGTCTGGGCCGAGGGCGGCAAGGGCGGCGAGGCGCTGGCCCGCGAGGTCGTGCGTCTCTGCGAGGAGGAGAAGGGCGACTTCCGCTTCTCCTACGAGCTCGACGGCAGCATTGAGGACAAAATCAACGCCGTCGTGACGCGCGTCTACGGCGGCAAAAACGTTTCGATCCTCCCTGCGGCGCAAAAGCAGATCGAGCAGCTCACCAAGCTGGGCTTTGATAAGCTCCCCATCTGCGTGGCCAAGACGCAGTACAGCTTTACCGACGACCCGACCAAGCTCGGCGCGCCCGAGGATTTCACCGTCACGGTCAAGAACGTCAAGGTCTCCGCCGGCGCGGGCTTCGTGGTGGTGCTCACCGGCGACATCATGACCATGCCGGGCCTGCCCCGCGTCCCCGCCGCCGAGAAGATCGACGTGGACGAAACCGGCCGCATCAGCGGTCTGTTCTGAGCGACTGTTCCGCTGCTCGTTCCCCTCCATAATGACTATAGGATGGCGAAAAGCCAAAAAGCTTTTCGCCGCGCCGCTTTGCGGCGCAGCAAAACAGCATGGCTGTTTCGGGCGAATGATTTGGAAAATCATTCGCTGCCAAACTTGTCGTTTGGCAGCGAAATCAATCGAATTCTCGATTGATTTCGCCATCCGATGGTCATTATGATCGATAGTGCTGTCATTCTGAGGAGCAAAGCGACGAAGAATCTCTACTCATCATCTTTGGGATATCTTCAGAGATCCTTCGCTTCGCTCAGGATGACAGCGGGATGGTACAAAAAAACAGCAGGAAAGCACAGGCTTTCCTGCTGTTTTTTGCTGGGTTATATCCTTACTTCATGCCGTTCTCGTAGGCCTCGATCATCTTCTTGACCATCTGGCCGCCGACGGAACCGGCCTGACGGCTGGTGAGCTCGCCGTTGTAACCGTTCTTCAGGTTGACGCCGACCTCTCCGGCGGTCCAGCAAACATCTTAAAAGCCCCGCGCATTGCAGTCATGCCGGTCAGCTGCAGATAGTTTCGGGGCGTTCTCCGATGAATTTATAGTAGATGTGGATCGTCTGCTTATAGGGGATCCTGCTTCGGGCATAGACCTTCACGCCGGGCGGATAGACCTTCGGTTCGACTTCGATCCGGTCAATGAAGGTCGTCAGGATTTCCGGAGTCAGCTTTTCAATGTCGGTAAAGCGCTCCGTCAGGGCAAAGAACTCGTCATAGGCGGCTTTTGCCTCGTCCGCTGTCTGCTGACTGCGCCGCAGCTCGGAGAGCTCTTCGGAAAGCGCCGCGCTCTCAAGTTGGTATTTTTCCAACATCCGATGCGCGTTTTCCTCCTTGAGGAGGCCGGCATACATATCCTCGTAAATCTTCATCGTGAGGCCGTCTATGGCCTTCAGGCGCTGTTCAGCCCCGGATATGCGTTTCCCCCTGTCCGGCTGCATCCAGGCGTCTCCGGCCGTTTTCATGGCCTCCAGCGTGATTTCTCGCTTGTCCTCGTCGCTGAGATTAATGAGCTCGTTCAACTCCTCGCAGATGGCCTCCTGCAGAACGTCGTACTTGATCCTCGCGCCGTTGGGACATTGGTGCCTGCTTCGCTTGGGGATGTTCTGGCAGGTCAGATACCAGTATTTTTCCCGATCGCCGTTGTAGACGGTCCCGCTGCTGCACATGGCCGCGCCGCAGCAGGCACAATACACGATACCGCCGAAGATGCTCCTGCGGACGTGCTCGTGCTTTTCGTAGTCCTGTCTGCGTTTCCCGAGAAAGCGGGAGGCCCGGTCAAAGGTCTCCTGACTGACCAGCGGCTCATGGGTGTTGAGCGTGATGCGCCATTCCTCCTGCGGAACAAAGCGTTTGACCTCAGACTTTGGGCTGACCTTCCTGGACTTTCCCAGCATGGTATGACCGAGATAGACCGGGTTTTTCAGTATTCGCCTGACCGTGGTGTTGTTCCACCGGTCGCTCACGCCCTCGGCGTTGCCGGAGCGCATCCCCTCGATCTCGTACACCCGATACTTCAGTGGTGGATAAACACCCTCGCGGCTTAATGTCTCAGCAATCGCCCAGGCGGAACAGCCCTGCGCCGCCATGTCAAAGATCTGCCGGACAACAGGTGCCGTTTCCTCATTTGGGAGCAGCCTGTGGTTGTCCTTCGGGTCCTTCTTGTAGCCGTAGGGAGCCCGAAAGCAGTATTCGCCGCGATCCATCATTGCATGCAGAGCAGTTTTGACCTTCTTGGAGGAATCCCGCAAATACACGTCGTTGATGGCAAACTGAAACGGAGCGAGGAGGTTTTCTTCCTCCGAGTCAAAGTTGTCATACACGGCAATGTAGCGAATGCCATGCTCCGGGAAATAGCGCTCGGCATAATAGCTGGATTCGCTCATGTCGCGCCCGAGACGGGAAAGATCCTTGGTTATGACCATGTTGACTCTCGCATCCGCTTTCAGCGCCTTGATCATGGTCTGAAAGCCCGGACGGTTAAAGTTGCCGCCCGACCAGTCGTCATCCGCAAATTCCCTTGCGATCGCAATATTATTTTTCCCGCAGTAGTCCTCAAGGATTTTGCGCTGATTTGTGATACTGCCGGATTCGCCCTCGCGTTGATCCTCGTTGGAAAGCCGCAGGTAAATAAATGCGACGTTCGCCGCATTGGATCGTTTCATAGCGTTTATGTCAGACCTCCTTTGGTGTTGCTGCGGCTCTCTAAAATCAAGTTTAGTATAGCATCTGCGTCGTTGGCTGTCAAAAGCTCTGCCTCTCTCGCCGCCCGGATTACACCGTTTCGGACAAGTTCGGTGGGCCGCTCCGTTTTGCCGAAATGCCGATGGATACTGATGATTCCATTATCCATTTCATACTGCTTTTGTTTTGATGTTTCCATGAATTCCCTCCACGGGGAACAGTTTGCCCTCCTTTGTTCATCATTATCCCGTTTTGAGGGGGCTGCCGCAAAGCAGCGCAGTAAAAACAAGAAGCCGAGGCGACTGAAACGGTCGCCTCGGCTCTGACTGAAGACAAACCCATGCTGCCGAAGTTTGACACGCATGGGGAGAGCGCGAGAGGGGATTGTGTATTCCCTCTCGCGTTTGATATACTCAAAAATGAGAACTTTTTGGGGAGTTCTCATTTTTGATTTTCAAGCTGTCGACACTTTGTCGACAGCTTGAAAATCGCTCCCCGTCTGAGGAGCGATTATTCCGTTTTTTCGATCAGTTCCGGGCCAGGTCCACTGTGCTGTCGGAGGTGATGATAACAGGCTTGCTCATGAACGGCAAAACTCCTTGCATTCAATTTAACCGCAAGAATTTTATCGTCATACGCAGGCTTTGTCCATCACAAAAGCATCTATATATTTTATTTATATATATGCAAAGCATTCTTAGCGCCGATTGTTCGAGACTGTCGCAAAACAGTGCTCATTTACCGCTTCCGAAGCGGCGAGGAAGCGGTGAGAGCAATAAGATTATGTAAACCGAATAGCAGTATACATCAATATACATACGAAGAGTTATTTACTGAATGACTATCCAGCAGAACCCGACGTGTGACCGAACTGGTTTCCGATTTTGTTCCTTGTGTTTAGAATCGGAGATCAGTTCGCTATTCTGTGCAAAACTGCTGCCCTCTGAGGCGCGAATCAGAGAGCAAAGCTCTTTAGTATAGATGCGTCTAGTAAAAATGTGTACCTGCAGTCGAGCGGCACGATGAAGACAGGCTGGCTGGAGTATAACGGCAAGTGGTACTGGTTTGACCAGAACGGCGCGATGGCGGCGGATACCACGCTGACCATAGACGGCAAACGCTACAGCTTTGTCGCTTCCGGACGCATGCTCTGATCCGCTTCCATACGAAGCGACATACACCATCAAAGCATCAGCAAGCACTCCGGCATAGCAGTCCGTTTCAGAACGAAAACAAACCCGCTTTCGGCCTCTGAACTGCTCCAGATAGTACAGACAGTATAAAGCCCGGTAAAGCAGGAGAAGAATCAAGCAACGATCTGGCACCGCAAATCCAGCAGTGTCAGTTTTGTTTTGGTTTGGAAGCGCTGGTAATTGTAGAAGCAGATGTAATGTCAATGAGCCTCCTCAAAAGCGACGATCTTTCGGCGGTAGATACACTCCGTTTTGAGAATGGAGAAGGAGTTTTCCGCTTGATGAGGGCGAACTTCAAGAAAAAAAACACCTGTGATTCGCACGAAGTACGGTTTAGCAGAACTATCTGTTGACATTTGGAAAAATTATGATATAATAGTAATAGAAAAAAAGACAACAAGTAGAGTTGCTGGCTTGTTATCCTGACAGCATTTTCTTTTCTTTCGAATGTTCTGTTTTGCAGAACAATTGTTCTTCAACAATACTAAAACACAAACGGAGGGTATTCTGAATGATTGCACAAATCAGCAAAAAACAATTGAGCATGAAAAGCAATTCACAGCTCATCCAAGGCACCGTCGGAGAAAAAATGAATGTCGAGTTCTCTGACGATTGGTCGGCTCTCTCAAAGACAGCAGTTTTTGCAGCCGGGGACGTCACGCGCGACGTCATCATCAGCGCTGACGAGATCACGATCCCATGGGAACTGCTCACGAAGGCAGGACATAAGTTGTGCTTAAGCTTCCACGGGGCACTGCCTGACGGAAGTATCGTTTTACGTACAAACATCGTCTCGCTGGGAACAATCCAGCCAAGCCTTATGCCTTCCGGCGAAGAGCCTGAAGCGCCCTCCCCTGTTCGTGCCGATCAGATCCAGGCAATTGCAGAGCAGGCATTGGCAGCCGCGCAGGAGGTCAGCCGCAATGCGGCCGCAGGTCTTTTCGATGGGAACGACGGTGTTTCTCCGTCTATCGCTGTCCAGGAAATAGCAGGAGGACACAGGATTACGATTACCGGTGTTGAAGGCAGCACCCATTTCGACGTCATGGATGGAACCACAGACGGAGGGTCCTCTCCTTCCGTTTCCGTTCCGCTTATGGATGGAGTGCCTTCCGTCGGCATATCTGAGACTTATGCCAGAGGAGACCACGTTCACCCGAGTGACACTTCCCGCTTGGCGGCGAATCAAGGCACGACGAACGCGGGTAAGTTCATGGTGGTCGGTTCAGACGGCATCGTGGCTCCCGTGACGATGCAGACATGGCAGGGAGGTAGTTACTGATGGCAGTTGATAAACTTGTTGACAGCGCTCAGCTCAACGCCGATCTCACCTCCGTTGCCAACGCGATCCGCACAAAGGGCGGCACAAGCGCAAGTCTCGCGTTCCCGGCCGGCTTTGCCGAAGCGATCGATGCGCTCGAGACAGGCGGAAGCGGCGGAGACCTTGTGAAATACTATGACAACTCTATGACCGGCGTTTTTACATGGAGTACTCCGACCACACTATCGTCTGGCAATCTGTTCATCCCCGCCGGAGACAATTTGGATGAAATCTCTCTTCCTAATGTCACATCTTTGGGAGCCTCCAATATTTTCTCATACTGTCGTGCGAAGAAAATCAGCCTCCCGAAGCTTACCACCTGCGGTTCTTCTCTCAGCGTTTTTGCCAACTGTCGTGCGCAGGAGGTTTATGTGCCGCTTCTGAAGACGATCACGAGGTACGCATTTCAGAACTGCACAAACCTCACTTTCCTTGTTCTCCCCTCATTTACATCCGCGCCAAGCTCTAATTTTGACAACATTTTCGCAGGCTGTACATCCCTGCAGGTCATCGATATCGGCGCAGCAGTTGGGAAGGCCGGCTCCAGCGGAACCTACAGCGGATGTACCGCACTTAACAAAATGATCCTTCGCGCATCTTCCGTTCGCCCGCTTGGAACCGTTGCCGCATTCACAAACACGCCGTTTGCTTCCGGCAAAGCTGGCGGCACTCTGTACGTCCCCCGAGCGCTGATTCAAGACTACGAGGCTGCGACGAACTGGTCCACTATTTTCAGCTACGGTGAAGGAGCGCAGAATCAGATCCATCCCATCGAGGGCAGTATCTACGAAACCCAGTACGCCGACGGAACACCCATCGCATAAGGAGAAGCCGACATGATTGTAACTGAAAACTTCAATATCGGGGAGCGCTGCTTTACCCGTACCTACTCCGACGCCGGCCGCTATGTCGTGCGTGACGGCGTGGAGTATTCCGAAGCCTGTGACCCGGCAGAGCTTGGCAGAACCTACATCGAAGGTGATCAGATGCCCGCGGAGGAATCCGACATTGCCGCCAAAGCCGAAGCCTATGACATTCTGATGGGGGTGAGTGAATGACACCGCAGAAAAAAGCAAGAGCATTGAGGCCGATGATCGAGAAAGCTGCTGCCTTCCTCCCCGACACGGACGCGCTGGAAGCCGTGGAGCTGTTCCCGCTGTGGGCGGCGGATACGGCCTATGCGTCCGGCGTTCGCGTCAGATACAAGGAGAAACTGTACCGCTGCGAACAGGCCCACGCTTCGCAGGAGGGCTGGGAGCCGCCCGCCGTCCCCGCGCTGTGGACGGAAGTGGCAAAGCCGGATGAGATTCCTGTGTGGAGACAACCCACAGGAGCGCAGGATGCATATATGACGGGCGACAAGGTGCATTATCCCGACGCGGACGGGCCTGTTTACCGCTCTGTCATCGGCAGTAACATTTGGTCGCCTGCGGATTACCCGCAGGGCTGGGAACTGCTTTCCGATTCCGCAGGGATGTTGTAAGCACATCCCCTCGGCCAGGAGGCTGAGGAACAAACACGGTTATCCACCCCAGCATACTTTTTTCACGCAATACTGCATTCCTGAAAACCGATATTCTTCCTATTGCCCAACGTAGAGACTCCCAGCGTCTTTCATCTATTCGATGAAAGACGCTGGGAGTCTTGTTTTTTCCCTGCCGTCAACCCGGCATTTTCAAGTATCTGATCTTGCCCTCCGCCACCGCTTTGAGATGTTCCCCATAGGGACTGTTCCCATAGGCCATGGCGTTCTCCAACAATAGTTCTTTTCCGATAAAACCGTTGATGTAGGCAATCTCCTCCGGGGCGTTTATCGTGATGCCCTGCCGGGACTGGATCATCTCCACAAAATTGGACGCCTGAAGCAGGCTGCTCATGGTTCCCGTATCTAACCAGGCAAAACCTCGGCCGAGGATTTCCGCGTCCAACAGACCTTCATTCAGATACATCTCGTTGAGCGTGGTGATTTCCAGCTCTCCCCTAGCGCTGGGTCTGACCTGTTTTGCCTTTTCGCTGACACCGGACGGATAGAAGTACAGCCCCGTCACAGCAAAATTGCTCTTCGGCTCTTTAGGCTTTTCTTCGATGCTTACAACCCTCTCATTCTCATCCAGTTCCACCACGCCAAAACGCTCAGGATCCGAAACGTAGTAGCCGAACACCGTGGCGCGGCCGTTCTCTTCCGCATTCTTTACTGCGTTTTTGAGAAGGATGCGAAAACCGTTGCCGTAAAAAATATTATCCCCAAGCACCATCGCGCCGGCTTCGCCGCCGAGAAAATCCTCCCCCAGGATAAAGGCCTGCGCCAGTCCGTCCGGGCTTGGCTGCACCTTGTAGCTCAAAGAGATTCCGAATTGGCTGCCGTCACCCAGCAGTGCCTCAAATCGGGGCGTGTCCGTCGGTGTGCTGATGATCAAAATTTCACGGATTTTCGCCAGCATCAGAGTGCTCAGGGGATAATAGATCATAGGCTTATCATAGATAGGAAGAAGCTGTTTGGAAGTCACTTTCGTCAACGGATACAGTCTGGTGCCCGCACCGCCCGCAAGGATTATTCCTTTCATTCTGTTCCTCACTTTCCGCCCCGATGGAGCCGATGCATGTTCCTGCGCAATTTATTCACAATTCACTCTTCAGCAAAATAGTCTTTCTTCAAGCCGGCACCAAGTCCAAGACTAGGATCTCAGGGATATTGTTGAATCGAGGCAGCTTGTCAGTATTTCCCAGGCCGCGGGAAAGCACCATCACTTTGTTGCCTTCCTTTGAACTGTAAATACCGCTCTCCCAGCCGGGAAACCAGCCCTGATCCGGCGCCCACATACCGCCGATAAAAGGAATACGCACCTGCCCTCCGTGTACATGACCGCAGAGTACCAGATCCACGTCCCAACTGTCAAGGCTGTCGTAGACGATCCAGCTGTACGGCAGATGGCAAAGAAGGATGGTATACGCTTCGGTATTCTGAAAATCCTCAAGAAACATGCATTCCGATTCCCACGCCTCGCCGGTCTTGAGGAATCTTCCCGGCATACAATACCCGTAAACACCGCCGAGGCGGATGTTCTGACCGTTCACCGCAAGGTCGGTCCGGTCATACTCCAGTACCGTCGCTCCAGCGGCTGAATAGAGCTTTCGCAGATCAACGCCGTAATTTCTCATATACGCGATCTCATGGTTGCCGAAGGAGACGTATACCGGTGCGACGGGGACAAGCTGCCTGATCAGCTCCTCGGCGATATCCGTGCGCTGTTCATTGTAGTTGAGAAGATCGCCGGTGATCAGGATCAGATCCGGCTGCTGGGCAGCGACCTTCTGTACCAGCCGCTGGTTGTGCGCCCCGAACGTGCTGTTGTGCAGATCTGTCAGCTGCACGATGCGAAGCGGCCCGGTAAAGGAAGGCACCGAGACCCGATACGTGCTGACAGAGAGAGCATGCTCAGAGAGCAGGAAGGAGAACAGGACAGCAAGCAGCAAAGCGGCTGCCGACAGTAATAGAAATATCCGTTTCATAGAATTAAAAGGAAAAATCGATGAAATTAGTGACGCCTGTCAGAGGCGGGGATTAAAACGGCGCGCAAAAGAGAGCAGCGCCCGTTTCACCTTTCGCCCGTAATAGTAAAGCGGGATCGACGTCCGATAGACCTGCATGCCTTTGCTTCGCAGTTCCCGCAGCGTGAAACGATAATGGGAGAAGCGGCAATACTGCAGCGCATATCTCAGTTCGTTATTCAGCAGCTGCTGCTCGCCGAGCTTCATGTAATGCTGGAAATCCTCCCCGGTCATGCCGGGAATGACCGACAGCGTCTCCCGCTCCAGAATGACAAATTCTTTCTGCCGGGTAATCTGCTGCTCAAAGGAACGTTTCCTCTTTGAGTGACTGTCTGCATGTATTACATATTTAGCCAGAACTTTATTGATATATCCACATTTACAACAATAGGCCAATGGGAAAAGAAGCTGATAATTCTGCCCCTGTTGGCTTTCGTATATGGAATTGGACGGAATCGCTTTTTCAAATGATTTCCTTCTTACAAGAACCACACATTGACCATACACGACGTTTCGAGCAAGAAGAAGATCTTCAAGCATCGGGTCATTGCCTTCCTCAACAGTTCTTTTCCATAGATACGTTGGAGTATCCAAATCATCCTCATTGACACTCGCCATCTGGCAAAGCACATAATCCTTCTCCGGATGGGCCTCCAGATAGCGAACTTTTTCGGAAATATTATCTGGAAGAAGGATATCGTCCGAATCTGCCCACATCATATAGACGCCATGATACTGTTTCAAACCGACGTTGATCGCAGCTGCCGCGCCGCGGTTTTTCTCACATCTGAGGATCCGATAAGTAATCCCCTTTTCAGCAAAGCTTTTTTCATAGGATTGGGCAATCTCCACCGAGTGATCCGTTGATGCATCATCTACAAGAAGCAGCTCAATGTGGGAATAGCTCTGCTGCAGAACTGAATCCAGAAACCTTTTCAGGTATCTTTCCCCGTTATAACAAGGTGAAATCACGGAAACCAGCGGGAAAACCGGCTTGTTTTCCATTTACTAATCCTTTCTAAATGAATAAACTTAACTATTCAATGAATCCTAAAGTTTGCCGCCGAACCTTAACAAAGCTCGATACCCTTTGATGACAAACTTTTCAACTGAATTGGCAGCCGGTACGAATCTAAACAACTTCATAGCAGCCGTCAAGCCAAAACGATCATGCAGATGCCAGAAAGCAGCCCTTCCCTTTGCCTCCTCTGTTTGCTGAAGAAGGCTGGGTTGTTCACATTGTTTTGGTTCAACAGAAAAACAGTCAGTTTGATCACTGACTCTATTCCAAACTCGTTGGCCTTTCTCACTATTGCAGAAAACGAGGGAAACGCCCTTATCATCATCATAATCAGGGAATTGCCTTTCAATGCCCCAGTAATCTCCAATAGTGATGTCACCAGGTCTATGAAAGCTATCATAATGACATTGGTGACATGCTGGCCGAATAATCAAATGTCTGAAGTACATCAGAGAAAAAGAGTTTTCCCCATGATTTCCGCTTAGCAGTACTTTTCCATTTTCTCCAGAAACAGTAAGTGAACTTTTGTGCCAACCAGTTCTTTCTTTTTCACGGAAATTTACAGAGAATACTTTTCCTTTGCTATGTTCGATCAGGCCCAGCCATTCACGCCAGATCAGCGGGCTGGGGGCACCATGACAGATCACATCGCAGGTCAGTAGATTCTCAGTATTCGTTTTGTCGAGGAAACGGTTCAGTCCTTCCACCTGGCAGGGCGTACCGGTGAACAGTACCTTACGACCATTCGCGAGATCCTGCTTTACGCGAGTGTAGCAGTCACCGATGTCGCTCTGCACATATTTGGAAGTGCGAAATGCCTCCCACTCTTCCCTTTTTTCTGCCCTCTTATGGCAGACACGCATGGTTTCATCAAAGGCCGCGCCGTAAATCACACCGCCCTGAGACTCTGTATACTCGGCAAGCAGACTGAAAGCGCCGCCGCTGGAGCTGGCCAGGCGGGTTTTCTCATCTTTGTTTTTCGCAGCAAATATTGCAAGTGGCTTATCCTTGTCCTGCCCGGTTTTCAGCTGGCACACGCGCGCACATGCGCCGCAGCCGATGCAGAGCTTTTCATCCACCTGCGGATACAGAAAGCCCTCCCGATCCGGCTCCATGCGGATCGCCTTGACCGGGCAGACCGATGCGCAGGCGGTGCAGCCGCAGCATTCATAGGGGGTATGGAACAGTTGGGGCGTTTTCCGCGCGGCCTCTGCAGCCGCTTCCCCCTCCGTGTTTCCGCCCTTTCTGCCCGCCGCAGCACGCAGGGCGTTTTCCAGGAAGCGTCGGGACTCCTCCCGGGCACAGGCCAGTTTTTCACGCGCATCGGTGAAATCACAGTCGGTGCTGTTCCGCATGGCTGTCCAGTCTTCCACGTACCGATCCATCAGACCCATGCTGTCGCTCAGATCCCGCTCCCGCTGACTGAACCTGGGGTGCCCTATGCAATAGTAGTTCTTCTCAAACAGCATGGAAAAGGCAAGGCCGTGGAAGGAGGTCGTACAGACGAAATCAGCATGCTTCAGGAGATACAGGAAATCCTTTGGTCCGGCATAGTCGATCTGTTCGATTCCCTTCAGGGCCGGGTTCTTTTGATAGCAGATCGCGACCGGCTTCAGATGGCGCTCCTCCGCGACCTTCTTTGCCAGCTTGTAGATATCGTCTCCCGCGCCGAAGCTGTATATGAGCAGATACGGCTCCTTGATCCGGATCTCACCCTGTTCGGCCAGAGGCTCCCAGATCGCGGGGTCGGCCAGGAGCACCGGATCCAGCACCGCCTGCGCGGAGATGCCGCATTCCTCATTCAGATACTGCGCGAGGCTTTTTTTCCGCACGCTGACGGCCGAAAACCGCCGCAGCCGCTCCAAAAAGGCGTCCCGATAGTCCGGGTCCAGATGATCTTTTCCGCAGCTTGCCGCATAGGAGATCAGCGCCGTTTGATCGGGATCGAAATATTCGCCCAGGTATTCCGGGGCAAAGCCGCCGGTATGAAAGGGGCTCCAGATCTGGTCGCTGCCGAAAACGACGGCGTCATACTTCGTTTTTCTGAGTTCCGCTTTATCAAAGATCGCTCTCTCAGACAGCTTCAAATCTTCGCGCATGAAGCGGTCGAATTTCCGCCTTGCCGCGGGGAGCGTCCGGTACCATCCGTTGAAGTGCCGGATCAGATAGCGCGCATTTCCCCGCAGGAAGCCCGCTTCACGAACGAATTCCGCATAGGTGGGAATACCTTCCCGATCATAAATATACGGCAGCCTGTAATCCAGCACTTCACACGAGGCGCCAATACTCTCGATGCTCTTCTGCAAAGCATAGGCCTGCAGCATCGCTCCATAGTTTTTTGCCATGTGAAAAGTCATCGTCGCGACACGAAATTCGGAATGCTCTTTTCTCACCGGTATTCTTCCTCTCGAAGGATTCGCCTCTAAGGACGGCTCTCCTGTTTTTTACTTTTTTTCAGAAACCATTTTCCGCTTCTGATTCTTCTCATAATCAAGCAGCGTCGGATCCTGCCGGATGCGCCAGAGCCGATAGGCCTGCGGACTGGCTGCAAGCACACCGTATATGACCCGGTTTTTCATGTCCAGCTCTTTGCGATAAGGCCTGAGTATGCGGAGAAGCTCTCCGCACCGCTGCTTGACCGGGCCGTAATCCGGTGCAAACATTTCCAGATACCGGGCATACAGCACGTTCTTGTAGCAGCGCCGGATGACGCGGCTTCTCTTTTCCTTATCATCGATCCCCTGCAGGCGCTGCAAAATGGGCTCCACGGAGTTGAGGGTCCCCCGCCCCATATTGTTATGGATCGCAGAATCCGGCCGCATGTAATAGTAATACAGCTTCGCGTCCATGATTCTATATTTCATGTCCTGCCGGAAGAACAATTCGTTAAAACACGTATCTTCCGCAGGTTCCGTACCCGGGATGAAACGCATGTTATCCAATGTGCTGCGCCGTACCAGGCGTCCCCATACGCGGGTGCGCGCGATCCGATTCTGCTCGATATCGGAAAGTGAGGCATTTCGAAAAATGACCTTGTCGAGATCTCTGTCCGATTCCACATCTAAACTTGTGACGAGGCAGTCGCAGATGACAACGTCTGTGTCCTTTTCTGCCGCTTCGTAAAGGATGCGCAGGTAATCGTGGTGAAGCCAGTCATCCGGATCGACGAAAGCAATCCACTGCCCGGAACACACTTCGATCCCCGCATTTCTTGCCGCAGACACCTTTGCATTTTCCTGATGGATTACACGGACGCGGCTGTCCCTCGCTGCATACTCGTCGCAGATTGCGCCGCAGTTGTCCGGGCTGCCGTCATCCACCAGGATCAGTTCAAAATCCGTGAAGGTCTGCGCCAGAATGCTGTCCACACAGCGCGGAAGATAACGCTCTACTTTATAGGCCGGGACAATTACACTGATCTTCGGCATGGATCTCTCTCTTTTCTTTATAATTCGAACTGACTTTTATGACCGAGGACTCTCTCAAAGGATGCAGTGACGCATTCTTTCTTTTGCTCAAAATCGCGGATGGGAACGTCATTCACGCAGAGCATGGGAGCGGGAGAATTCTCTATACCTGAGCGCAGGACTCCCGCGTCTTTGTCGACGCCGATGTATTTCAGTTTTTTCTTCATATTCCTCGGAACAAAGTCACCTTTGCACCATTGCCACCAAAGGAAGAGATACTGATTGACGTCTGTGTAGGTGCGGAATTTGTGCGAGCTTGTTTCTTCCAGCAGCGCTCTCTCTTTACTCCACACTTCTTCAAACGTGCTTTTCAGATAGGCATTGGGACCGTGGAGATAGGAAAAGCCCGGATAGTATCCGACACACCAGGGTGCAATCCTCATCGTCTTATAGTTTTCTTTCAAGCCGTAGCGAAGGTTCACAAACTTCGAAAAGGTTTTAGGGAACGCATGACGGCTGAAAAACCTGCGATTGATGACTTCAAGATCCGAATACAGGATTCCGGTAAACTGCCGGTCTGTTTCGCTGATGATCTCCAGGCTTGCCTGACTCACTGGTTTGCCATTCCGGAAGAAATCCTCCGGCTCCATGGGCTTCACAAAAAACATATCGTCGTTCATGTATATGAACTGTTCGCTCAGATCCGGGATGCGGTGGATGTTCAATTCAATGGGGTTTGCACTGAAAGTCGGAAGCCACTGTTCTGGTATGTAATCCGAGTGCTTAACCACATGGAGCCTCGGGCAATCGGTATTCAGCCATTCAGGCAGATGCCCACAAGTGATAAAGTGTACTTTCCGCACCCAGGGCAAGTTCTGCTCGATCCCGCGGAAGACATATTTCAGCAGTCCCCAGTCGCGAAAACGGACTTCGTCATCATCCGCTGGCGAACCGCTGTATTGTCTTTTACTCTCCTGCCAGGCAGGATCTGATCCATCAACCCAAGGAAAGACAATATCAATAGGGTATTTTATCTCTTTCATGTACTGATTCTCCATATAGTCAACGGATCAGCTTGAGTTTCAGTTTACAGGCAAGCGGAAAAGAAACCAAGCTTAAAAGATATACCAGTTTTCTGCGAAACTGCATATCCGATCCCATTATTTTCCCGACAGTAATACAGCATTTTTTGCTGCTCTGAGCAACGTATTCTTTCTGTTCACTGGTAAAAGGATGCAAATTGTTTACCAAACCACTGTATCTCTCAATCAGTAATTCGTAAGTTAACAGTTCCACCTGCGTCGCGACAGTCGGTGTGTACTTTCTGACCTGATCAACATATGTAGTAATTGGCTCGAAATATTGTTTTTGTATACTCCAGTCATATGTGTGTACCAAGCTTATATCGTTCATACGATAGGAATACAAATCATACGGAACAAAAGCATACTTTCCGGCATTTCCAACAACCTCGCCGGACCAGATGACATCTTCCCACCGAGTTCCCACAGGAAAAGAAAAATGACAGATATAGTCCTCTCGATAAATACCTTTGACAATATAGTGTCCATACGTTTTCCAGTCCATCATACGGACCATGCCTTCTTCCGAGGTCATTTCCCGCACATCATCCATGGAGAAAACATATCGCTCCGGGAAGGAGCAAACGTCCTCATCTTGAGAACGGTGAAAAGCGCAGTGGACAAAGGGATAATCTGTATTCTCCAACACCGGAACCAGCAGCTCATACATCTGCGGATGGATCGCGTCATCCGAGTCTACAAAGGCTATATACTTTCCCTGTGCTTCTTTCATGCCCAGATTGCGCGCCGCTGAAACACCTTGGTTCTCCTGATGGATCACGCGCACGCGGCTGTCCTTCTCCGCGTACTCGTCGCAGATCGCGCCGCAGTTGTCCGGGCTGCCGTCGTCCACCAGGATCAGTTCAAAATCCGTATAGGTCTGCGCCAGAATGCTGTCCACACAGCGGCGCAGATAAGCTTCCACTTTATAAACCGGAACGATTACGCTGATTGTCGGCATTGCTTTCTCCCGTTCTCTCAGGAATGCAGATCCTGCTTGATTTGCGTGGTGCTGATTTCAGGGGTGCGCGGGAGATACACGACCTCCACGCCTTCCTCCTTCAGGAAATCGAACTTTCCTTCCCAATCATCGCCCATGACAAAGGTATCGATGTGGTATTCATGCATGTCGCTGCGCTTCTGATCCCAGTTCTCCTCCGGGATCACCAGATCCACATAGCGGATCGCTTCCAGCAGCGCTTTTCTCTGTTCATAGGAAAAGTAGCACTTTTTCCGCTTCTCGTTCCAGTTGAACTCGTCCGTGGAAAGACAGACGATCAGATAATCTCCATAGGCCTTCGCACGCCGAAGCAGATTGATATGGCCGTAATGCAATAAATCAAAAGTGCCGTATGTAATGACTCGTCTCATATGTTTCTTTCCCTTTATGTATGTTCAGGCGGAAACGCGCTCTATAGGCTCAACTGTCCAGGATCCTGTCCAAAAACTCACGTACGGCGCCGCGGCCGCCGGGATTGGTGCAAACATACGTACAACTGCCCCGCACAGTTTCAATCGCATCTCCCGGGCAGGCGGATAATCCCGCGTATTCGAGGCAGCTCATGTCGTTCAGATCATCGCCAATATAGGCGATCTCTTCCCGCTCCAGATGATGCTTCTCCGCCAGTGCCAGCAGGCACTCCAGCTTGTCCGCCACGCCCTGATGCAGCTCTGTGATGCCGAGCTCGCGGCAGCGCGCTTCCACGATCCGGGATTGACGCCCCGTAATGATGGCCGGGATGCCGCCCGCCGCGCGAAAGCGCACGATGCCATAGCCGTCCTTCACGTCAAAGGCCTTCATCACTTCCCCATCGGGGCCGATATAAATGCGGCCGTCCGTCAGTGTACCGTCCACATCCATCGCAAGCAGTCTGATCTTCATCGTACGATCCCCGCCTTGAAAATATCCTGCATCAGAATGGAACCGACCACTCTGCCGTCTCCATCCAGAACCGGCATGCCGGTGATGCGGTAGTTGTTCATCATCTGCAGGGCGTTCACCGCCATCTCCCGCTCGTCGACCCACTTGGGGTTCTTCGTCATGACCGCGTCGACACACTCGCCGTAAACGTCCACGCCGCGCTCCAGCATCCGCCGGAGATCGCCGTCGGTGATGATGCCCTTGAGCCGCTCCTCCGCATCCACGACCGTGACCATGCTCAGGCCCTTGCTGCTCATCTCCACGATCGCCGCGCGAAGCGTGCTGCCTTCGGGGACGACTGCGTCCTGATCACCCGAGTACATCAGATCCCGGACCTTGACCAGCAGCTTCTTTCCCAGAGCGCCGGCCGGATGATTCATCCCGAAATCCTTCTCCGTGAAGTTCCGGGCGCGGGAGGCCACCACAGCCAGCGCGTCACCGAGCACCAGCAGCGCCGTGGTGCTGGAGGTCGGCGCGAGATGCATGTAGCAGGCCTCCTCAAACTCCGGGAAGACGAAAACGTGCCCGCAGCCCTTCGCAAGGGTAGACTTGCCGTTACCCGTGATGGCGACGGTGGTGCAGCCGATCTCGTACAGCGTGGGAAGCAGGCGCACAATCTCCTCGCTCTCCCCGCTGTAGCTGGTCAGGAGCACCACGTCGTCCGCCTGCACCATGCCCAGGTCGCCGTGAAGTGCCTCGGCCGGATGGAGAAAGAACGCAGGCGTTCCGAGGCTTGCCAGCGTTGCCGCGATCTTCGTTCCCACGTGCCCCGGCTTTCCGATGCCGGTGATGATCACTTTGCCGCGGCAGTCCACCAGCAGCTCAAGGATCTCGGCGAAGCCGCCGTCCAGTGCAGCTTTTGTTTTTTCCAGGGCTAGGATCTCTTTGTCAAAGACTTCTCTGGCCTCTTTTACGTAGTCAAATCTGTTATCCATTGTCCTGTACCGCGTCGTATACGCGCTGAAGCTTCACCAGCAGAGCCCTCATCTCTCCCAGCGGCACCATATTGGGCCCGTCGGAGAGCGCATGATCCGGGTCGGGATGAGTCTCCATAAAGAGGCCGTCCGCGCCGACGGCGATCGCCGCCTTCGCCAGATACTCCACAAACTGCCGGTTGCCGCCCGTGCTGGTCCCGTTGCCGCCCGGCTTCTGCACGCTGTGGGTCGCGTCAAAAATCACGGGCACGCCGTATTCCTTCATCACGCGCAGCCCGGTCATGTCCACCACCAGCGTGTTATAGCCGAAGGTGCTGCCCCGCTCGCAGAGCATCACGTTGTCGTTGCCGGATTCGCGCACCTTTTCCACGCAGTTTTTCATGTCCAAGGGGGCGAGAAACTGCGCTTTTTTGATGTTGATGCACTTGCCGGTTCTGGCCGCCGCCACCAGCAAATCCGTCTGCCGGCAGAGGAAGGCCGGGATCTGCAGGATATCGCAGACCTGCGCCGCCTTTTCCGCCTGCCAGGGCTCGTGGATATCGGTGCAGATGGGAAGGCCATAGCTGTCCTTCACCTTCTGCAGGATCTCCAGCCCTTTCTCGATGCCGGGGCCGCGGAAGCTGTGGATGGAAGTACGGTTTGCCTTGTCAAAGGAGGCCTTGAAGGTATAAGGGATCCCCAGCTCGTCCGTGATTTCCTTCATGTGTCCGGCCACGGACAGCACCAGTTCCTCGGACTCGATCACGCAGGGTCCCGCTATCAGTGAAAACATAGGCATTTCCTCTTTCGCTTGTTATTATTTGATCGCAGGAGCAGTCAGGATTACCAGCGACACTATAATCTGAAAGGCTTTATCCTTATGTATCGGCAAAGAGCTCCACAGATCTGATGTGAATAGTGCAGTAAAAAAAGCTTGAAAACCATATAGGAACACGGCACTCTTTTCCAAATTATTCAAAAAAATGTATCATCTCAATTGTAATTTGTATCATCAGCAACGATATTGAGGAACATAGCGTTCCCATGACAGCCCCCGTTCTTAAACAGTTCTCTTTCGAAATAAAGGCCCTACATACAGCAGTTGCTATCAAGATGGAGCAGAAGAGATTAACAGCCGTGCTTTTGAAGATAAGCTGAAGCAGTAAAGACAGTAGAGCCAAGGGGGACATTCTGGGTACAAACGCTTGTCTCAATTTGTTCAATATAGACTTGACCTGCATTTTAGGCGTACTCGATATTCTTTCTTTTAAAGTAAAACTGGGATCTTGAATAAAAACTCCTTCAAGCGTATCGAGAGTTTTTCCCGCACTAAGCGCAATCAGCCATTTCCCATCTTTTCGTACAACCCCATAGAAGCAGTAGAAAAGGCCCTCTTCTCGGATAAGAACAGGTCTGTATAGGAACGCCCAACCTGTATCATTTTGCAGAATCTGTTTCGGTCCAGAGAAAACAATTCCGTCACTGCTAGTCGAAAGATATATTCTATTCTTTTGAACTCCACTTTTTCCGACCCAAACAAAATAATACAAGCCGTCAATGATAGTGACTGTTCCATGCCATATATCGGTTTGATTGCAGTCTGGGATAGTGCATTTCTTGTATGCACTCCAATCATAACCATTCAGACTTTCTTTATAAAAAAGACCTTTCTCCTCATCTGAATTTCTGATTCCCCAAAAACGATATCCGGTATCTTTATCAAAGAGGACTGTCTCAGAGGCAAGATTGAATCCGTCAAAGCAAAACATCGTTTCTCTTGGACTCCATTGTATACCGTCTGATGAAGTTTTGCGGAAACAATATAATGGCCCTTCTGATTCCTGAGTAGAAGCAATTCGCCCTAGATACCAAATTTCAAGCTTTTCAGTTACTTCATTGTAAAGCAAATGCGTATCCTTCAGTTCGTCGCATTCTGTCTCCTCGCAGCACGCAACTGGATTCACGAGCCCACTGGGTTTCTCCCAATGAAGCAGATCGTTCGAAGCGGCAAGACAAGGGTTTTCTTCACTCCCATTTGCATACGGATACGTTGTATAAGCCATATAAAACCGGTATCCATGCCAAGGTTCCCGAAAAGATACAACATTGGGATGTGTCGCCTGATTTCTTCCCGCTATATATGTAGTAATGTTGAGAGCTGTGTTTGCACAACGCGGCATAGTTTTCTCCTTACTCCGCCATCCCGTGTTCGATCATGTAGCGCTCCACCTGAACCCGATCCTTGGGCGTGTCCACGGACAGGGTCTTGCAGTGGGCGTTGATGTAATAGCAGTCCTTCCGGTTTTCGATGAAGCGGAAGGAGTCGTTCTCCTCGATCTTCTCCACCGGGCCGCGCGGGGTATCGTGGTAGTATTCCAGCGCGCCGTGGGTAAAGGCGCCCACGCCCACGAACTTCTGATAGGCGTAGTTCATCTCCCCCTTGGGGAACGGGATCGGCGCGCGGGAAATGAACAGACAGACGCCGTCCTTGTTGGTGACGATTTTGAGATTGGTGGGGTCCACGACTTCCACGGGATTGGAGAAATCCGTCATCAGATTGGAGACGTAGAAGCCGTCCGCCGGGATCTCCGCAGGAATGCACTTGACAATATCCTCCGCCAGAACCAGCGGCTCGTCCCCGTTGACCATGACATAGAGGTCGGCCTCCACCATGTGGGAGACCTCCCAGAGACGTTCCGTTGCGGTTTCGCAGTTGGAAGAAGTCATCAGCACCCTGGCGCCGAAGCCCTCGGCGACCTCGCGGATCTCCTCGCTGTCGGTGGCGACGTATACCTCGTCGAAGCAGGAGACCTCTTTGCTGTGCTTCCAGACCCAGTAGACCATGGGCTTGCCGCAGATCAAGGCCAGCGGCTTGTTGTTAAAGCGTGTGGATCCTCCCCGCGCGGGGATCATACCGATCATTTTCATAATATGACCTACCTTTTATGCAGTTTCTTCAATTGAGCAAGAATGATAAAGTAAATCTCTCTGAGTCCATAGCGGCATTTAGTTGGAAAATGGAAGATTTTGTATTTATAATACTCAAGTTTATTCCCTTGGAGCAATTCATATTTCCACCATAATTCTCCAGCCGAATTCGCTCCCTTTGGATCCCACGGTTTTACTGGGCCATTAAAGTGGATGATTTTTGCTTGATGCATTATAAATGATCGCTCATTTTTGGAGTAAATGAAATCTCCAAAGACCTCATGATTAAACATGGCAGGATCTGAATAAACAACTTTTCCTTGATAAAGAAGATTAAGGATGTCCTGGTCTGGCGCTTTAAGATTGTCGGAGTGTTCATTGAGGCACCTAAGTACATCTTCGATAGTATGATTCTTTCGTATCTCATCAAGATTATATAGAATAACGCCAGAATTAAAATACAGCCTCCCTGCCTCGAGTCCTATCAATTGAGCCCATGATTGATCGCTCCCAGCACATGCAGAGCAATAATAACCTTTAAGTTCTTGGTAATAAAACTCTCTGATATCCCCATTGACGATAATATCGGCGTCCAGCCAGAGCGCGCGCTCCTCGGGAATCAGCGCAAAAGCAAGGAGGCGGTAATACATTTCCTCGCTCCACCATTTCATTCTGGGCGCGTCTGCGAAAAGTCTGCTGTCCATCCGCTTCTCGACAAGCGATACGTCTCCGCAGCGTTCCAGAAACAGCCTCAGTTCCTCGACAGATTTCGCCGTCAGGTCTTTATGCAGCAGATATACCGTGCTCTTCTCTCTGTTATTCCGAAACAGGGAAAAGAGCATCGTTTTCGCCGGAGGAATGTATTTCTCGTTGATCGCAATAATGATATTCACTGCGCGCTCCACTCTTCAAGTATTATCGACCGACAGACTGTTTCCGTTTGCCGAGCTCGCTCTCGATAAAGTCCACAACCCGCCTGCTGTTGCAGCCGTCCGTGGAATAATTCGCCAGATCGCGGATCTTCCGCCGTTCATCCCGCAGCACGTCTTTTCCGTCTGCCACATGCCCGATAAACGTCTCCAGATCCTGCAGCGTATACGCTTTTTCCGCTCCGCTCATCATCTGATCCACGTCCACCGCGAAGCCCGGATCCGCCCGATAGGCCTCGAGATCTTCCCAGACAGCGCAGATCGGCTTGTCGCACAGCGTGTAATCATAGTACACGGAGGAAAAATCCGTAATCAGGGCGTCGCTCCCGGAAAGCAATTCATACGAAGAAAAGCCATGCTTCTCAAAGAGGCTCTCATCGACCAGCACAACGTGGTCCAGATGCTGATCGGTGATATAGCTGGTGATTTGAACAAAATGCGGCTTGATCAGGATCCTGACGTGACGGCTGGCCGCGAAATCGTTCAGCTTTCGCGCATTCTCCGCATCGTTGATGATCGGGATCCCGACGGAACCGCCGAACACTTTCCCGTCGACGCGCTGACGATAGGTGGGATACCAGATCACGAGCTTATCGGACCCCCAGCCGAGGAGAGACTTGATCTCTTTGCCGGAAGTCAGAACGTCGTTTCTGGGAAAGCCCAGGGAGACCACCCGCTCCGGCGCCACCTTGAACTCGACGGATGCGATGTCTGCGACGCCTTCCGAGGCGGAGAGGCAGTAGGTCGCGGATTCGCCCTCTTTGTAATAGTTTTTGATGCTCTTGATCGCCGTTCCGTGCGAAAGATAGAAGGACGGAGGCTGCGGATCAAACACGTTTGGGTTCACGTTGCAGTACACGATAAAGCAGGTATTGGCAAACGAGAGATTGAACAGTCTGGCCGCCAGCGTATC
The DNA here is from genome assembly GCA_902778285.1 of Oscillospiraceae bacterium. Lineage (GTDB taxonomy): Bacteria > Bacillota > Clostridia > Oscillospirales > Oscillospiraceae > Limivicinus. The sequence continues at coordinate 28,554 of CACYXC010000004.1, read as the reverse complement.
TCTTTTGTACGGATCCACCGCACGGAAAACGCCTTTATCGTACAGAGCATAAGTACCATCTGACAGCGACCAGATCAGATGGTATTTCCGATCCATTCCCCGCTTCACCATCTCGCAGAAGACTGCCATGGTATTGTCGGAATAATCCGGGCTGCTCTCGAAAAGGATGCATTTTTTTGCAAAAATGCCAAGAAGTTTTTGCATTGATTGTTTTAATTTGCTCATAACAGCTCCAACAAGTTCTTGCACAATGCAATGGTGCCTTACGGCATTACTGCGAATATGCAAGCTCGTTTATTTTTTCTCCAGGGCTGCAGAAACCAAAGCGCGGATCTGGGTACTGCTCGTGCTTTGCGTGTACGGGAAATACACGATCTCCACACCTTTATCCTTGAAATACTCTTCGTAGCGGTTAAAGCGTTCCGTGCCCTTGTAATCGGAGCCTACAAATAGCTTGTCAAAATGATACAGTACCCAGGCATCAGAATCTTCGACTGGCGAATCCACCACCTTGTCCACGTATCTGCAGGCGCCAACGATCTCTTTGCGCTCTTCAAATGGGATAAAGGTCTCCTTCCCTTTCCATTTGCCGCTGTCGTGTACCGCAACGATCAGATAATCGCACTGCTCTTTGGCGCGCCGCAGTAGGTTCAGATGCCCGATATGGAACAAATCAAACGTTCCCGAAAGATAACCGATTGTCATATTTTTTCCTCTATTCTTAGGTTTTCACATGCTGCTTCTCACGAATATACTTCAGCAGCTCTGTTTCATTTTCAGAAAACTGTGAATACTCGCCTTCGTGTTTGAGCGAAATGGAAGGCGGCATTGACCAATAATCTCCATACTGAAATTGAAGCAGTCCGTCACAGTTTTTATACGTACTGTACTTCCTTCCTTCAAAGGTTACCGAATCCTTTTCAAACGGGAGATAATCCTCCGCTTTCTGAATCATATATATGTTTCTCAGCCAGGCGCCGTTGCCGATTCCCCGGGTAAAATGAGACGCCGGCTCTCCCCCGCCGAAACGCTTCCTGTAAATAGCGAGGTATTCTTTCTCAAGCGGGATAACGTCGGCATCCAGCTCCTCGCTGGAAATCGCGTGATCAATGCCGTCATAGCAGAACCGATACTTTTTGAATAGTTCTTTGATCTTTCGGCTGTATTCTTCACACAACGCTTCTTTTTCCTTCAGCACTTTGGCTTCTTTGCCGGGCGAAACAGAGATATAGTCGAGCGGGAAAATATCAATGAAGAAAACGTCGCTGCGTCTGAACTTGACTCGCCAAAGATATCCGGCCTCTTCGCCTTTATCCCTGAACTTGTAGTATCTCTTCAGAATCAGCTCATCATCGTCACGCAGCAGTTCTTCAAGCCGGTAGAGGTCTTCCCGCAGAATATCCACATCCACATCGTCGTCCCATGGGATAAAACCATGATGGCGGACGGCGCCCAACAGGGTGCCCCCGCACAGTGAATAGCGCAGCCCATGCTGATCACAAATATCCTTAACTCTTGACAGGATATAATTTGATGCAATCTGATAATCGTCGATGCGTCCGCCCGCTTTGGGCATATTCATGAGCACTCTTTTTTTCGTATCGAGCGTTGTTTCTCCGTCAATCCGCTGGATGCAGTAAAACAGATAATCATTTTTCGCACTCAAATCTGCAACACTGTTTTGCAGGATACGAATCTGACGCTGCAATTCTTTGTTGTAATAATCCATTTCCGCAAGGATCGCATCCCTGGTGCGGAGGGAAGGAATAATCTTTTTCAGGGTCGTCTTGAACGCCATAAAGAGTCCTCCGAGGTTTTCTATTTCAGCTGGGGTCGTTTATCCGAGTGAAACACATACACTCGGCTCAGTGCTTTATCATACGCTTAACTTTTCCAAGAACGCCTTTTGCTGTCCAATAGCACCACTCGCGTACTGGATGAATCTGTTCATAAATCCATCTTTCTTCTGAATAACTGGATTCGCGCATCAGCCCATTAAGCTTTCTTCTGACCTGAATAAGATACCATGTTTTCTTGAGACGCGAGAGTTTCTCAGTTTCTTTTATTTTTCTGTAGTGCTTCCACAAAACTCGAATGAATTTAACCCGGATCACTTTTACTGCATCCGAACTGCTATTTTTGCGCAGGAAAGCCAGTTGTTCATCCCAACCGCGGATCTGCGCCATCTGAGCCGGTGTCCATTGGCTCTGCATAATGCTGTCGGGATTTACAACGTAATAGTAAAGTTGCTCGTCTACCAAGGCGATCCTCTCCTCTGCGAACAGGACCTTGTACCAGATTGCAACATCTTCATAAATCTGACCTTCAGGGAATCTCATCGAATACCAACAAGCGCGCGAAAAAAGCTTGGTAGGAAAGGTTGCACTATAATAGTTGAGATAATGCTCTTCAGGCGTAATGCACAGCATTTTCTCATTAACCTCTGGAATCTCTTCAATCCCATCCGGCCTAAAAAATCGACACTGACAGATGTTTACTTGAAAACGTTGAATTCCTTCATATAGCAATTCCAGAAAGCGCGGGTGCACCCAGTCGTCAGAGTCGACAAAGCTGAACCACTGGCTGTCACTGTTGGCAAAGACCCAGTCGATCCCCGCATTGCGGGCAGAGGAGAGGCCACCGTTTTGCTTGTGGATCACATGGACACGCCCGTCTTTTGCGGCGTACTCATCGCAGATCGCGCCGCAGTTGTCCGGGCTGCCATCGTCAACAAGGATCAGCTCGAAATCCATATAGGTCTGCGCCAAAATACTGTCCACACAGCGGCAAAGGTATGGCTCAACTTTATAGACAGGGACAATTACACTGATTTCAGGCATAGCATATATTACCTTTTGATCCTTTTCTTAAGAGTATCGTATCTACTCGGCCCAAGAATGTGCATAATGATAAGATTGGGAAGATGAATGAAATAATCCCAGGCATCTTTCCTTCTTTGCCTTTGAAGAAGCTTCTTTCTTTTTTTCAACTTCTTTGAATGCATCATTTGTTTCTCTGCGCTTAACCAACTGGAAGCAAACCAATGCACAGAGACAGTGTTTGACGTTATATGTCGTTCGCCATTGAAATACGAAATTGGAGATAAATACTCTGCCGGCAGAATCAAGATACCATTTTCAAGAGTTTGCATGGTATTATCCTGCCTCAAGCCCTGCTTCAAAAAGCATTCTGTATTGCGCTTAGGACAGGATGTTTCGTCAAATGAACCATCTTCGCGAACAAACGGAATACTATTGTAATCCGACATCAACAGTTTTAGAATGGGGTGCTCTTTCTCAGCCCCGAACCCCAAACCAGTGGCAATATATTTTCCTTCCTCAAACCCGAAATACGCTTTGTTCTCTAGTAAGAAATCCAAGTTTTTTTTCAGTTCAACATCAGTATCCAGATATATGCCGCCGTAATCATAAACGACTTTGAGTCGTACATAATCTGTTACAAATGCCCACTTTTTTGCTTCATAAGCCTGGCGGACATAGAGCGGGCATGCAGAGATATCGAAGTTATCCTCGTTCCATTCGATGATCTGGTAGTCCGTGCACTTCTTTTTCCAGCTTTTGATGCACTTTTTTGCCAACTTCGGCTTGGGATTCCGTCCGAACCAGCAGTAGTGGATTGTTTTGGGAATCAAGACTAAATCTCCTCTGAATGTTATTCTCAGTGAATGTTGACACGCATCTATCCTATTGGATAGAATCTATTTTTTGACCTTGTTGATAACACGAACGACCAGGGAACTGCCTGACAGCGCGTTTTCAAATCCCACAACAGGATAAAGCGCTCTAAAATACTTGGCCAAACGATTCTTTCCCGGCGGGCGTTTCAGTCTCCCATTCCCTGCTATTCCTTCTTGACAGTTTCTTTCCTCATAAAATAGCGACGGTTTGACTCCCTCAAAAAAAGACTTCCCTTTTTCTGTGTTCAGCAACACCAGAGATGGCCTTTCGCTCTTCCTTTCGATCGTTTTCAAATCATGAAGGCCCCAGAAATCGCCGATGGTTATATCTCCTGGACGATCTGCCCTGGCATATTGACAGGAATAACAGGATTCTCTGCTTATTTCGTTGGCATAGAAGGCTTTAAAAAAGGAATCCGTAGTCCTTGCCTCTTTATACACTATGGAATCATCATTCCATACTGTGAAGCATTGGTCATATTCGCCGCGAAATCTAATTTTCTTTGCTTGTTTATCAAGTCTTAAAGCCGAAAGATGATCCCGAACATATTTAGTCGGCGGTGTCCCATGGCACACCAGATCAACGGTAATCAGTCCGGAATAAGCCTTCTTCAAGTATTTTCTCAACCCAGCCACTTGGCAAGGAGTTCCGATAAAGACAGCCTGTTCTCCTGCGTTCAGTATTTTTTTTATTTCCTCAAATACAAGAAAAGAATTGCTCTGCGAATACTTTGAGCTTTGTGCCCGCCTAACATCCTCAATGCTCTGTATCCGGAAATGCCGGAGATTGATTTTGTAGTCGTAATCACAGCTATATGCACTGATTCCATTCTTTAGGCAAAACCGCAGTATACATGCTCCGACCCCTCCCGAGGACGAAAAGATCCAATCTTCAGAATTCTCGCTCCAAGCTGCATAGCACAGTTGTGGGGTGTACAAGTCAGGCTGATTGTTCTGCGGACATGTTTTCTTGCAAAGGCCGCAGCGCACGCAGGAAGCCTCGTTGATGTGTGGAGTATACTCCCCAAGTATGTTTTCTTTCATCTGAATACACTTTTGGGGGCATATGACCGCGCAAGCTCCACAACCGGTACAGGATTGTGTTATGGACATCACTTTATCTCCAGCGCATTTTTGAGATAATTCAGAGACTCATCTCTCATTTCATTCAGTACCGCATCTACCGTTCCATAATGAATTGTGTACAAATCTTCTGCAGCGAACTCTTTATTATCAACTACAACTTTATCGTATAAATCAAGTGCTGATAGTAATGAGTCGACCCGGACGTTCTGGTTGAACGCCTCGGAATCTGAAAAGCGTTTCAGATACAGAAACTGTTTATTGAACTGCAGCGAAAAAATAGTGCCATGATAAGAATCGGTAAGAACAAAGGAAGCATTGGAAAAAAGGCCTACAAATTCCTCTGGTCCAACCTTTTCACAGTATGTTTCTTTTCGATCGGCGTACTGTTTTCGGGAGGGAATTAGCACAACTTTTAATCCGAGGTGTTTTGCTAAACTATGGGCATAGCTAAAATACCAATCTTTGTTCTCAAGAAAATAGCACAATAAATACTTTTTCTTAATTGCAGGTTTTTTTGCTATAATGTTCCAAAAGTCCCCATTATGTAATAGGGTGGGGTCAAGGACCCAATGAACTTTTCTGCCAAGAAGGTTCTCAAATTGTTCAACGCAAACTTTTTCTCTCAAAGAGACGGCTGAGAAATCCCGTAACAGCTCACACAATAATGCCTTATCCTTTTCTTCGATATGATAAGAGCCGGTACTCGGTGCGTAAGCTATCTTCTTCTTTTCAACAAAATCCATATAAAAATATGGATTATAATTTATGGGAAGCATTGACCATATTTGATCGCTCCCGCATATAAACACATCAAATTGTTTATTTAATGATGCATATTGATCTGCTGTTTCTATAGGATAAACCTTTAAAGCGTCTGTTTTGAACTTCTCGATCGCTTTTATTGAGGACATATACGCAGTTCGCCGTTTACCTGCCAATCTATTATTATGCTTCGCAGCTAATCTCGAACAGATCGCCCCGGGGTGAAGTATGTATCGATGATACAAGCCCAATACATGCTTAATACCGGTTTCGTGTGTTTCTTTCTGTTCAGATTCTTTGTTCTTTTGGATAGCCGCCCCGTTTTTTTCTTTCTTCGATTCGATAATAGGGCGGTCTGATATCACTGAACAAGATTCGCTGTATTGCTCTACAGCTTTCTTCAACGCAAATGCTTGAAGCGCGGTTCCGTAATTATTATAGGTCACCCATGTGATTATGGCAGCTTTCACTTACTTCATCCTCAATGACAAATGACGGGAAAACTATATTACCCCACGAATTATTACTCCAAGTCATGCCAAAGTGTTTTTCCGGCTGATCCTGTATGGAGAAGGCACAAAACTCATTGACAACGCAAAAGTAATCATGCATCCCATACTCATTGATTGCAAAAGCGGAGAATCTCATCTTGTACTGTCCGGCGCTCAAGTAATCCGTATGAAACGGGATCGTTATCAACCCATCCTCATTCTTATCTACTCTTATGGTGTTCTCCGAGATAGCCATCCCGATAATTGATTCGTTACTGTTTAGCAGCACAAGTCTGATATGGATTCCATCCAAATGCTCATTTGCATGGTATTTTACTTTAAGAACAAGTGTTTTTCCTGCTGTGATATTGGTTATATCGTTAACGATTTCTCTCGACAGCAGCCTAATGGAGTTCTTGCACCACTTTTCGTGATCGTTCTCTGTAAAGGCACAATAAGATTCTTCTTTGAGTTTGCGACCCAAATATACTTCGATCGCTTCCTCCACATCACCGTCATACACGATTTTGCCCTTATCCAGCACGATGCAGCGGTCGCAGAGTTGGCGGATGGTGTTCATGTTGTGAGAAACGTAGAGGACCGTGCGCCCCTCTTTTTTTGCCGCCTCGCGCATCTTGTCGATGCACTTTTTCTGGAAGGCCATGTCGCCCACGGCCAGGACCTCGTCCATGATCATGATCTCAGAGTCCAGGTGGGCGGAAACGGAAAAGCCCAGCTTGACGGACATGCCGCTGGAATAGCGCTTCACCGGTGTGTCGATGAACTCCCGCACCTCGGAGAAGTCGATGATCCGCTCCATCTTGGAGTCGATCTCCGCCTTGGTCATGCCCAGGATCGCGCCGCGCATATAGATGTTCTCCCGTCCGGTCATCTCCCCGTTGAAGCCGGTTTTGACCTCTAGCATAGAGGAAACCCGCCCGTACAGGTCGATCTCGCCATCGGTGGGCGCGGTCACGCGGCACAGAAGCTTCAGCAGCGTGCTTTTGCCTGCGCCGTTTGCGCCGATGATGCCGAGCGCCTCCCCTTTGTAAATGGTCAGATCAATGCCGTTGAGGGCCATAAAGGTCTGGCCCACCAGGCGCTGCTCCTGGCCGATCTTGGTGTTCGGATCCTCTTTCCCCCGCACGCGGGCCCACCAGCTCTGCATGTCCGCCTGCAGCGTGCCGCCGCCGATCTGTCCCAGTTTATACATTTTCTTAACGCCGGTCAGTTGGATCGCAACTTCCCGGTTTTCGTTCTTTTGATCCACAGGTTAAACTCCTTGTATTTACGATGTCGATCCGCAAATCGTTTTGAAATCCTTCGCTGCGCTCAGGACAGCAGGTTCATCACACGGTGTCCATAAAGGTCTTTTCGACACGGTTGAACACCATAATGCCGAACACGGCCATCAGCAGCGTAAAGATCCAGGAAATCACCAGGTATTCGGGAATGATCGTCCCCTGCCCCAGCAGCGCAAAGCGGAATACTTCCACCGGCATCGTCACCGGATTGATGAGCAGAAGCGTCTTCATCGGCCCCTTCCCCAATGTGGAGAGCGGGTAAACGATCGGCGTGATGTACATCCACAGCTGCACGCCGAAGCCCACCAGCAGGGACAGGTCGCGGTACTTGGTCGTCATGCTTGAAATGGTGATGCCGAAGCCCACGCCCATCATGCCGAGGTGCAGTAAGACAACCGGAATCAGCGGCCAATAGGCCCAGTTCGGCTGCACTTCCCCTTTGATCAGGAAGTAGATCAGAAAACCAGCCAGCATCAGCATCTGGATCAGAAAGCGGATGGCCGCAACCAGCATATTGGAGATGGGGATGGTAAGCCGCGGAAAATAGACCTTTCCGAATACAGCAACATTGCTGCGGAAAGTATTGGCGTTGCTGTTGACACTGGTGGCAAAAAACGCCCAGATCGCGTTACTGCTCATATAGAACAGGATCTTTGGCACCCCGTCCGTGGCGATGCCTGCGATGCCGCCGAAAACCAGGGTATGAATCACAGAGGTAATGAACGGGCTGAGAAAAATCCAGGTCGGCCCCAGGATCGTCTGCTTATAGGTCAACTGAAAGTTCCGCTTGGTAAACAGAACGATCAGATCCCGATACTGCCAAACCTCCTTCAGATTCAGCTCAAACCAGCGCTTCTTGGACGTGATGTGCGTATGATATTGTTGTGTTGCTTTTTCTTCCATGGGATCAGTTTCCTTCCGACCGTATAAAAAGAGAATCAAAATCTGCCCGTTCGAACACTTCCAGCTTGCCGCCGCGCGTGGCATTGCAGATCCGGATGCCGTGGGCATCCGCGTACTGTTTGGCCGCGAAAAAGGTCTTGGTGCTCACGTCTGTATTGGGGATGTAGAGCTGGTCCTTGTCCCGGTTGTAGTTCTCGCTGAAGTAGTCCTTCGCCGTGGGATCCACCACGATTTCGCCCTTTTCGTTCATACTGGTGTGAAAATGATGGTCCACACCGATGAGATAAATCTCCCGGATGCCCATGTACACGGCGATCTGGACCGCTGTGTAGACCACCGTTTTGGAGTTGCAGATCTTCTGCGCGATGTTCTCGCTGAAGGCCGGCACGTTCTCGGCGATTTCTTCATTGACAATATGAAACAGCTGCGCCCCGGGAATCCTGATCCCCTCATACCACGCAAGCTCCGCCGGGATAAACTTGATCTCCGCCTCGATCCGCTTCACTTCTTCGACCGAGCCCGCCAGCATCTTGCCATCCTGGGAAATGTAATAGGTCGGCCGCCAGGCGGTCTGATCAAAGATATGGAATATGCGGTTGAAGGCAAAGGTGATCTCTCCGCTTTGCTCCAACGTGTCCAGGTCCGCCGCCCGCAGGCTGGGGCCGTTGCCGATGATAAAGCAGCGTTTTCCGGCGTGGATGCCTTTCAGTGCGGCCAGCGCCCGCCCTTCGGGAAAGGAAGAGAAATGCGCCGCCTTATATGTTAAATATCTTGCCTCAATTGATTTGACTGGATTCAACAATTAACCCTTCTTTTCTTGTTTTCCGAATACCGGCCCCAGCGGTCCTTCCGCCAGGTGCATCAGGGGGATCTCCAGCAGAATGAGGATCCCGGTAAACAGCAGGCTGCCCCAGATGCCCGTGCGAAGCAGCACATCACCTGTCAGCTTGTGATCGAGCAGCCGTATGGTTTCAATCAGCAGATTGTTCGTGCAGAGGATCACAATGGTATTGCGTCCGATCCAGGCCAGCCACCCCGCACGGAAACGGTCGCTGTGCTCGGCTCTGCGAAAGAGCGCAAGAATTGCCGTGCTTGTGACAGCTGCATCAAAATAAAACAACAGCGCCGATTTTCCCGTTTCCAAAGAGCCGATCGCCGCGAAACCGTTAAATCGGGCGAGAGCGGCGCCGGCGATAATCATGAGGATACTGATCGTCAGGGGGATCCGGTCAAGGATCCTGCTGCGCTCCATCTCATAGCCCCAGGTCACAAACACAAAGCTGATCATTGTTTTGACCGCCAGCCGTAAGGCCGGAGACTCCGGCATACGGTCCGAAATCAGGATCGTGCCGAGGATCACCGCGGCGGAAAGCCCGAGCGCCGCATACCGTCCGCGCTTCATGCAAAGCAGAAGCAACATCAGCAGCTCCGCGAAAAAGAAAACCGGGATAAACCACATCGAATCAATCCCCTGCAGCGTGACGATCCGGAACAGATACTTCTGAACGCCTGCCTCTTTTCCCGCAATCAGATTGAGCGCGCAATAAAAGCCCGTCAGCAGGGCGCAGAACACCAGATAGGGAACGCCGAGCTGAACGATGCGTTTCTTCACGGCAGGCACGAACCCGGAGCGAATCCGCACCGGCTCTTTCTGATTTTTTCGGCCTATCAGGATCCCGCATATGACGAAGAAGACCTGCATATGAAAGGAACTGATATATAGCCGCGGAAACACGTCGCCTGCCAGCGTATGGGCAAACAGCATCAGCAGGATGGCCAGCCCTTTGACGTGATCCAAATAGACTTCCCGATGGTTCATCACAATCCTGCTTCCAGAATATCTGCAATCCGTTTGCTCGCAAAACCGTCACCGTACGGATTGGAAGCTCTGCTCATTTTTTCATACGCGTCCGAATCGGTGAGGAGGGAAGAAAACGCTTCATAGATCACGCTTTCATCCGTACCCACAAGACGCAGCGTCCCCGCCCGGATGCCCTCGGGCCGCTCTGTCGTATCCCGCATGACCAGGACCGGCTTTCCGAGGGAAGGCGCTTCTTCCTGGATCCCGCCGGAATCTGTCAGGATCAGATAGCTCCGATTCATAAAATTGTGAAAATCCAGCACATCCAGCGGTTCCGTCAGCCGGATGCGGTCACAGCCGCTCAAAAACCGGCAGGCCGTCTCTCTCACCACGGGGTTCATGTGGATTGGGTAGATTGCTTTGACGTCCTCATGCTCGTCTATGACCCGCCGGATCGCACGGAACATATGTTCCATCGGAACGCCCAGGTTCTCCCGCCGGTGTGCCGTCAGCAGGATCAGACGGCTCCCTGCCGCCCAGTCCAGCTCCGGATGGCTGTAATCCGCCCGGACTGTTGTCTTCAAGGCGTCGATCGCGGTATTGCCTGTCACAAAGATCGTGTCAGCGTTCTTCCCCTCACGGAGAAGATTCTGTTTGGCCTGCTCTGTCGGTGCAAAATTGTACCGGCTCACCACGCTGACCGTCTGTCGGTTGAACTCCTCCGGGAAGGGAGATTCCAGATTGTAGGTGCGCAGCCCCGCCTCCACATGGCCGACGGGAATATGCAGATAGAAAGCCGCCATCGACGCGGCAAAGGTCGTCGTAGTATCGCCATGCACCAGAACCACGTCGGGTTTCTCCCGCTCCAGAACATCGCGGATCTTCTGGAGGACGTTTGTCGTGATATCGAACAGATTCTGGTTCTGCTTCATGATCGCCAGATCATAGTCCGGCGTCACGTGAAAGGCCGCCAGCACCTGATCCAGCATCTGCCGGTGCTGCCCGGTGACACAGACGCAGGTTTCGATTCCCGCCCGGCTCTTCAGCTCATTGACCAGCGGGCACATTTTGATCGCCTCCGGCCTGGTGCCGAAGGTCAGCATTACTTTTTTCATACCATTTCTCTTAATAGTCTGTTGAATTCCGAAACGACGGTGTCCGGTGAATACCGCTTGACGGCGATCTCCTGACCGTCTTCCAGGCCGGACTCCTTCTCCAGCCGGAGCGCACGCTCGATCCCGTCGCACAGGCTTTCGATCGTTTGTTCGGCAAGCAAAGCGTTCCTTCCGTCAACGGAGAATTCCTCGATCCCGGACGAACGAACAACGACGCATTTGTTGTGAAGCGCCATGGCTTCGAGCACGCATATTCCCTGGGATTCCACCTGGGAAGGGTGGACAAAAAGATCCGCATTTTTCATATAGGGGTATGGGTTAGCCAGATTCCCCGTCAGTACGAAGCAATCCTGCAGACCATAGTCACGGATTCTCTGCTCGATGGCCGGTCGCTGCACGCCGTCGCCCACGAGGTACCATACGAGATTATCAATTCCCCGCCGCTTCAGTTCCCGCATCGCGTAAACGGTATCGATCATGTGCTTCTCTTCGGACATGCGCCCGACGGAAACAAGAATCGTTTTGCCCTGCACGCCGGCATAGGGCTGAAACGCCTCCGCAGCCGCACGGATCTCCTCCGGGATGATCATATTGGGAACCACGCACATTCTGTTTTCCAAACCGGGAAAATTCGGGGTAATCATTTTGCGGACCGAATCGGATACACAAACGATCCGATCCATCTGCTCAAATCCCCGGTGCCACGTTTTCACAGTCGCGGCGGGATAGTCAAACTCGCCGTGATGCCACCAGGCAAGTTTCTTTTTTGCGCGCACGGCATAAGCGACAAGATCCAGCGGAAGTCCTACGCGATACGCGATCGCCGCGTCGTACTCCTGCCGAAGCTCGCGGGGCAGGAGCATCCGAAGCGCTCTTTTGTCCTTCTTGGCAGCAATGGTGAGGCTGAGCTTGTGGGAGAAGGTATCCCAGCGCCCTTCCCGGGCCGCTCTCGCGAGCACATCAAAAAAAGCGCCGTAGGTGGGCTTCAGATCCCGGTAGATGATACGAACCGCCTTGGGGACTTCGTTCAGGTAGTCTCCCAGATCCTCCACCAGAAGCAGATCGACCTGGTATTTCGTGTAGTCCAGCGAGCGAAGCAGATTGATGAGTGATTTCTCTACGCCGCCTACGTGCAGGTGTCCGTTTACGATTAAAATCCGCATAGCGCTCCCTCAGTCTGCCAGCTTCCGGTATTGTCTTTTACGCCTTATCGCCAGCGCCGCACCGACTGGGAAAGTCAAAACCGCCAGTTTGGGAGCATTGCTCTGCAGGATATATTCCGGGTGTTTCCCACAGAGCGCAAGCGCGGTCATGCGAATCACGTTGACCGCCTTCTCTTTCCGCGTATGAGAGAGCAGGATGTTCTGATTGTACATCATCGCAAAGCCCATGGGATTACGCTTTACGAGTTTGTCATCTTTGGTCTGCCCGTCCGGGAGATAATCACAGATATACAGTTTATCAGCTCTCCAGCGAAGCTTATATCCTGCCAGCGCCATCGCATAGAAATTCAGCTGCTCCGGCGCATACTTTTCCGTATCCCATACCTGAAACGGAAACTGTCTGTATAGCTCAGTCCTATGGACCTCACACATGTCCATGTCCAGACGGTAGAGCTTTCTCTCGATATGAGAGGCATCTACATATCCTATTTCCGGGTCGATCAGCGGCACCTGGTCCTTCATGAAGGTCCCGTCCGGATGGCACCTCGCAAATCCTATCCCGCAGAAATCGGGAAGCTTCTCGATCTCGGGAAGCCAGGAGAGCACCTTCTCTACGGTTTCCGGCAGCAGATAATCGTCCGAATCCAGCATCATGAACCATTCCGTCGAAGCTTTCGAGACTCCCGAATTCAAAGCCCGCGGGATCCCGACGTGCTGAAGCTTATTATACAGAACAGGAAAGCCGTTATCTTCCTTCTGCCATTCTTTTACGAGTTCTTCCGTGTTGTCTGTCGAGCCGTCGTCCGTAATGATCCATTCAAAATCCTTGCTGGTCTGCGCCTTCAAAGATTCATAAGCCTGCCCCAGGATATAGGCCCGGTTGTACGTGGCTGTATGGATAGTCAATCTGGGCATGTACCCACCGCCCTCTCTATCTCGCCAAGAGTTGTTTTACAATATTCTCTGGATAAAAATCCTTTACAGGGGCGTACATTCTATTTTCCTGTGCAATTCTCTCCATGGTCAATCTAATATTATTGACCGAGTTGTCACAAAAACAGTATCTGTCATACTGGGAGAAAAAACGCAGGAGTGCTTCCTTTTCTTCCTTCGATCCGTCGAGAATAAAAAGGATCGGTTTGGAAGTAACCGAATAATGATATATTTTCCCCGGGATCTGACCGCCGCGCAGATTGCTTAGGTGAACAAGAACAGACGCCTTCTCCTGAACCGCTTTCAGCCGATCCAGCGTCACGCGCGGAGAAATCTCCACTTTTTCGCTGCGCTCCAGATGCAGGTCCGTATCGCCATAGATATAGGCTCGACAGCCCGCAGCGACAACCGCTTCATAAAAGGGTCTAAGATCCCGCGCCGCCGAATAATAGTCTCCAAAATAGCCAAAGGACAGCTCGTTCGTCCGGTCCTGCGCAGCATCGCTCTCATAGCGCAGCGCGGGGAGCGGGATACAGAACATTTTATCCGCACAGTCCGGGAAATACTGCTTCTGATACATCAGCGTAAGCGGACTGACATATGCGATTTCCGACGCCGCCCGCAGGAGCCGGTGCTCTTCCTCCTCGATGGCGGGAGGATAATGGCCGTACAGATCGTGGGACCAGGGATCTTCCCAGATCTGGATCCACCGGTCAAACCGGAGGCGGCCCTTCTCTCTCAGCTTCTCAACAAGACAGTGGCTGGCGGCCGGGGAGGAATTGGAAACCACCAGATCGTAATGCTCTTCGCTATTGAATTTTACCGCATTCTTCAGCCATTCCTTCTCCAGGGGGTAGAGCGGGTCCGGTCTAAAAACGCGATAAAAAGCTTTTTTCAGGAGTTGCCGGATCACCGCTTTCGCGCCCGGGCGCTTCGGCGCGTCTGCCGTACCCGGCGCCGCGGGCGCAGAAGCAGGCGCCGGTGCCTTTCCGCGTAGGGAAAGCCGCAGCCGGTCCTGCACGGAAACCGACGGATATGTGAAATACCGCGCCTTCTCCCAGACGGGAAGCGCAGAATCTTCCATCCCCCAGCTTTCGGCCGCCGAGAGGATATCGAGCTCGCATCCGTTTTCCAGCAGTCCCTGAACGAATGCGTTGTGGCTCATGTTCGCCGAGGTGTTCCGTGTAAGGCAGGAGCCGGTAACGTATAAAACTTTCATGCGGCTCCTCTCTCCCGATTACGGGACAAGCGCGTACAGCTTTTCCGCTTCTCCCGCGCCGGAATAATCGTTCAATTCGCAGCTTTTGCACAGCGCCGCCATTTTTACCGTATCCTCCAGCAGTCTGGCGATACCCATAGCGCAGCCCTCGTTGTCCTGCGGGACGATCACGCCGTCCACGCCGTCCTCCAGCTGGCTCTGCGCGGTGGGATAATTCGCAATCACCACAGGCTTTCCAAGGATCTGCGCTTCCAGAACGGAGACGCATTTCCCCTCATAGCGGCTGGGCTGCACGTACAGATCGCAGGCCCTGATATAGGGATAAGGGTTCCCCTTCCTGCCGAGAATGACAACACTCTCTCCCATCCCGGCTTCCTGGATCCGGCTGCGGATCAGCGCCTCGCTGCCGCCGAAGCCGATCAGATACCACTTGACATTCAGCCCCATCTCTCGGATGCGGCGGCAGATATCCGGCACGTTGTCAAAGTTTTTTGCCGTGCAGAAGCGGCCGATGGACAGCAGGCGGATCGAA
Organism: Oscillospiraceae bacterium; assembly: GCA_902778285.1. Classification (GTDB taxonomy): domain Bacteria; phylum Bacillota; class Clostridia; order Oscillospirales; family Oscillospiraceae; genus Limivicinus. The sequence continues at coordinate 13,548 of CACYXC010000004.1, read as the reverse complement.
CCGTCCTCCGGCATTTCCGCTTCCGCGGAGAAGGCCCCGGCCTGATCGCGCATGCTTTGAACCGGGAGGAAATGCGGGATCAGGATCAGCTTGTCCGCCAGTTCGGGAAAGGTCTTGCAGAAGCTTCGGGAGACCTGCCCGGAAATAGAAATGATATGATCGTAGGCGCTCCACATCCGAAGCTGCTCTTCCCGATCGACGGCGACGGTGGAATAATCCGTATGGATCCAGGCGATTTTCCTTTTTGCCTTCACCCGGTTCGCGACAAAATAATGCGGCGTCAGAAAGCTGATCGCCAGATCATATTCCTTTCCGCCGAGCTTCGGCATGGCAAACTGGGTATATTTGTGGCTGTACTGCAGGGAAACGTCATTGTCGCCCGGCAGGCCCAGATCCTTCACCCGCCTGCGGGCCGCGGCTTTTCCGCGCGCCCTTCCGAAGGCCACGGCGAACTGCCCTTTTTTCAGTACCCGCGCCATGGGAACAGCCAGGCAGCTGTACGCCGGGATCTCAGGCAGCAGGTTCACGCCCTCCGGGATATACGGCAGCAGTTCCCCCTCATGCCGCATCAGAAACAGATCCACACCATATTGGGTTTTATCAATCGCCTCCAGCAGTCCGAGCAGTGCTTTTTCCGCCCCGCCCAGTTCCAGAGCATGGGAAAAAACAAGGATTCGCTTCATCGTTTCAGCCACCGAAAGCAATCCACGCCAAACAATCTGTGAAGCGGTCTGGTGAGTTTGCTCCGCAGAATGGACTTTTTGCTCAGAGCGCTCTTCGCATACCAGTGAATACTCACCGTATTCTCCGTAATCGTGAGACGGCCCGTGGGATCGTCGTAGGGATTCATATACTCCGCCGGGAGGATCTTTGCCCCGCCGAGGTCCTGCAGGCTGCCGTCCAGCCGCAGGCCGTACGGAATCAGCGCCGCCGTATTCAGCGCAGGGCAGCCGCGCAGCACGACCTCCTCAGTTGTCTTGAAATCATACTGCTGCATCATGCTGAAGATGAATTTGCTGTTTTTCTCCGCGCCGAAGCCAAGTCCGCTTGCCACGTTACGATCGTTTTCAAAGGCAAAAAACGCCTGATTCTCAAGCAGCCCGTCCAGCGGCGCAACCACTTCCACGTCTGTATCAAAATACAGGCCGCCATGTTCATAAACGATCGCAAGGCGTGCATAATCGCTCAGAAAAGCCCACTTTTTATTCTCATAGCAATAGCGGGTATAGGGCGTCGCATTGACGTCGAAATTGTCCTCATTCCACTCGATGATCTCATAATCGGGACAAAACTTGCGCCAGCTGACAATGCATTTCTGCGCAAGCTTCGGCTTTTCTCCGCGCCCAAACCAGCAGTAATGGATCGTTTTAGGAATCATAAGCCTTTCACCGCAATCAGGATTTTGTCTTGCCTAAAATATATTTCGATAAGCACCAGCCCGGGAGAAGGCATAAACACGTAAGCTCTTTCCGCGGAGACTCCCGTATAAAATGCCGGTTCCCCGCCAGGAGGGAGCTTGAGACATAGTGCACGCAGTCCATCAGCAGCCGTTTCCGGCTTGTCGGATACTGCATGCAGACTTTGCGCCAGAACGCAAAGCCCTGCGGATTGCGCGCATACTGCCGCAGCATATTCATGGAAGAGCCGTCCTGCTGGTACTCCACATTGCACAGAATCTCGTCCAGAACGGCCATTTTGTAGCTCTGGTCGATCAGGCGATACTTATAGGACAGGGCCACATACTTTTCCCCGGGAAATACGGGATATGGCGGATAGGAATTGATGATATCCGTCCGATATACAAGCTTTTTGTCCCCGCTCCCGCCGCCGGCGTAATAGCCGATCACCGTGGTCTCGGTCATGTGCTCCGGGAAGCCTTTCCCGATGACCTGCCCCGCGAAGTCCGCGTCCAGGCCGATGATGCCGGCATAGCCCGCGTCCCGCACGCTCTCCCACTTGTCAAGGATCTTGCGGACGGCCTCTTCCCCCATGGCGTCGTCGGAGTCGATACAGACGTTCAGCTCCGTATCGATGTTGGCATAGGCGGTGTTGTGCGCGGTGTGCATACCGCCGTTTTCCTTATATACGTAGCGGATCTCAAAACCGTGCTCCTTAGTCTGCCATTGTCTGACAAGCTGAGCTGTATTGTCCGCAGATCCGTCGTCCACGACCAGCCAGATAAAGTCCTTGCAGGACTGCGCGCAGAGGGAGGCAAAGGTCCTCGGCAGCGTGTGCGCCCGGTTATATGCCGGTGTAAACACCGTCAGCAGGATCTCATTGTTCTGCTTTTTCAAGATAAAAAGCCTCCAACCATTTTGCCGTCTCGTTGATGTCAAATCCGGCGGCGTTCACTTCCCGGGAGTGATCTCTCCGTTCTGTGTTCTTTGTTTCCAGAACCTTTCTGGCCCAGAAAGCCGGAGATTCCTCCAGGCTGCAGACCGTAACCAGATCGTCACACAGGATGGAATCTCCGGGAATTCGATCGGAAATCACGCAGGGTAGCCCGGAGGTCTGCGCTTCTACCAGAGTAACGGGAAGCCCTTCATTTTTTGATGGAAAGAGCAGCACGTCCATGGCCTGCATCAGCTCCGCGACGTCAGCGCGAACGCCGGTAAAGGTCACCTTGTCAACGATGCCGAGCGTTTCGGCCTTTTGACGGGTCTTCTCCCTCAGCGGCCCGTCGCCGACTAAAAGAAGGCGTGCGTCGGGCGCTAGCCTGCTGATCTCCAAAAAGATATCCAGCAGATAGGCGTGATTTTTCTGTTCCATAAAGCGGCCGGCGTGGCCGATCACGAAGTCTGTCTCGCGATAGTTCAAAGCCGCTCTGCTCTGTGTTCTGGCGGCTGTGTCATAAGCAAACTGTGCAGTATCAACGGCATTGTTCAGGATCAAAAAGCGATCGCCGTTGCGGACGATCTCCGCTCCGTAACGATCGATGCCGGCCTGAATCGAGCAGCCGAAAAAGTAGTCCGCTATGGAGCGGGTAGTCTGTGAAAGCGCCCGGTACAGCAGGCTGGAAACGCTGAGAGGCCCATTGGTGTTATGGCTGTGGGCAACTGCAACGAGCCCGTGCTTTTTCGCTTCCTGCAGATAGAATGAGGCCGTGCTTCCGATGTGGCCATGCACGATACGGTATTCTCGGGCATGTTCATCAAAGAAACGCTGCCACCATTTTTTGTAATCCGCCAGGTTGATCCCGCGAAACCGGGGACAGCGGAAGATTCTGCCGCCGAGCTGACGGATTTCTTCATCATACGCCGCTTTCTCTCCGGCATTCTCAACAAAATCGAACTGAACCTTTTCTCTGTCGATATGACGGTACAGGTTCATGATCATGGTTTCTGCGCCGCCCCGGTTCATGACGCCGATCACCTGAAGAACGCGAATCGGTTTTTTTGTCAAGGTTTTTCCCCTCTCATGATCTCGTCATAGTCTCTTTCGAAATCCAGAATGCTCGGATGATGCTTCCAGTTGCGCTCCTCCTCGGGCGGGAGCGTCATATAATCGCCGAATTTCGCCTTCAGGTAAGCATCCCATTTCGCAAAGCACATATAATTCCCGTTTTCAAACGGGAGGGTAATATATTCTTCGAAAAGATCCGGCGGAAGCGGCATCCCGATCGTGGAAAGCATCTCGATCCCCACTGTGGGATGTCTGCCGTCCCGATCCCGCGTGATCTTCCGCAGCAGCTTTTCTCTCGCGGCCGCTCTTTTCAGCGGAGGCGTCGCAGAAAGCACCAGGCGGGAAACCAGTTTCTGGGCGGGACTTCCCCTGGGCGGAACGAACTCTCTTGTCAGAAGCTGGTATTTCATGCAGCGCCATCGGAATAGAAGTCTTGCCGCCTTCCCCGTCGGCATTCTGTCCATCGGGAAAACGTCTACGAAAATACCGGTATGATATTTTGAGGCTTCCCAATCATACTGCAGAAAGGTGCTGTGCTCCTTGCGGATTTTGGAAAAGGACTGCGTAAACGACGGCGTGTTCTCTTTGTTTTGAAGGATAAAACCCTCTGGTGGTGATTCCTTCCATGCAGCCAGAAAGCGATCATATTCCGAACGCTCCATACAGATATCCAGATCGTCATCCCATGGAATAAACCCTTGGTGCCGGACGGCGCCAAGCAGAGATCCGGCATACAGCGAATAGGAAACGCCGTGCTCGCGGCAGATTCGATCGATCACCGACAGTATTTCTGTCTGGGTCGCCTGAAGCTTCCCCAATATCTGGTCATAATCCAATGGATAAATCCTCCGCTATCTGTGCGCGCCGTATCGAGGCTCACAGAATTTTCCAGTGTTGTCCCTGGATATAGAAAAAAACAGTATATACTCCCACAAATCCAACATCCATCAATACCGCAGAGCCGGAATCAAAGATCTCCGTAATAAGCCAGGGAATCAGTATATAATTGGCCAGGCTGAAATAAATCGGAATTCTGCCAACAATTAGGCCGCTGGTAAAGAAGCTGAGTACATAAAAACCGGCAGCCACAATGGAGAGGTTGGAACACACGTTGATCAACGGTTCATCCGCTTTATCGATATAAGGGCGGAAGATCCAGGTCATTATGGCCGGCACAGAGTAGAACAGCACGCGGAAAATATTGGTGCCGTCATCGTGCACAAGAAGATCTATATTCCCCTCATATGCCGTATCCTCCATAGCATTGGTCATGAAACCGGTCACCCTGTCAAGAAACAGAATAGAAAGGATCAGCGCCACGATAAATCCCAAAGTACGTATGTTCCAGGCCCGTCCGTTGACAATAAAAATGAACGGCAGAAAAATCAAAGCTGTCAGGTGGATCTGACTGGCGATCACGACCACCAAAACCATCGGAACATACCGTTTTTTTACAAGAAGCGGCAAAGCAGCAAAAATCAAGGCAACCGCCAGAAACTGACGCATGCCGTTATGCATCCAGGAAAGATAGTCCGTAGATGCGACAAAAAGGAACATACTGAGCCAGTAGTTCCTTGAGTATTTCCGATAAATATGAGCCAGGCACAAAAGCTGGATCGCAGCGACCAGGGAAAAAAACGCGACGTCCGAATGCGAGATCAAAGTTTTGAAGAGGACTTCAAGAAGGGCAAAGCCCTTGTCCTTCGATGCATTCCTCGTATAAACCCAGATCTGGGAAATGCCGCTTGGCACATTGAAGAAGCGGGAACGATAAACCTCAGAATCGCCGAAGTTGCTTCTGCCGGCAGCCCACAGCACGTAGGGAGTAATAAGTATAAGTGCCGGCAGCCAGTTCCATCGCACCTCGCGCTTCCCCAGAACATACTCCTCCTGCTTGGGGATGAAGGCAAAGCAGATTCCCCCAAACAGGAACGCCCAGATCAGCAGCCACCAATAATTGTGTATAGTCATAGCAATACTCAAAGCTGCAGGGCAGCCATTGTTTCATCAACAACCTGTTCCTTATCGAACTCCATCTCCATTTTTACACGGCTACGCTCGCCCATCTGTCTTCTTTGCTCCGGCGAAAGCTCGACAAAACGCTTCATCGCCCAATACAGAGCATCGCTGTCTCTGACAGGGACCAGGAAACCGGTTTCCCCGTCTGTAACCGTTTCACGGCAGCCGGGAATATCCGAAGTGATCAGTGCTCTGCCGGTGGACGCCGCTTCCAAAAGGACGTTGCTCATTCCTTCATGATAACTGGGCAGGACAATACAGTGGGCCTGAGCATAGAACGGCCGGGGATCAGAGCAAAAGCCGTGAAAACGAATGACATTCCTTTTCACCAGCAGATCGATCTGATCTTTGTAGTCATCTTCAAAAAAGCCGACAAAATCGATTACAACGCGGTCGCCGTACTCCTTTTTCAGCCGTTGGCTGGCTTCCAGGATCTCATCGACGCCTTTTTCCTGCATGATACGGCCGAGGTATAAGAAGTGGATCCCATTCTCTTCCGAAGGATAGGGCTGCATCATGTAGACACCCAGATTGATGCCCGCGCCCTTGAGAATGACCTCTTTCTTTTCGGTGACAATGCCCCGTTTGACAAAGACCTCGGCGCTGGAACGGTTTTCAAAGAAAACCGCCTTTGCATCTCTGATGGCGCCGCGGTACAGCACGGAAGCCAGTCTTGCCGAGAACTCGTGCTGGAAAATAGACCCCAAGCCCTGCACATTCACAAAATACGGAATGCGCGCCTGCCTGCAGGCATAACCGGCGTAAATATTCGGCTTGATGGAATATGTAATGACCACATCGGGCTTCTCCTCACGAAGCAGCCTGCGATAGAAGGCGAAGAGCGCTAACTCCTTGCGCGGGTTCAGCGTACGACGCTCAAGTGAAGTCTGTATGCATCGGCAGCCCATCTTCCGCAAGTCATCTTCATGGCCGACAAACGGCGTGCTGATAACGACCTCCCCTCTTTTCAGAAGTTCGGCTGTCAGCTCACGGCGAAATCGCCAGAACATGTATGAGTGATTTGTAATGATCAAGAATTTCATCGTCTCATTATACAATCTGCAGGGACTGGTCAAGCAGCCACTCAAAGTATTATTCAGTCACGGAAAACAAAAACGAGGGACAAACTTATGCTTATTCTGCTTTGTCCGGGTTTTTTCTTCTCTGATCGGGATCGATGTTTTCGGCTTTTGCGCCATCGCGTTTGGCGGCGCTGCGGCTTCTCTCGCTTCCGCCGCTCTCCGCGCGACCACTCTTGCTGCGGTTACTGCTGTATTTGCTGCTGCTGTAGCGAGAGCCGTAACGATATCCATAGCCGTATTTGTATCCATAGTATCCCCCGGAATGGGTCCTGCCGCCGTTGAGGATGCATCCGACGATCGGCGCATCACCGTTGCTCAGTTCCTGAACGCCTTGGATGATAAAGCGTCTGCGGGCGAAGTCGCTCATGATCACGTAAGCGACAGCATCCACATGCCGAACAAGCATCATGGCGTCGACAAGCATCGCAGAAGGCGGGGTATCCAGGATCACAATATCTGCCTGCTGGCGAAGCAGTGAAATCAGTTCACTCATGGCATCGCTGCCCAGGATCTCTACGAGGCTGGATTCGCGCTTGCCTCCGGGGAGCAGGGTCAGCCCGGTGGGTTTGCCGCGGAAGCTGACAGGATACAGGGCGTCCTCGAGCGCGGATTTGCCGTTCAAAACAGGGATCAGCCCGGGGAACTCCTGCTTCAGGTTAAAGATCTCAGCGATCGAAGGATTGCGCAGGTCACAGTCGACCAGGATAACGCGCTTTCCCTTTAAGGCCATAGATATGGCGAGATTCGACGCGACAGTTGACTTTCCTTCCCCGGAAATGGAACTTGTGACCATCAGGACCTGCTTGTCCTCCAGCTGTCGTTCCAGGCGGGTCCGGACCAGTCGCATCGCCTCGATATAGTCGGAACGATAGGAATCGTAAAGGATGTTGATATGTCGACTGGCTTTCTTGCGGCGTTTCTTCGTCACGCTGACAGGAAGCGTGCCGAGGCACGGAATATTCATAAGATTTCGCAGTTCGGTTTCCGAACGGATCGTACGGAAGGTCATCACATGCAGAAGGACCAGCGCAATGCCGATACCGAGACCGATGATGGCGCCGCGCCGGAGAGAGCCCCGGATCACAGAGCTTTTCCCCGTGTCCTCGGGAATGCCGCTGTCATCGATCAGTGTGAGTTCGGTCTGGCCGACTACGAACTGCGCAATTTCGGGGTAATTCTTCAAGACGGACTGCAGGACGTTATAGGCGTGCTCTGCAGTCCACGAGGTCACGCGGATAGTCAGCAGATTGGTGCCGCTGATATTGGAAACCTTGATCGACCCGGGCACGCTTTTCATGTTCAGATCAGACGCAATCACGTCAGAGAGCGCGCCGCTGGTCAGGATATAAGGGAATATTTTGCCCATCTGCTCCGCTGTGCTTCGTTTCGCCGAGGCGCCGCCGTTTACGATATCCACAGAGACAGTTGCCTCGGCAACGTAACTCGGCGAATAACTGGTACTGCTGCGGAAATACGAAAGGCACATGCAAACTGCGACTGCGAGCACCACAATCCACCAAAGTCTGCGCAGCCGATGCAGAAAGTCATTCAGAAAAGAAAGAATATCGAGCTTTTCAAGCTGGGACGAAGAGTTCAAAGATGTCTCATCCATGTCAGTTCCTCATCATTTTGCGCTTTCACCGTAGCGACCGTAGCTGCCGTATTTCCCATAACGCCCGTAGCGTCCGTAGCTGCCGTATCGCCCGTAGCCGCCGTAGCCGCCGATCACCCTGCGGGACCCGGGGAGCGTGCGCACCATATTCAAAATACAGCCGGCAAAGGAGCCTCGGCAGTCGCGCAGAGAGTCGATGGCATCGTTCAGGTCCTGTGCGAGGACCATATCGTAGTTGACGACCAAAACACTCATATCGCAGAGATCCGCAAAGACTTCGGCGTCAGCCATCAGCGACATGGGTGGGGAGTCGACGATAATAAAGTCAAAATACTTCTTTACTATGTCCAGCAGCTTCGCCATATACTCCGAAGAAACGATATCGGTGGAGTTAACATAGTTATGGTTGTTCAGCAACAGATGCAGCCCGCTCCCCTTATCGGTCCTCAACGCGTCGCCCATCGTTGCCTTGCCCATCAGCAGGTCTCCGAGGGTCGACTGAAGCTTTTCGCCGGGTTCCAGGAACAGCGAATTCAGTGACGGGCGCCGCATATCGCCGTCGATCAACAGGACCTTGTACGACTGCTTGACCAGAGACAGAGCGAGGTTTGCCGAAACGGTCGATTTACCCTCATGCTCGCGGACGCTGGTGACCAGGATCGTTTTGGCGTCGGTCTTATGGGCTTCCCCGGAGATATTCGCTGCAATTTTCTTATAGCGTTCAACCAGTTCAAACGGTGCCGTCACATCTGTGACAAGATGTTTATCCTTCTTGTTTTTGAGAAAATCTCCGAATGAGTTGTAGGGAGAATCGTAATACAGCATGCCGATGCATCTGGCATCAAGCTTTGTCTCCAAATCCTTTTCGCCCTTGATCGTCTCTTTCCGATAGGAAAGATACATGAACACCAGCGTCAGCCCCGCTCCGGCCAGGAGAAACGCCTTGAGCGACTGCTTTGCCGCGGTAAAGGAGGCATCCGCGCCGGTCGGTACAGGCGGATCCTGCAGGACCTCCATGATCATATCGGTGGAAACATACTGCGTCAGCCAGGACATATTGCTCATGACGGAGCGGATGATGCGGTAGGTATTGCGCGGGGTATCCGCCGTTACCTTCAGGGTCATGAGGTTTGTGCCCTTGATCACATTTGCTGTTGTTGTGGCGTTGAAAGACGCCAGGCCCAGATCCTTGCATACTTTTTTCTTGAGCAGGTTGCTGTTGAGCAGATTTTTGAAGCTGTTTGCCATGGTGGAAGCGGCAGACAAATTGCTGTACGCCATGTTGCTGGAGGTCTTTGACGTAACGACGAAGGTCGCGGTGGTACTATAGGTTCTCTGAAAATCCGCACGGACCGACATATTGACGATCATGGCGGCGGCTAAGGCGCCAAGAATAATGACCCACAGGTTTTTCAGGGCATCCCGGAACATGCTGTACAGATCCAGATTATCCAGGATCGTGGTAAATTCCCGATTTCTGTCATTCATACTCAGCCCTCCACAACGACGACCATGGTCGTGCTGCCCAGAGGCGTGCGGCCCGACCCGTCTTTTTCTGCACGTGAGAGTTGAAAGGTCGCTGTATAGACCCCGGGCGTATTATAGTTCACGCCGCTGTCGGAGATGCGGACGTCTTCGTTCGCATCGAATCCGGCTTCGGAAAAGCTGCGAGTACTGCCGGCAGCCCAGATCCCCTTGAGATAGCTGCTGTAATTCGGACGCACGCCCGGCTGCGTATAAACGATATAATCAGTCAAAGCGGGCGCCGACGTATTGTAGGTATTATAGTCTTCAAAAGTCGCCCACAGCTCCAGCGAGGAGGTATCCCCTGCGCTGTTCGTGACCTGGATATACAGTTTCTGCCTGGTCGAGGTATTGCTTGTACTTTCTGTACTGCCAAAGGTGATTTTGATCTGCTGCGTAATGTTTCCGTCCAGGCAGTCAGACGCTGTGATGTTCTTCAAATAATTGTTATTCGTATTGCCGCTGAGAAAGCGAAGGGGCTGGCTCATGGAAAAGCGGGGAGAATGATAGTCCGTGTAGGTCAGGTTGCGTGCGGCGATGCCAACGTTGTTGTTCTTGTCAAAAGCGGCGTAATTGACGCGAAGCGTCCCTTTGGAGATAAACTTCGATTTTGATACAACGACCAGCGTATTGGTCACATCGCCGTCCAGATTGTCGATCGCAGACATGCCGGAGAGCAGTTCCTCTTCGCCGGACATGACGCTGACCTGCAGAGAATCTGAGTCCGCATGAATCACAGGTGCAGTAAAGTCAGACGTAATGTACTCCTTCACGCGGTTGAACGAGAACACCACAAACACAACGGCAAAAAACGCCAGCACCAAATACCGAAACTTTCTCACAAAGTGTTACCCCTTTTATGTGTATCTGCCCGATTCATCGAAACGGGATCGGCTCAAAGCCCAGCAGATCGCGTCCGCTCAGGATACGAGCCGGGTTTTCCTCCAGGAGAAGCCGCATATAGGCCTCCCCGTATTCTTCTTCCAGATAATCGCGCAGATCCGTCATAAACGTACTGCGTTCATATGGTCTGTGAGCGTCACTGGCAATGCAGGCACACAGTCCGTGGTCAAGGATCAGATCCGCCGTACGCTTGGGTCCCGGTCCGAACCGCCCCATCAGACTCCCTTTATTGACCTGAAGTCCATAACCTGAAACGCAGAATTCATAGGCCAGCTCAGGATCGTCCTGCACGAAGAAATAGCGCTCCGGATGGGCAATGATCGGCCGGAAGCCGAGATCGCTCGCTTTGCGCAGGATATACCTGCAGAAGTCGGGATCCTCGCCGAACGAAAACTCAAGCAGGAAATATTTCGTATCATTGATTGTCCAGACACGGCGCTCCGTCAGCAGCTCTGGGAGAGCCTCCGTCGCGAAGATCTCCATACCCCGGCACAGTTTGACCGGGATCTGCGCTTCGGCGGCAGCGCTCTCCAGCTGGCGCCAGAGAGACATCATCTCGTCGCCGGCATAGTTTTCATATTCATCGGGAATGTTGCAGTGCGGAGTCGCTACAATCGTATGTACACCGCTTTCCGCGGCGATGGCGAGCATTTGAAGAGACATATCCATGCTCTCTGAGCCGTCATCGATCCCCGGCATCACATGCGTATGAATGTCGATCATCAGGCGTCTTCCGTCCTCAGTTCAGAAATCCATGGCCATGCGGCTGGATTCGTCTTCGCTCAGCTCTGTAACATGCGTATCCACGACCCGATATACCCGCTGACACATGTTCAGGACGGTCGGACGGTGGGTGGTGACGATGATGGTCTTGCTCGGTCGCTGCTGAATGATATTGCGCAGCACGCGCCTTTCGGTCTCCACATCGAGAGCGGAGGTCGCTTCATCCAGCAGAAGAATGGGCGCGTCGCGCAGAACAGCCCGGGCGATGGCGATCCGCTGTGCCTGGCCTTCGGAAAAGCCGCGGCCGCGCTCGCCCACTTTGCTGTTGATGCCGTCAGGAAGCTTTGCGATAAAGTCCCAGGCGCAGGCGACCCGCAGTGCCTCCTCAATCTCCTCATCAGTTGCGTCTTCACGCACCATACGCAGATTATCCGCAACAGTGCCAGAGAGGATCGCATTTCCCTGCGGAACATAGGAAAACAGAAAGCGGCTGTCGGCGTTCATCTCCACTTCGCTGCCGTCCCAGGCCCGCAGAAAAACGCTCCCCTGCTCCGGATGGATCAGCCCCAGCATCATGCGGATCATGGTAGTCTTCCCCTCGCCGGAGGGACCGACCAGCGCAACGATCTCACCGGGACAGGCAAAGAAGCTCGAATCGGAGATGATCCGCTTGTCGTCGACATAGGAAAAATCGACGTCCTGCATCCGCACCTCGAAGCCCTGATCCGCAAGCGCACGCAATTCCTCACTCTCGGGAATATGCGTCTCTCGGGGCAGATCGATCAGTTCACGGATACGGTGAGCGGAGACGGAACTGGTCAAAAAAGACGGAATGATGCCGACCACATTGTTGAATGCCCCGGCCAAACGGCTGCGCTGTTCCAGAAAAAGCGTCATCGTGCCGTAGGTGATCTGATGGCTCCAGAGGAGATACAGACAGTATCCAAAAGCGGAATACTGCACGACCATACCTAAAAGAGACATAAACACGTTGGTCTTGATCGTGAACATGTTGTAGTCAAGGCTGATCGCGCGGAGTTTTTTCTGCCACTGGCGAAGCTTTGCGCCGTAGCTGCGCATGATGCCGAAAGATTTGATGTTGTCAAAATTATAGAAGGTCTCGACTTCAAAAGCCATCATCTGGCTGCCGGTTTCCTTGACCTTGCGGGAATACTCACGCTGCTTGCGAATGAAGTATTTGGACATCAGCAGCATGACCGGTGCGCTGGCAAAAGCCAGCAGGCTCATGATCTTGTTATAATGCCAGATCAGAGCGAAGGTGACGATGAAATTATAAATTGCAATGATGATGGAGGGAAGCCAGCTGATCGCGTTCTTGCTGACAGTGCTCACGTCGGAGTTGAAGCGATTGAGCAAATCGCCGCTGCTGTACGCGTTGATGGCCTTCCAGTCGACGTCGATGATCTGATCAAAGATATCGGCCTGGATATCGTTATTGATATCGATGCTCAGCTTGGCGGAGATCCGGCTGATGATATTCGAGAACGCCAGACTGAACAGGGCGCCGCCGAGCATGATGGCGATCATGATACCAAGCTTGCTGGTCTGATAGCCGGTGATGATATCAATGGCGTATTTCCCAGCGACGCTGGCCACAAGGCCGAAGGTCGTGGAAAAAATGCCGAGCAGCGTGTAAAACAGGATGGCCAGCTTGTAACGCTTGCTGTAAGAGAAGATCCAGCGCCAATCGTCAAGGATCTCCGTAAACGTACCGTCGAGCAGACGCTGCCGGAGGGCATGGAGCGACTGGAAGAACGCATTGTTGTCCTCAGCAGGTCTCGCCATGTTCTCCTCCAAAAGGGCATAGTAACCCCTTAGTCAACATAATAGTCAAATAATTATAACAGTCTTCCTGAAAAAAAGCAAGTTGCAAAGCGCATACTTTCTTGATCTTTTATTGATTCCGGCAAAACAATAGAGACCGTGCTGAAAAAGCGCGGTCTCATCAGTCAATGATTCCATATTGTTTGAGCAGTCGGACACGCTTTTCGCCGATCTCGACAGAGGCGGCAGCGCTGGTCCTGCGGTTTTTCAGATAGCCCGCTGCCCTCTGTATCCAGGCAAGCGGCAAAAGCCAGGGCCTGGCACGCAGGTAGGGATAGCGCCCGGCCAGCGAAGAGGCAGACGGGAAAAGCGAGGCGGCGAGGCTCCTGCGTCTCCGGCCCTGCTTCTGCGCCGCGACAGCGTCGAGCGTGATGCTCCCGCTGTGCAGCCGGTCCTCGTCCACGATGCCGTAGACGCCGCCCGAGAGCATGTCCGCGA
>CACYXC010000003.1 GCA_902778285.1 Oscillospiraceae bacterium | reverse complement strand
TTCATAATCTTCTGCGCTGAATTTGTACTTCATTTTCATCACCATCTTTATTATACCACGGTGATGATCACATGTCTATTTTTTATTAGGTTTTAGTATGAGCCCGCTTTCGGCCTGCGGCCGAAAGCGGGCTTTTTATAATGATCATCGGATAGTGAAATCAACCGATGATCCGGTTGATTTCACTGCCAAACTCGTTGTTTGGCAGCGAATGATTCTTTGAATCATTCGCCCGATGCTCATTGCAATGAAAATATGGCAAAACAGCCGCGCTGTTTTGCTGCGCCGCAAAGCGGCGCGGCGAAAAGCTTTTTGGCTTTTCGCCATCTTATTGTCATTATAATGATCATCGGATGGCGAAATCAAACGAGGATTGATTTCGCCATCCGACAGTCATTGTTGCGTTGAATTTAGAGAGCCGTATGTACTAAAGCTGTATAGAATCACACGCCGTTTTCGGAAGCTTTTCAAGATGGTAGCGTTACAGCCGGATCAGCGGCCGCCTCCATCTTGAACTTATCCATGGCCTCGCGGGCAGCGGGGTTGACAAGATGGTTGCTGGTGTTGCTGGACATTGCTTGCATCTCCTTTTCTTCAGATTGGGTATGCGAAAGCGAACACGCAGTGCTTCCGCAGCCCACGTTTATCATCTGCTGAAAAAGAAGAGATATGCAAAATTGAACTGGTAAGTTTTGTTTCAGCCGACCGCATGTCCGGTGCCCAGCATCAGGGTCACATAGCCCGGGAACTGATGCAGCTGAATATACATCGGCGCGCCCTCCTGATCACCCTCGAAGAAAACGGTCAGATAATAGTTTTCTCTCGTGTCGCCGTTCAGATCCTTCAGCAGCGTCGATCCGTCCGGCGCGTCAAAATGCTGATGATAGAAGTACTCGTCGTCCGTATCGGCGATGGTATAGCCCGTAAAGCCCCAGTACTCGGCGAGCAGCGTGCAGAAGCGGTCAATGGTCATGTCCGCCGGGAAAATATCGTCGTAATTATCATAGAAGTACCAGACGGGCTGCCCGTTGGCTTCCGGAATCTCGCCGATCTCCTCCTCACGTACAGGCACGTCGTCCTCATCCGCCGCGGCGTCGATCGTGGCCGACATGATCTTCCCGTTCAGCGTATCCACACGTAGCGTGCCGCCGTATTTCGGGCGATCCGTGTGGAACTGGGAACTGCCGTAGAATCGGACGTCAAACCAGTGTGGGAAGATCCTGCCGAACCAGGCGTCGCCGCCGTCTCTCTCCTCAAATTCAAAAACCGCGTCGGCGTCACCCTCAAAATTCACTTCCGGGGAGAGAATGCCCAGCTCTTTCCAGATCTCGATCTGCTCCTTTGCCACCTTCTCCGCCGCCTTCGGCGTCGAGACCGCGGCATGGGCCGCAAAGGCGGTGACGCTCAGCGTCAGCATGAGTACCGCCGCGATCAAAAAAGTCACGATGCGTTTTCTGTTCATGTGTACGATCCTTTCCGGGGCGCTGTCCGCATCCCCGGGAGCGTAACGGGCGGCCTCGGCCACATAGCGGTCGTCGATCCCGCCGAACGCCTCAAACACCTGTTCCCGATTCATACAAGCAGGCCCTCCTTCACTAAAGATTTCCGCAATTTCTCACGGAGGCGGAAAAGACGCGTGGAGACACGGCTGTCCCGTTCGTTCATCTGTTCGGCTATATCTTTGACAGAATCCGCGTACCAATACCGGCGGACGAAAAGAAATCTGTCGTCGTATTTGAGCCCTGACAAAAAGCGGTTGATCGCCTCCGCCAGCTCTCTGGCCTCATAGTCCGCTTCCACATTCATCCCGGAAGGGATGAAATCCTCCAGCTCGTCCAGGGCGAGATCGAGGCTGCGGTTCCTCTTGGCCGCGGATTCGGCGCGCAGTCTGGATATGGCCAGGTTGCGGGCGATCCTGCACACGAAGCTCACCAGAGGCTGCGGTCGGTGAGGCGGAATACTGTTCCACGCAGCCAGATAAGTATCGTTCCTGCACTCCTCCACGTCCTGACGATCCGACAGGATATTTGCCGCTGTCGCCGTAACGGTTTTGCCGTATTTGCTGTCCAGTTCATCAATCGCCTGTTCCGAGCGCTCAAAAAACAGGTCGATGATCGTGCTGTCCTCCAATTGCGTCACATCCTTTCCGCCTCACTTATCATCTCGCAATCCGTGAGCGGATCTTGCACCGGAAACCGATTATTTCGCAGAAACTGCCCGAAGAGCATGCTTCATGCTTTCCGGGCAGTTTTTTGGCTTTACTCCGCCGCTTCGAGCTTTGCGCGAAAGGAGATGGCCCGCGGCGTGGCAACCGTATCGAATTTGACGATATGGGCGCCTTTTTCCGCATCGATCTCGACCACCGTGCCCTCCCCCAGCACCGCGTGGCGCACACGCGCGCCGACCGCAAAGCCCGCCTTTTGCTCTTCCTCGGGCAGAAAGCGTTCGCTGACGGCGATATAGTCGCGCGCCTCGCAAATCAGGCCCTCCCGCGGCGGCGCGGTGAACTCCAGGTTCTCCGCGCCGATGTCCAGCAGGAAGCGGGAGGGATAGCGCGGCGAGCCGTCCAGATTCCGCCCTTCTGCCTCCGAGAGAAAAAGGCGCTTCTCCGCCCGCGTCACCGCGACGAAAGCAAGCCGCCGCTCCTCCTCCATGCCGGGCAGGGTACGGGTCTTGCGCGAAGGGAAGACGCCCTCGTTCATGCCGCAGAGGAAGACATAGGGAAACTCCAGTCCCTTGGCCGCGTGCACGGTCATGAGCTTGACTTTATCCGGCGCCTCGTCCGCGTCGGCATTGGTGAAGAGCGCCACATGGGCCAGATAGTGCTCGAGCGTGGCCTCCTCGCCGCAGGAGACCTCGTAATCCCGGATGGACTGCTTCAGCTCCGCCAGATTGTCGAGCCGCTCCTGGCTGCCCTCCGTGCGCAGCATCTCCTCGTAGCGGCTCTCGTCCAGCACGGCGGACAGCAGCTCCGACACGGGGCGCTCCCGGTATTCCGCGGAAAAGCGTTCGATCAGGCGGACGAACTGTCTCGCCTTCGTGCGCTGGAAGCTCTCGTCGTCCAGCAGCTTCTGCAGCGCCTGATACAGCGTGCAGCCGTGGGCGGCGGCATATTCCTCCAGCAGCTTTGTGCGGCTCTGGCCGATATTGCGCTTGGGGATGTTCACGATGCGGCGGAAGGACAAATCGTCCTGCAGGGCGATCATGCGCAGATAGCTCAGCGCGTCCTTGATCTCCGCCCTGCCGAAAAACTGCACGCCGCTGTAGATCGTATAGGGGATCTTCCGCTTCTGCAGCGTCTCCTCCACCGCTCTCGTCACGTAATGCGCCCGGTAGAGCACGGCCATTTTGCCGAAGGGCACTCCCCTGTCGTGCATCTCGTGCATCTGGAAGGCCAGCCACTCGGCTTCGTCCTCGGCGGTGCGCGCGTGATGGCAGAGCACGCTCTCCCCGCCGGGCAGCATCGCTTTGAGCTGCTTGGGGATGCGGTTATGATTCCTGCCGATCAGCGCGTTGGCCGCCGCCAGGATCTGCGGCGTGGAGCGGTAGTTTTCCATCATCAGGATCGTCTTCGTCGTCGGATATTGTCTGTCGAAATCCAGCAGATATTTCACGTTCGCGCCGCGCCAGGTGTAGATGGTCTGGTCCGGGTCGCCGACGATGAAGAGGTTTTTGTGGTAATCGCAGAGGACCTCCATCAGCCGGTACTGCAGCTGGTCGATGTCCTGAAACTCGTCGATCATGATGTATTCGAGCCTCTTCTGCCATTTGAGGCGGATATCACCGTTCTGCTCAAAGATATACAGCGTGTATTTGATCAGATCGTTGTAGTCCAGAGCGAAGCACTTTTTCTCCTGATAGAGATAGCCGTAGAAAATGATATCCTCCGTGCTCACCGCCTGCAGATATTTCTCGTGCAGCGCATCGAGGGACATCTGGATCTTGTCCAGATAGTATTCCGGCCGCTTGAAAAGCTTGAGGATCTCGATCATGTCGCGGGCGTTGGCAAAGGTCATGTCCCGCAGGGTCAGACCGCGCTCCTCATAGATGATGCGCAGCATGGAGTCGATATCCGAATTGTCCAGCACCAGAAAGCTCTTCGGGTACTGCACAGCATGGCTGTCCTCCTGCAGGACGGAGACGCAGAAGCCGTGGAAGGTGTTGATGTAGCCGGTGTCGTTGTCGCCGGTGAGGTTGTGGATGCGCTGGCGCATCTCATTGGCGGCCTTGTTGGTGAAGGTCACGCAGAGGATGTTGGCCGGCAGGATGCCCAGCTCGCTTACCAGATAAGCGAAGCGGTGCGTCAGCGCCCGGGTCTTGCCCGAGCCCGCGCCCGCGATCACGCGCACGAAGCCCTCCGTCGTCGTGACGGCCTCGCGCTGTGCGGTATTCAGAATGTCTTCCCACATGGCGAGCCTCCGTTCAGCCCAGCACCTTGCCGAGCACCCTGAGCGGGAGCGAGGGCAGGATGACGATATCCTGATACGCGGGATTCAGCGAACGCAGCCGCATCTGCCCGTCCTCTGCCACGAGCTTCTTCAGATACGCGCAGCCGTCGTAGAGAAATATGCCGATCTCGCCGGTCATGAGGCTGCGCTGCTGGTGGACCCAGATGGTCTGTCCGTCGTGATAGCGCGGCTCCATGCTGTCGCCCGCGATGCGCACGCCGAAGTTTGCGCCCTCCGGCACCTCGATGCCGCACTCCACCATCTCGTAATTCTCCCCGTCCAGAAACTGACCGGTGCCCGCGGAGACCGCGAGATCGTACAGCGGCAGCACACGCAGAGGCGCCGCCTTCTCCGTCAGGCAAAAGGCTTCATCGCCGCGCAGGAGCCGCGCATATTCGCGCAGCCGCGCCTTGCCCTGCGCGTTGAGACCGGTACGAAGCTCGTCCGCCTCGCCCAGAAACTCCCCCAGCACGTCGTAGACCTTCAGCACCCTGCAGAGCGCGAGGAACTGCTGCGCGTTCGGGAGGGTTTTGCCGCCCTCCCACTTGCTGATTGCGTGCTTGCTGACCTGTATGCCCTCGTCCGCCAGAAGCTCCGCGAGTTCCGCCTGCAGCAGCCCCCGTTCCTTCCGCTTCTGTTCCAGAATCGCCCCGATACTCATCACGCAAACTCCCTTCCGCAGGCCATAAATTGCCTGTTCAGCTATTTTAGTATATTATAATCGCCTGATTGAACTCTGTCAAGCTGCTCTTTCCCTCGGCGCTTTTCACCGCTGCTCTCTTTTTTCCATACAATGAAGCGAGGAGCATCCTCGATTCTTTCCTCGGGAGGAAAAGCATTTTGAACAGAAACGATTCCGGTTTCGGCAGTCTTCCGAGCTACGCGCCGCTGGCAGCGGCCTACGTGCCCATGCAGGAAAACGCCGCCGATCGCTATGAAGCGTCGGAGGCGCTCAGCCGCGGCACGCTGTTTCCCGGGCTGGACCTGCCGTTTATGAATGTGGTCAACGACACGCTCCCGGCCACGCCGATGACCGAGATGATGGCCATCGACTTCGTGGCCGACGAGCTGGAGCTGTATCTGGACACCCACAGCGACGACCTCGAGGCCTTTGCCATGTATCAGACCTTCCTGGCCCTCCGTCAGGAGGCGCGGGAGCGCTACAGCAGGGCCTGCGGCCCTGTCACGCAGCAGGATATGCTCGGCGCTGAGCGCTACACCTGGCTGGGCAATCCCTGGCCGTGGGAATACCGTACGGGAAGGGAGGCCTGAGCCATGTTTGTGTATGAGAAGAAGCTGCAGTACCCCGTGCGCATCAAGAATCCCAATCCCGCGCTGGCAAAGTTCATCATCAGCCAGTACGGGGGCCCGGACGGTGAGCTGGGCGCCTCGATGCGCTACCTGAGTCAGCGCTACGCCATGCCCTACCCCGAGCTCAAGGCTCTGCTGACCGACATCGGGACGGAGGAGCTCGGCCATCTGGAAATGGTGGCCGCGGTCATCCACCAGCTCACACGGAAAATGAGCGACGAGGAGATCCGAAAGGCGGGCTTTGACACCTACTTCGTGGATCACACCGCCGGCGTCTACCCGACCGCGGCCTCGGGCTTCCCCTGGACGGCCGCCAGCATGCAGGTCAAGGGCGACGTGATCACCGATCTCAGCGAAGACATGGGCGCCGAGCAGAAGGCGCGCACCACCTATGACAATATCCTGCGCCTGTCGGACGATCCGGACGTCAACAACGTCATGCGCTACCTGCGGGAGCGCGAGGTCGTCCACTTCCAGCGCTTCGGCGAGGCGCTGCGCCTGGCCATGGAGAAGATGGACCAGAAAAACCTCTACGCGGTCAATCCCGCCTTCGACAGGTAAAATCTGTCCGCGCCTCCTGGCTGCGATGCGATTCCGGTTGTACTTTTGAACAAGAAATGTTATAATAATTCAAACACCAATCGGGAGGACACGATTTTGGACATTCATGAGGAACTGTTCCTGCAGGACTGCCCCTTCTGCGGCGGGCCGGGGCTATTGGAGGAAGAGAACGGCTGGTGCTGGTACGCGATCTGCCTGGACTGCGGTTCGCAGACCGCGCCCTTTGAATACCACAAGCCCGAGGACCGGCGCTCGGCGGCCGAAAAGGCGGCCCATCTCTGGAACATCGGCAAAGTGGTCCGGGCAAACCCGAACGAATAAGCTTATCCGGCGCAGGACCGACAGGTCCTGCGCTTTGCCGTCCGCTAAGCTTTTCCCCTCTGTATTTTTCTTGCTTTTCTTAGACAAACGCCGCCCTGCTGTCGTTGACATTTAACGGGCTAACAGATAAACTTAAACTGAAGATTTATAGCCAATTCTTCACACTTTTCCCGCATATATCTCAAAGGACCAAATCTGCAGAAGCCAAAAATACAGGAGGGATATCTTTGGAAGTCAGAGAGAATCTGATCAGGCTCTGCGAGAAGATCAACGACGGGCACTATAAAATCACGCCGGACTGTGCGGAATACAAGGTGTTCGAAAAGTGGATCACCGATGAGCAGATTTCCGTCATGCTGGCCATGACCAGCATGAAGCCGGCGTTTGTCCCCATCATTGCGCGCAAGGCCGGTCTTTCCGTCAAGCGTACCCGCGAAGTGCTCCACGAGATCACCGACATCGGCCTTGTGGTGCAGGTCATCGTGCCGAAGGTCGGACTGGAGATCTATCTTCTGCCGCCTTACACTCCCGGCGTTTTCGAGTTCCTGCTGATCAACGAAAAATTCTGCCTCGCGCATCCCGAGATCGCCTACGCCTTCCACCAGCACGCCACCACCAGCCAGATCGAGCACGCCCCCAATACCCCGATGGGCGCCGGCATCATGCGCGTCATCCCGGTTGAGAGCGCCATTCCCGCCGACGCGCAGAAGATCGACAACGAGCGCGTCAGCAAGTACATCGAGGACAACGAGGGCCACATGAGCATCACGCCCTGTCAGTGCCGCCGCGTGCGCAAGATGATGGGCGAGGGCAGCGGCGATCTGGACGAGGGACTCTGCATCTTCATGGGCCATGTGGGCGACATGTTCAACCACACCGGCAAGGGCCGTCCCTGCACTGTGGAGGAGGCCAAGGCTCTGGTCAAAAAGTGCGAGGAGCGCGGCTGCGTCCATCAGATCACGACTCTGCATCAGGGCGAGACCTTCGCCATCTGCAACTGCATGCCCGAGAGCTGCCTGGCCCTCGGCGTGTCCCAGTATTACAACACCCCCGCCACCTCCAAGAGCAACTATGTGGCGGAGATCGATCAGGAAAAGTGCGTGGCCTGCGGCCAGTGCACCGACCGCTGCGCCAACAACGCCATCCAGATGGGCCAGAAGCTCTGCGCCGTCACGCCCATTGAGCACAAGCCCCATGAGCTGCCCGACGACATCGAGTGGACGAGCGAGCACTGGAACCCCGAGCACCGCACCAACCGCGAATACATCGCCCCCGAGGGCACCGCTCCCTGCAAGGTCAGCTGCCCCGCGCACATCGCCGTACAGGGCTATCTGAAGCTGGCGGCCCAGGGCAGATATCTGGAGGCTTTGGAGCTCATCAAGAAGGAAAATCCCCTGCCCGCCGTCTGCGGCCGCATCTGCAACCGCAAGTGCGAGGAGGCCTGCACCCGCGGCAATATCGACCGCGCCGTCGCCATCGACGAGGTCAAGAAGTTCATTGCCGACAGAGAGCTGGACCGTGACACCCGCTTCGTCCCCAAAAAGCTGTATGATTACAGCGATAAGAAGGTCGCGATCATCGGCGCCGGCCCCGCCGGCCTGAGCTGCGCGTACTTCCTCGCGGCTGACAATTACAGAGTCACCGTCTTCGACAAAAACGAGCTGCCCGGCGGCATGCTGCGCTACGGCATTCCCTCCTTCCGTCTGGAAAAGACCGTGCTCGACGCCGAGATCGACGTGCTCAAGGAGCTGGGCGTGATCTTCCGCTGCGGCGTGGAGATCGGAAAGGATCTCACGATCCAGCAGCTGCGCGAGCAGGGCTTTGACGCCATCTATCTCGCCGTCGGCGCGCAGAAATCTGCCTCCCTCGGCATCCCCGGCGAGGAGCTCAAGGGCGTCTGGGGCGGCATCGACTTCCTGCGTGAGGTCAACGGAGGCGTCCGTCCCGCGCTGGGCAAGAAGGTCGTCGTGGTCGGCGGCGGCAACGTGGCCATGGATGTGGCCCGCACCGCCGTGCGTCTGGGGGCGGATGTGACCGTCGCCTATCGCCGCAAGGAGAGCGACATGCCCGCCGATCCCGCCGAGGTCGCCGAGGCGAGGGAAGAGGGCGTCAAGTTCCTCTTTGAGCACAGGCCCGTGGAGATCGAGGGCAAGAACGGCAAGGTCGCAGCGCTCGTGTGCGAGGGAGGCAAGAAGATCAAGTGCGACGCCGTCCTCGCCGCCATCGGCCAGCGCATCGAGCTGGACGGTCTGGACCTCGGCAAGCTTACGGTCGACGAGAAGGGCCGCGTCCTGGCCGACGCCGTCACCTACCAGACCGCGCAGGAGGACATCTTCGTCGGCGGCGACGCCTATACCGGGCCCAAGTTCGCCATCGACGCCATCGCCCAGGGCAAACAGGCCGCTATCTCCATCCACCGCTATGTCCATCCGGGCCAGAGCCTCGTCATCGGCCGCGACCGTCTCACCTACCGTGCTTTCGACAAGGAGAACGTGAACTTCGACACCGTGAAGAAGAGCGCCGACCCCGCGCCGCGGCAGATCCCCGGCAAGGACGAAACGAAGGCCTCCACCTTCAAAGACGACCGCAGGACCTTCACCGAGGAGCAGCTCAAGGCCGAGACCGCCCGCTGCCTCGGCTGCGGCGCCTCCTTTGTGGATCCCAACAAGTGCCTCGGCTGCGGCGTGTGCACCACCCGCTGCAAGTTCGACGCCATCCACCTGAAGAAGCGCACCTTCGAGGAGAGCATCGATTACTTCGACCGCCCCAAGGTGCTGCCCGAGTTCATCGCCAACCGCGAGCGCAACATCCAGATCCGCAGGGCGAGCAGCAAATAATCCCCAAAACATATCAAAAACACCGGCACTTGAAAGTGCCGGTGTTTCAAGCTGTCGACAAAGTGTCGACAGCTTGAAAATTGAGTATATCAATCGCGAGAGGGAATAACCAATCCCCTCTCGCGCTCTCCCCATGCGTGTCAAACTTCGGCAGCATGGGTTTGTCTACAGTCTGAAACACCGGCACTTGAAAGTGCCGGTGTTTTCTTATCCATGCAGCTCAGCGCCGTCTGTTCGCCAGGCTCAGCAAACGCAGGAGCTGGACGATGGAGGAGACCAGAGAAATGAAGTAGGTCATGCCCGCGGCGACGAGCACCTTGCGCCCGCCCTGCATTTCCTCCTCGCTCAGGAGGTTCAGGCGCTCGACCTCCGCCAGCGCGCGGCGGGAGGCGTCCACCTCCACGGGCAGCGTCACCAGATTGAAGAGCACGATGCCCGAAAAGAGCAGCGCGCCGAAGACGATCAGTCCGCTCATCTGCAGGAAGATGCCCGCGAGGATCGCGATATAGGAGCCGATGGAGCCGATGTTGCAGATCGGCACCAGCGCCTTGCGCAGCATGAGCAGCGGGTAGGCCTTCGCGTGCTGGATTGCGTGCCCGCACTCATGCGCCGCCACCGCGACGGCAGAAACACTGCTCTCGCCGTACACCGTCTGGGACAGATTCAGCACCTTTTTGGTCGGATCGTAGTTGTCCGAGAGCGAGCCCGCGATGGGCGCGATGCGCACGTCCGTGATGCCGTTTGCGCGCAGGATGCGATCGGCCGCCATAGCGCCGGTCATGCCGTTGCGGGGCCGGTCCTTGGCATATCTGCTGAAGCGGCTTTTGACCACGCCGGAGCAGATCAGGCTGACCACAAACATGACGATCGTCAGCAGATAGTAGATATCGGAACGGTAAAGATACATGACAGTCCCTCCCTGCGAGTTTATTGTAAAAATCCGATATATTCGTCGAAAACGTTGAACAGCATGTCGCCGGAGCATACCGGCAGCACGCGGTCCGTCTCTCCGATCGCTGCGAAGGTGAACAGCTCTCTTCCCTTCGTCAGTACCAGCACGGGGATGATCTCATAGTCTTTCCCAAAAACGATCTCCAGATACGGCGCGTACTTCGCCGCCTGCAGCACCTCCTCGGGCTCGACGCTGTCCTTCATCTTGAACTCCAGCGAGAAAACGCGGTCCTCCGTGATCACCAGCACGTCCGCGTAGATCCGGACATGCCGCGAACGCTTGAGCCGCAGTTCAAAGGCGATCTCCCAGCCCAGGCAGCTCTCTCCAAGCATCTGCCGCAAATCGGCAAAGAGGGCGATCATCTGCTCCCGGCAGTCCCGGAAGGAGTGCAGCAGACCGCGTGTGTCGTTCACGTTCCTGCCGATATTGACGCAGCCGGCGGTCATTTGTTCCATCCACGCCTCTTCATCCAGCGCCAGAAAAGCGCGCACGGAGTCGGTATACGCCGCGAACTCCTCCAGCCCCGTATGCGGGCGGGTCTGGCGGACGATGCCGTGCCAGCGGTATTGACGATCCTGCCAGCACAGCTCCTTCATCAGCGGCGAGCGGAAAAGGATATGATTGACCGTAAGCCGGTCAAGGCCCAGCTCCTTGGCGATTTCCCGAGCCTTGATCCCGTCGTGCGCGCAGACGACGGCGCAGATCTCGCGCTCGGGCTCTCTCATCGCGCGCTCGCGTCCGCCGGGCGCAGCACCATGGCCGTCCTCGGCGGCAGGCCGAGCTCCAGCGCCGGGCCGGTATGCCCTTCGATGAAGGCCGAGCGAGGCTCATGCCCGATGCGGCCGAAACCGCCGTAGCGCTCATCGTCTGTCGTGAAGAGCACCTCGTGATCGCGCCCCACGCTTACGGGAATGATGTAATCCTCGTGCGCGTACTGCGGGTCGAAGTTGAAGACGAACACGAGGCCGCTGCGCTCGAAGGCCAGCATATGGTCGTTCTGATTCAGCACGCGCAGCGTCGGCGCCCATTCCCGCATCACAGCATATTGCCTGCAGGTATGGATCATGTCACGGTCAAAGTTGTTGAGCAGCTCATACTTCAGATAACCGTTGTCCACCAGGCTCCACTGCCGGCGGCAGTAGTGGTGGCTCCAGCCGTTGCCCTCGCGCGGGAAATCGATCCACTCCGGATGGCCGAACTCGTTGCCCATAAAGGTCAGATAGCCGCTGCCGCCGGCGGATATCGTCAGCAGGCGCAGCATCTTGTGCAGCGCGATGGCCCGGTCGATCGTCGGATTGTGGCAGGCCCTGTCCATGTCGGTGTACATGCTGGCGCCCGCCAGCCGGAAGATCACGGTCTGGTCGCCCACGAGGGCCTGGTCATGGCTCTCCACATAGGCGATGGTCTTCGCCAGCCGAACGGTCAGCTCGCGCCAGATATTGTCGAGCTTCCAGTCCTCGTCCCGCTGCTCCTTGATGAGCCGGATCCACATGTCCGGCAGGCCCATGCCGAGGCGGTAGTCGAAGCCGATGCCGCCGTCCGCGATCTTCGCGCACATCCCCGGCATGCCGGACATGTCCTCCGCGATGGTCACGGCGTTCGGGTTGACCTCCCGGATCAGGGCGTTTGCCAGCTGCAGATAGGTGACGGCCTCGGTGTCCGTGTTCATGGAGAAATACATGCGCATGTCGGTGAAGGCGCTGCCCAGGGCGTGGTCATGGTAGAGCATGGAGGTCACGCCGTCAAAACGAAAGCCGTCCAGGTGAAACTCCGTCAGCCAGAATTTCAGGTTGGAGAGCAGAAAGTGCAGCACCTCGTGCTTGCCGTAATTGAAGCACTTGGTTCCCCAGGCGGGGTGGTTCCCCTTCGCGCCGGCGTGGAAAAACTGATACTCCGTGCCGTCGAAGCAATTGATGCCTTCGACGGTGTTGCTGACCGCGTGCGAGTGCACCAGATCGAGCACGACGGCGATGCCCATCGCGTGGGCCCGGTCGACCAGGTACTTCAGATCCTCCGGCAGGCCGAAGCGGCTGGACGCCGCAAAGAAGCTGGAGACCTGATAGCCGAAGGAGCCGTAATAGGGGTGCTCCATCACGGCCATCAGCTGTATGCTGTTATAGCCGAGATCCTGCACGCGCGGCAGCACGAGGTCGGCAAATTCCCGATAGGTGCCGGGGCGGTACTCCTCCGTCGCCATGCCGACGTGACATTCATAAATATACAGTGTGCTGTCCGGGACAAAGCCCTCGTCCGTCCACGGGAAAGGCTCTACGGGGTCCCATACCTCGCAGATCCACTCGAAGCCGTCGGGATTCTGCACCTGTACCACGCGCCGGGCGTAGAGCGGGATGTGCCAGCTCAGATGCTCGCCGTTTCGCACCACGGTCTTGACGCGCATGCCGTCGCGCAGGGTGTCGCCCGGCAGGCGGATCTCCCAGTTGCCGTTTCCGACCGCGTTCATCGGATGGGACTGCGCGTCCCAGTCATTGAATTCTCCCGTCAGATACAGCGCATCCGCGGCGGGGGCCCACTCCCGGTAGATCCAGCCCTCGTCGGTATGGTGAAAGCCGTAGTAGCCGTGGGCGTTGGCAAAGTCGCTCAGGCTGCCGCCCCGGGTCAGCGCCTCGCGCGTGCGGCGGTAGTTGTCCATGCGCAGCTCCAGATCCCGCTCGAAGGGCCGGAGCGCAGGGTCGATCTGAACAAGCCTAACCATCTGTATCCCCTCGCCGGCGCACGATCGTCTGCGACCGTCGCGCCGTTCTTTCTCTCTTTTTCTCTGGTATCAAGAATAGAATAGCACGCGCAGAGTGCAAACGCAAGTGTGAGCGCCCTTTTTCCCTCTTCCGCCGGGATATGGCATCAGCCGGCGGTTTTGCTGAACTTGAGTGAGCAGATCTGGGCAGCGATCCCATAATGAATATCGCATGGAGAAAACAATCGGGTTTTCGATCGTTTTCTCCATGCGAGTTCATGACAGGGTGTTTTCGATCATCTTCAGCAAGTCGAGATAAAACTCTCTGACGTCGTGTTTCCGCGTCAAACCGCCCTGAAGCCACATATGATCCCCATCGACCGTGGGGCAAATGTTCCAGATCCCGGGTCGGATATCCTCGCGGTCGAGGGGCCGGGAGGGAGCGCCTGCCGGGCTCATGGCGGACAGCGTGTTCACCAGCCCGTCGTTCTCCCGCCAGCTCTCGTCAATGGACAGCCCGCCGACGGTCGTTCCCTTATAGGCGCCGATCTGATACGAGCGCATGACGAAAAGCGGCTCCATCTCTCTCTTCGGCACATGGGTCCCGTCTTCCCTGCATACCGTGGCAGCGCAGGGGACGGAGAAGTAGAAGACCGAAGGCAGGGTGGCGATACGCGCGTTCAGGTCCATCGCCCGGTCAATGTGCATGTCGAAATTTGCATAGTCGGATTCCGCCCGTCCGTCCATCTTTGGTGCAGTGCCTGCCGACATCATTCTGGCCAGCGCTTTGCTCCACCGGGGAACAATGACCGCGTCGGGATCGAAGGAGGGATCGCGGAACAGGTCATAGGCAGTCGTGCCGTTCATGGGGGAGGCGAGGGCGACGATGCTGTGGATCCGGTTTTTCAGGCCGCCGAGAAAGAGCGGCGAGGGATCGGCGCAAGCCCGCTCGCCCGCGTCTCCGCGGGCCAGCAGCTCGGACAGCAGGCGCACGGTCGCCCCGCCGAAAGAGTGTCCGAGCAGGACAAGGCGGGTATCCTCATTCCAGGCGGGAATCAGCGGACAGGATGAAAAATCCCTCCCGAAGCGTTCGTGCCCGCACCGGTGGCTGTGCGCCCGGCCGTAGTCCACTCTTGCGCCTGCCAGCTGCGCATACAGCTCGCAGGCGCGGTCCCAGGCGCTTCCCGTCGGAGAAACGGAGGCAGCATAGCAGTCGAAGCCCCGGGCACGCAGCCAGGCCATCAGATCACCGCCGCGCATCCCCCAGTAGGGCATCTGCCGGTATCGCTTATCGTAGCTGCCCCACCCGGACAGCCCGTGGACGAAGATATACTGCATTTGGACATGTTCTCACCCGATCCTGAAGCGCCGCCTGTTATCTTCAAAAGTATGCTCAGGAACTATGCCTGACCGCCTGCCCGCACGGTGGCGATATACTGCACGCCCTCGGGAACTGAGATGCCGGGATCCTGAAGTACAAGCTGCGGATTTTTCCCCTGCTCCTCCATGCCAGAGACGAAGTGGCAAAGCACGATGCCGAGGTCGACCTTCTGGAGATCGCCGGTCTTCTCGCTGACATATCCCCTGTCCTGCTTCTCATAGAAGTGGAAGGCGCCGTCTGCGGCGATGATTCGCCAGGGCTGTCTGTTGACGGCGGAGGGCGCCCACCTCACCATTTCCATCAGATCGCGGAGTTCCTCCGAGCCGGAGGCGTCCAGAGGGGCGCCCCAGGTCCTGTCGAAGAACAGCTTGTCGGCGCTCAGGCGGGAGTCCGCTCCGACGCCCTTGCGCATCATGGTCTCTCTGACGGAGCGTTTCTTCGCGGGATAACCGAGAGGGCTCATGCAGGGCATCATCTCGCCTTCCGCAAGACCGGCCGCCCGCTCAAAGAGCTCGCGCTTCATGGTGCCGCCGATCCAGGTCGTCCCGATCCCCAGCGACCATGCATACAGCACCAGCTTTTCGAAGGAAAAGCCGAAGGCGACATCCGCATACTCTCCCTTTCTGACCTTCCCGGCGACGTATAGCGACTCGCCGGTCAGCACCGGGCTGGAGAGACCGTTCTCCTTTGCGTCGAGCAGCACGAAGCGGACCGGGACGCCGAAGGGGTTGACGATCGTCTCCATATACCGCTCCAGCCGGCTCCGGTCCTCCGCGCTGGGCGGCTGCTCGTCAAAGCTGCGAACGCTCTTTCTGCCTTTGATGATTTCCAACAATTCAGACATGCTGTATCTCCTTTCCGTCAATCTTCAGCCACTGAAAACTCGCTTCACGCGCCTGCGCTTTCGCGCAGGAGCTGTTCCACCAGCTCCCTCTTTTCATAAAGAACGCAGCCACCGACGTAATCCTCCAGCAGATGTCCGTTGTCCCGCAGAGCGCGGAACAGCCCGGAGTTCATGGCTTTACGCAGGGAGGTATCCCGCACGTTGATGTCCGAATAGGGCGAAAAGGGGCAGGGCTCCGCGCCGCCGTGGGAGTTGATATGGAAGAAGCCGCGCCCCGCCGCCACGCAGCCGCCGGAGTCCTTCTCATCCCCGGGGAAGGAGATGTATACCATCTCCGGGTGCTCGGCGCGCAGCCGGGCGATCTCCGAACGAAGGATCTCGCGCTCCGCTTCACCGGGAGCGAGCTCCCTGCTCTCCTCCGTGACGGGCACGAACTCCACAAAGATCACCGCCTTGCAGCCCCGGTCGGACAGCTTCTGAAGGAAGGCGTCCGAGGAGACCTCGTGCAGGTTTTCCGTCGTAACCGTCACCGAGGCGCCGAAGATCAGGCCGCGCCGATGGAATTCGTCCATGTTGGCGATCAGCCTGTCGTAGATGCCCTTTCCCCGGCGGGCGTCCGTAACTTCGCGCTCACCCTCGATGCTCATGATGGGGATAAGGTTGCGGCATCGGTCAAACAGTTCAAAATAGCGTTCGTTCAGGAAGGTGCCGTTGGTCAGGATGGGAAAGAGGATATTCTGCTTCTTCCCGGCCGCCTCGATCACATCCCGGCGGAGCGTCGGCTCGCCGCCCGCGAGCAGCACGAAGCTGATGCCCATTTCGTCCGCCTCGTCAAAGATCCTTGTCCATACCTCCGTGCTAAGCTGCGCGACCGGCGTTTCATCCACCGTGGCGTGGTTGCAGCGGGAATAGCAGCCCGCACAGTGGAGATTGCACTGGCTCGTGATGCTGGCAATCAGATAGGACGGGATATGCTCGCCCCGCTCCTCCGCGGCCATCCTCTTTTTCGAGGCGGCGCGGCTGGCCGCGGCAAAGCGCAGCATGAAGGCGCCCTCCTTCGGGTCCTTCAGCGTGGCCTTGATCGCGTCCGTTACCACCTGCTCCACGCCCCTGGTCAGATAGGCCTGCAGATCAAATTCCTTATTCATGCGTTTTCCTCCGCTTCCGCCCTAAAGAAGTCCCATGACCGCGTCCCCATGACGTACTTCGTCGTTCATGACGGACTCGATTTCCGGAAAGTCAGCGATGAGATGCTGATACTTGTCGGCGGCGTCATACTCTTTCCCGGCAATGATGGGGTAGAGCCTTTTTTTGCCGAGTATCCGATACATGGCAGGGACAGCGATCCTTTTGGTCGGTTTGGGCTTCAATACCCTGTTCGTGTATTGCTGGAAGACCGCCGCATGCCGCGCCTCGTCTCCGGCCAGTCTGGCGAACGCTTTTTTATCCGCGTCGTCTTTGACTTTTTTTGCCAGCCTTTCATACATGGCGACGGCATCGACCTCGCCCTGCTGTGCTTTCAGACAGGCGGACATCTGCTCTTTTGTCAGCGTCCTGGTCATGGCTTGTTATCCCTCCGCGATTTTTCTGGCGAACGCTGCCGCCGCCTTCAGATCCTCCTCATTCGGTCTGCCCTTGTGCAGGCCCTTGAATTCGCCCCTGCAATGGAATTCCCGCTCATCCATGGGGATGCCGACCTTGTCCGCCTCGGCCTTGACCTTTTTGTATGTAGAGTTCAGCATGGCTGCCGAACCGAAATTGACGATGCGGCCGACCTTTCCGCTGTCCAGGGAACGCACGAAATCCCGCACCTCCGGGTCGATGCTGAACGCATAATAGGAATTGCCGAGAAAAAGAAGATCGACAGCTTCTTCGACGGGGGCGCTCAGCGGAAGCGCTTCTGCCCCGACCGCTTCGGCGACGGCCTCGGCAAGCCTTTTCGTGTTGCCGGTTTTTGTATAGTACCTTACAGCGATTTTCATTTTTGTTCCCCTTTCCGAAATCACGCGCGGTTGAATTGATCCTTCCCCTGTCTGCAGCGCGGGCAGGTCCAGTCGTCCGGGAGCTCCTCAAACGCGGCATTACCGTGCTCGGCAGGGTCATAGACATAGCCGCAGACCGAGCAGATGTACCTGCCGGTGGCTTCGACCGCCGCGACGTCCCGGTGCGGGATGCTCTCCGGCGGATTGTCAAGATCGCAGATCGCGCGCTTTTCCAGATTCTCATAGCCCAGCGGCGTATGCGTGGAGAGGTACACGGTGGGATGCGAGCGAATGAACTCCCGCACGCGGTCCAGAGTCTCCCGCGCGGCCGCGAGATCCTCATAGACGACAGAGAGCTTGTTGGCGTACAGGGCCTCGTCGGTATAGGTGACGTCCCCGTGGATCATATAGTAGATGCCGTCCCCCTCGACGATGACGATGCTGTTGCCGGCGGTATGGCCCTTGGCCTGGACGAACCAGACGCCCTCCGTGATCTTCTGTGCCGCGGGGAAGTTTTCGTAGCCGTTTTTACAGAACGCGACCGGGACCAGATTCGGATAGCGCAGCAGCTCTTCCGCCTCGCACTCCTCTACCGATGCGTAGATCTTCGCGTTCGGGAAATTCCGCAGCTCGCCGGTATGGTCCGCGTGCTTGTGTGTGATCAGGATCCTGCTGACCTGTTCCGGCTCATAACCGAGCTTTCTGAGCGCCGTGACGTAGTCATCGCCCTTGATCCCCATGAAAATCGGCGTCGCGGCGTCGGGCACGGCCTGAGGGACTTCCCTGGGCATTCCGGTGTCTACGAGAATGACCTCGTCCCCGGTGTCGATCACAAAGTTCTGCAGGCTCGACCGATAGCGCACGGTCGGGTCGAAGGCCTGCGGCCCCTCCTCTCCGCCGAAAGCGAAGGGCTGGAGCATAAATCCGTTGTCGTAGAGTTTTACTGCGCTGATTTTCATTATATGCACTCCTTCCGGTCCGCTTCTCATGCCCGCAGAGCGGCAAGCACCGTTTTTCTGACTTCCTCCATGTCGGCGGTCGGCTCAAATCTGGCGATCACATTTCCTTCGCGGTCGATCACAAATTTCGTGAAGTTCCATTTGATGTCCGGCTTCTTGTCCCAATCCGGGTCGGCTTCGGCAAACATCTTCTCCAGCAGGGCCTTGTAGGGATGCTCATCAAAGCCCGCGAAGCCCTTCTGGGATTTCAGCCAGGTATACAGCGGCAGTTCGTTCTCCCCGTTGACGTCGGCTTTTTTCATCTGCGGGAACGTGGTGTTATAGTGCAGCGTGCAGAATTCATGGATCTCCTCATCGCTTCCCGGCGCCTGCCCGCCGAACTGATTGCAGGGGATGTCCAGGATCTCAAGCCCCTGTTCATGGTAATCTCGGTACAGCTGTTCGATCGGCTCATACTGAGGCGTGAAGCCGCAGCCGGTGGCCGTGTTCACGACCATGATGACCTTGCCCTTATAGTCTGCCAGGTCAAGTTTCTCGCCCTTGCCGGTAATGATGGTGGTATCGTATATCATTCTTTTGTCCTCCCCATTTTTGATAAAGCTTTATCCAACAGTTTCTTCAGCTCCCAAAGCTCCTCGTCCGGAAGGTCGATGCAGCCCTTCATGGAATCGGGAACCTTGAGGGCTTCTTCTTTGAGCGCCTCTCCGGCCTCGGTCAGCGTGACGAACAGGACCCGTTCATTGTTTTCCGGCCGCACACGCCTGACATAGCCCTGTTTTTCCAGCCTCTTGAGCAGAGGGGCCAGCGTTCCGGAGTCAAGATGGACCTTCTCGCCCACTTCCTTCTCCGACATCCCGCCAAATTCCCAGAACGCCATCATCACGACATACTGCGTATATGTCAGGCCGAGCTTTTCCAGGGGCTCTCTATACCGGCGCACAACTTCCTTGGCACAGGCATACAGGGGAAAGCAGAGCTGGTTTTTCAGGCGGATACGCTCGTATTTGTTTTCCGGATTCACTGCCCTTATCCCTTTCCTTCCCTTCGCCTTTCAGCGTCTGCGGTCTTTGCACCACACATGCCACTTCGGCGCGGCAGGCATGGGTTCATGCCTGATCAGCGCTCTGATAACGCGGCGATGGATATAGACAAAGCAAGTAACAAGGGCGCAGACGATGATCCAGATCATGGTTTCCTTTTTCATATCAACAAACCTCCTTAGGCATTGCGTGCAAAACGATTGTGCACAATTTCTTATTTATCATACACGTTCTTATACGGTGTGTCAAGAGCGCCCGGGAAAAGAAGCGGCCCTCGGCGCCATGCCGCGGCCTCTCCGGGCGTTTCGGCTATTCCGAAAGAAAAAGCGGCCGTCTCAAAACACCTCGCGTTTTGTCACCCTGAGGGACGAGGTGACGAAGGATCTCTTTTCTGAAGGTTTTCACGAACGTTCAGATTGAGATCCTTCGCTCCGTTCAGGATGACGCGATGCTTTGAGACAGCCCCGATTGTTTTGCGAATCTTCCGATTTTTCTTTTGAAGTCCTCTTCCCTCTTTCGTCACAGCGCCGCGTCAGTCCGGCTGCTGGCCGTCGTGGGCCTTCCACGCGCACTCCGTCATCCGCATGTCGGTGAACACCGCCCTGAAGCTGGAATCCTCCGGGCTGCATGCGTAGACGCCGAAGCGGATCTTTCCCGCCCCCTCCCACAGATGGCAGACGCGCATCTGGCTGAAGCTCACGCCGTCCGGGGAGCACTCGATGCAGTAGTCGTCCTCGCGGCGGCTGAGACGGTACCACATGGTCTTCACATCCGCGCCGATGGCTGTCGTCGCCCAGTCGAACCAGCCGTGGTTCGTCACCACGGAGCCGAGATGCTGGAAGCTCTCGTTTTCACACTCCACCGAGGCCTTCAGCCAGTTTTCCGAGTCGAGGTACAGAACGATGCCGCACTGGTCGAAGCGGTGATGACTTTCGCTGAAGTCCGTTTTGACGATGAAGGAGAAATACTTCTCCTCCGTCTCCATCTGGAGCAGGGGCGCGTTGTCGTTGCGGAAGTGATAGTAGGTCCTCTGCCAAAGGTCGGTAAACGCTTCTGTCGTTATCGTGACGCGATCCGCCGTCATCTCGTACAGCTTCGGGGCTCTGGTCCACTCCATGCTTTCGGCGTCGATCTTCATTTCGTTTTCTCCTTCACAAATAAACGTGTTTTACCACTTGACTGCTTTAGTAAAAACCGAGGATTTTCAAAGAAAAATCCTCGGTTCAGACTGTAGACAAACCCATGCTGCCGAAGTTTGACACGCATGGGGGTTATTCCCTCTCGCGATTGATATACTCAAAAATGAGAACTTTTTGGGGAGTTCTCATTTTTGATTTTCAAGCTGTCGACACTTTGTCGACAGCTTGAACCGAGGATTTTCAAAGAAAAATCCTCGGTTTTCTGTGCTGGAGATGGCGCGAAAGTCGAACGCCGGGTGTTCGTATTCGCGCCGCTTGGCTACATCCCCCGGGGTGCGTTTTCGGCGGGTGGGGTGCAGCTCGACAAACTAATACTTGAAACTATGATGATATTCATTTAAGTTGAACTCAAATATGACGCCGTCTTCCTGCCTGTTCTCATGGCCCGTATCAGTTTTTGTCACCACACCGCCCATGTGCTGGTAGAACCGCATGGCATTTTCATTGTGAGGGCTGCAATTGCAGGCAAAACAGTTGATCTCTCTTTCATTGCAGTAGTTCTTCAAGATAGAAAAGGCCTGTTTACCAATCCCTATGTGCTGATACTCTTGGAGTACATACAGGGAGTGCAGCCACACCCCGGTGTCATCATCCCGAAAAATGAGATATCCGATATTTTCGTCACCGTATTTGATCAGATATACCGTGAAGAATGGGTTTGAAATCTTCTGCAGATCGCGCTGTTGATGCCAGTCATAGTCGAATTCGTCAATGACTGCATCCGGGTAAATGCCCCGATACGTCGTATCCCAGATTCTCTGCCGAAGCATACTGATGGTTGCCGCATCACTTATTTTTGCCGTGACAAATTCAACTTGTTCAACCATCGTTTTTTCCCTCTCACAAATCCCGATCTATCGGGATCATTATAACAGACAACGCACAACAAGGGAAGGAGAAAAGGGACTCTGATCATATCTTGATCAGAGTCCCTTACTGGTACGGCTGACGGGATTCGAACCCACGACCTGTTCCGCGCTTCGCGCGTAACGCCTCCGGCGGATTGAACGTGCTTCGCACCTGGAGCTCGTGGGTTTCTTTTTTCTCTGTCTTTATCACAAACAGGCGTCCCCCTGTGGGGATGCCTGTTCGTGGTACGGCTGACGGGATTCGAACCCACGACCTCCAGAGTCGGAGTTGCCGCAAATTCTTTTCACGTCTTTTTATTACCTCGGAAATGTTCAGGTTTTATGCGGTTTTTGGGGCTTGCCCCTTTCGCAGTCTATGACTGCTTCTGACGATTTGGCGCACACTTGTGCGCCAAATGTGCGCCAAAAGCAACCTGATATTGAAAGCTCAATATCCCCGTGATATACTGTGATCGGAAGGGGGTGCAGGCATGGGATTGATCGGTATTTTCCTCGCCCTGGTCGGCGGATTTATGATCATCGGTTTTATCGCTGCGATCTGCAACAAGCCGGATGAAGAAACCGAGGAGCCGCCCCGCATGGTGATCTCCCAGCAAGTCCCATCTGCGTTCGATACGTTCAAAAGCAAGAAATAACGCCGTCCGATGCGGGCGGCGTTGTGCTTTATGAAAGGTATTCCTGCAGTTCTTCCACCCAGGCCGGACGCTGGCTGCCCTTGACGATCAATTCACCGTTGACATACTCGGCAACCTCAACAAATCCGTTGTAGTTATCAAAGAAATGCGCCTCGTCACAGTAGGGCAGCACCTTCGCCACGGCCGCCCAGCGCCCCGCAAAGCGCCGCAGCACGTCCTCCTCGCGGATGTTGTGCCCTCCGTGGGCTACGCGGTTCTCGATGCGCTGTAAGCACTCCTCGGCGCTGTCAAGGCCCACATAGTAAAGCCGGACGGAATAACCCCGCTCTCTGGCCTCCTGTGCTGTGAGCTCCGTCTTGCGCCCTGAGAGCGTTGTTTCCTGCGTGAAGCTCTGCCCCTTGTCCAGACATTCCCGGATGCGCTCCAGCGCGATCTTGCCGCCCTGAATGGCACTCCCGCCGTTCTGGGCGGTGATTTTATCCACATCGATGATCTGGCCTAAGTCCGTCTTTTGCGTTTTGAGTACGCCGGTCAAGCTGCTTTTGCCAGTGCCGTTGACACCGCCGATAATGGTATAGGTTTTCATGCCTGGCCCTCCCGCTCGGGCGATTCATCAATACATTTTAGCACATACTCTCTGAGCGCGTTATTCGCGGTCATTCCACGTAGTGAGCAATAGCTTTTAAACGCCTCCGCCTGCTCTTTCCTTACTTTGCAACCTAAAGTTGCCATGTGCTCCAGATTATATTTATTTGAAGCTCTCTTTTGGGCGTCTGTCGGTGCCACACGCATCCCCCTCCTCGCTTAATTGTGAAATGATTATACCACAGGTAGAGGGTGGTTAACCATATACATTTCTCACAAAAATATATGGTTAACTTTGTGCAGTATCCCATCTTGATATATGGTTAACCATATGCTATCATATAGTCACAGGGAACAAGGAAGCCCTGAACAAGGGAGAGCCGAGGCGGACAAAGTAGCTCCGGAGATAGGCGGCCGAGCGGTGAGAACTGCAGAGGTACGGTCAAAGGTACGGCGAGAAGCCAAGTGAAATAAGAACGCAAGGTAAGAGCGGGAACGGATAAGAAAGACTGCGTGCGCGAGTTGATAAACTTAATGCCCCCCGCCGCTCTCCAAAACAGATCAAGGAGGTACAATCCATGAGCAAGAACGAGTTGGACAAGGCCGCGCTGGATCTCCTGGCCGTCCGGGCCATGATCGAGGAGCTGCAGGCAGAGGCCGAGGCGCTGACGGACAAGATCAAGGGCGCTATGATCGACCAGGGCGCGGAAGTCCTGGAGGGCGAGGGCTGGAAAGCCAGTTGGAAAAACGTCAACAGCAGCCGCTTTGACAGCAAGGCCTTTAAGGCCGCCCACGGCGATCTGTACACCGAGTTCTGATCAGCGCATGAAAAAAGCCCCTTGCGCAAGCCGGCCAAAGCTAAACGCGCAAGAGACTGACCACCAGGGGCCGCGGCTATTATACCACGGCCCTTCACAATAAGGCAAGGAGGAATATCATGGACGGAAAAATTACTGGAATAAATGAATTCCGGCCAGCTACCAACGCGGAAAGGGCCAGAATGTCACAGGAAACATTTTATTCTACCTGTAAGATGATCCGCGCAGCATGGACGGCGCAGGGCTATACCGGTGATCCTGTTATAACGTTGCTTACTGCAATTATCACTATGACAGCATTTAAGCCTTAAGGGGAGGGAACAACATGGATAAAACAGATATTGAGCTTGCCAATGAGATTATGGGCGCTGTCGAACAGTCTGATGCGTGGTTCGAAGCGTATAATACAGATCCCGCCATACAGAAGGACTGGAAGCATTTCACGTCACTCTTGGAGCAGTTGCCAGATGATACGGCAATACATATCGAAGAGGCATATAGCCGCCTTGAGAGTGATGTTATATCCCTTGCAATCCTTTACGGAATGCGGGCAATGTGGACAATGCATGAGGCAATGAAAGCCCCGGCAGTTATGAGCCAATTTTTGCTTGACCGCATGGAGGGCCGCGCATGATCGACAAAATTCATGTGCTCTCCCCGAGGCCCGGCGTGTGCCCGGTCTGTGCGGCCAGGCACGGCCCGGAAGAGCCGCACGACCACCGCAGCTTGTATTACATCGTGCACTTTTACCAGAAAAACAAGCGATTTCCCACCGAGGAGGACGCAACGGCCAACACCACATGAAATCTTGAAAACCCAATATTTCAGCAAAGGGCGGGCTGAAAAGCCCGCCCTTTCTTGTGCGCATTCAACAAAAGGAATGAATGAAATCTATAAATTTTACACAAAAATTAGACCTATGGCGCACTCGCAGCATCCGCAAAGGGTGCCCTCTTTCGTTACAGTACCTTTTACGTAGATTTCATTGAATAAAAGAACAAGCTGCCGGGCGAAATTAGCCCCCGCCCCGGACGAGAGCGTTGAGTTTCTCCGCTGTGCTCTTCTCCAGCCTATCCTTGATAGCTCCCTCTATATCTTCTCTCGCTCTGTTCGCTGCCATCTGCGGGATAGCAATACCGACCACCTTCTTGATAGGCAGGCGGCCCTTTGCTCCTCTGGTAAATACCTGTTTGCCGAGTGAGGATTTCGGATACTTCTCAAAGGCACCGTCCGGGCCAATAGCGCCCCTGGCGATTGTATTACCGTTTGCGTCTTTGAATGATCGCAGCGACGGCCCCAGGTTCCGGAACGGTGCTTGTCCGCCGTAGCTGCTCATATTCTGCGGTAGGGTGCTTTGTACGCCTTTTACAATGCGGGCCTTTACGCGGTAGCGCTTGCGCAGGCTCTCCCATCCTCGTGCCCCACCGGTAGCAGAAAAGCCGCCTCCGATAGATTTACGCGCACCGGTAATGGGAATACAGCAGCCCACACCCAAGCCGCCAGATGTTACCTTTGCCCGGCCCACAGCTTTCCCCACTTCGCCAGGCGTCACGTAGTAGTGTTCCGGGATGGCTCTCTTAAGAATCTCCTTCGTGTGCTCGGCTGTATCCCGCAAAACAGAAGACATAGCCCGGTCCACCTGTGCCGGTGTCAAGCGCTTTTTGAGACCATCGACCAAGCTGTCAAGCTCGCTTGTGTCAATCTCGATCGTAACGGCCATATCATTTCACTCCTTCTCATACTCGGCCAGCGAGACCGGCCCCGTCAGCTTCTTCGTTCTCCGGCAATAGGCACACCGGCCGCAGCGCGGCGGCTCAATGATCCCGCTACGAATAGCGTCCAGGTATGGGAGCTTATCAAGGAGGCGCTGCATCTCGGCATCAAGGCGCTCCTGCGAGACCTCGATCACGGCCAAATCTGCCGGGTTCTCTTTTGTGATAACCGCAAGGAAGCAAGGCAGCCTGTTCCCCTCGATAGCCTGATAGATAGCCAGCTGCAGCGGCCACTCCCAGGCGTCGGCAAAGGTGACCCAGCCCTCCCCGGGCTTATAGACCGGCTCTGTGTTGCGCGTGGTTTTCAGATCCACGATCCGTTTTCCCTTCTTGTATACGTCCATCTTGCACTTGAAGGGCAGTCCGCCGATGGTGCCGGTCTTAATAACCTGCTTCCGGCCTCGCATGAACTCCATGAAAACCTTATCTGACCGCGCCCGCTCGATCATCTCCTCCGCTTGGACATAATCAGCTTTCAGCGTGCCGTCACGCTTGAACAATTCCGGGTGATCTTCCCGGAAGCGGTCAAGCGTTCCCTCGAAATAGGCATCAACATAGGATCCCACAAGCAGGGCTGTACTCGGTTCCTCCGGCTCGGCCGCCATAGCCGCAGCGGGGCAGCGCAGCATAGCCTTGACGAATGAGGCCGACCAATAGGCGCGGTTGGCCTCCTCGCTGTGGTAATTCTTCTTCGTCAGCCTAAGCATGGGCGGCGGCCTCCTTTGTAGCGCAGGCAGGGCAGAGCGCACGACTGTATTTCTTCCGGGTGTACTCGGCCAGCTGCTCCCCGTTCATCCCGTGAGCGCCGACAATATCCTTGCCGCAGCACTCGCACTTGACCATGACCGGCAGATGATTTCTCACTCTGAGGGCGTCCACGACCTCCCCAAAGGCTTTTACCATCTCCACCCCTATCTGAATGCGGTGACCGGCCCACTCTTCGATATATGGCGTTTTAAGCAGCTTCTGAATCATCTTTGCATTGGTGCTGTTCAGAATCATCGGCTTTG
The DNA here is from genome assembly GCA_902778285.1 of Oscillospiraceae bacterium. Taxonomy (GTDB): domain Bacteria; phylum Bacillota; class Clostridia; order Oscillospirales; family Oscillospiraceae; genus Limivicinus. The sequence goes on along the minus strand of CACYXC010000003.1, from coordinate 85,774 downwards.
CCTGCTCTTTCCAATGGCAGACCATGCACTCCTCTTTCTTCCCGTCCGGGCCGGTAACGGTCTCTACCTGTACCCGGTCAATGGTCAAAACAACATCCTGCCCCGGTTCCAGGCTATACGCTCCCAGATAATCCGGGTTCGTGAGTTTCTTCCAGTGTGTCAAGGTATGTTCTCCCTCCCTCTATTCTTCGCTCTCTTCTGAAAAAGTAGGGGCTACGTCGCGTTTTTCTTTTTCGGCCGCTGCTCCGGGGGTAGTTGGTCGTTTCCCCATCCTATAAGGCCACAAGGGGCAATTTTGCGCAGGGCAAAGTCTGACCTCCTGGGGCGACCCACAGCAGCAGTCAAGGCACTTTGCCCGAATGGATTTAACAGGCGTCACTTGTGCGCCTCCTTATAGAACCGGATCCAGTCCGTGAAAAGCATCGTGACGAGCCAGGGCGCGCGGTTCCTTCGGTGGAACAGAGCGGGCGCGCCGTCCTTGAAGCGGGCAGCGTCGGCTATAGCCTGCTGCATGGCCTCCATCACGTTCAGCTTTTCCCTGCGCTTCACTTCGATATGTACCCCCGGCAGACCGGACAGGTCTGGCACGGTGCCGAATGAAGTGGTTCCGCCCCGGTCAATTTCAAATCCTTCAGCGCGGAGGAGGGCGGCTAATTCTTGCTCTCCTCGAGCGCCCTTGCGGCATGAGTTCATTACGTTTCCTCCGTTTCACGGTGACTCACCGTGATTCACAGAAATCCGCTGTCATTTGACCGCGCGTTGCTGACAAATGCCAGCGGATTATTAAAATCGTTCAAAAGTTCTTGAATTGAGTAATTCGATGGATTTCCGCCGCTTTTCCTCAAATTCTTGTTCTATCGAAAGCGATTCGCCGTCTCTGTTATCGGGTGCAGATTCGCAGGCGGTCGGCGCGTATCGTGCTGGTGCTGGAGATGTTATCACACTATTATCGTGTTGGGGTTGGGTATCCTGTTGACTATCTTTTCTGTTGGGTGCGCTCGGAACCGTCCGGCTCCGCTCGGCGTCGAGCGATAAAAGGCGCTGTGTCTCTGATTCAATCCAAGCGTCTTTTTCCGGGTACTCGGCTCCGGCCTCTTTCCATACGCGGCACATTGACGAATAAGTTCTTTCAGCAATATCACGGAAATAGCTCGCATGGTCGCGGATTAATGCAAGTCGAATACTATGCCACGCTGCTTGTTGTGCCCTATCCTGGAAAACAGTGTCCTCACCGAACTGCCCGAACCGCAGAGCAGCCCGGACTATCTGCCCAACCTCCGCATCTGTGAAATACTCGAACGCTTCGGCTTGGTCAAAGTAGAGTAGTATACCTGGTTTCACTTTGTTCTTTCTACTCAATAGTGTCGCATCCTCTCTCAACGGCTCGGGCAGCCCGTAGGATTTGCCGGGCGCGTCCTTCCTCTTCGTTTTCGGCTAAGAAGTAGCCCCGGCCGAGTTCACAGATAGGAAAACCCAACAGTCTCTCCCTTTGAATCGCCCGCCTGACTTCTCGCGTGGAAAACCCGGTCATCTCAGCCAGCCGCCGCAGGGACACGGCCCGCTCCGCCCCAGAAGGAAGCAAAGAGGTAATCGGCCCTTGTTTTTCGGTGCCGCCCATGTTATGCTTTGACTTGGAGAGCGTGAAGCCCGGTAAAGCTATCTGTTCTCCCCCGCCGTCACGGTGCACCACCACTGGGGCGGCTTTTTTCTTTTCGTCGTTCATAGCTTGATCTCCCGAATCCCCGGCGCGGTTTCCTGGCGTGGAATTGAACCTTGTAGATAGGCCTCCAGCACATCGAGGTCGAACAAGTATTTTCCTCCGACCATGAAGCTCGGGATTTTATGCGTGATAATCAGCCGTCGCAGGGCGGTTTTTGTCAGCGATGTATTCGGGTCAGTCTCTCTATATTCTTGATAGCCTTTATCGATTGTGCGGATTCTCGGCATGATGTTTACCCCCCATTATTTTTTCTGCACGCTTCGCCCAATATCGATCATTGATAGCTTTGACCTTATCCGGATTTTTGGATCTCCACTCCCGCAGATACGCATTTCGAGCCTGCCTGATCTGTTCAGACTTTTCATCTTTCTTCAAAAGAATTCCCTCCTTGCCTTAATCTTTGCCTTGACATACAGCGCAAGGTGATGTATGATTTCCTTGCAGTAGTTATCTTAACATCTGCGTTTGCATACTTCAAGCGAAACATACTTATGCATTTCCTTGTTCTTCATTTCCGAACACTGGAGGTTGTAAAATGACCATTCGTGAAACTCCTGCATACTTTACTGAAAACGATATCTTCGCCAAACGGCTTACCGAAATTATGAAAGAGCGCGGAACGGATCAAACAAAACTGGCCGAAAAAATAAAAAGGGAACAAGGGCGAGTATTGCAACGTCAAACAATCTCACAGTATACGCGAGGCCAAAGCAAACCGGATACCGACAGATTGACGATGCTTTGCAAAGCGCTGAACATTAGCCCAAGCTATCTATTAGGACTGTCAGATGAGAAAGACCCTAACGAGAAGTTACAGGCAGCATACAGGGATATTGGCCTAAATTCGAGAGAGATTAAAAACATACGGAAAATAAAAGAATATGGCGCCATAGATGGGCTTCATGTCATCCTTGATAATCCCGCAATTCTTTTATTGTGCAATCATATATCGAAGCTAATTCGCATTTCTCGCAAGATTCTCGATGATAAAAACTACTATCAAACCGAAACGGATAGAGTCCAGCAGATTCGCGCAGGTATACCGGGTGTGACGATTCTCACCCCATATGAAGAAATCGGATACCAAAGGCATGCTGCAGCACAGTGTTTTGAAGGGATAATCGGTCTGAGTACTGGCGCAACAGAAGCTATTCGGTTTGTGATGAAACAGGAGGCCCCTAATGGCGAACATCAAAAGGATTGACGGCAAGACCGGCGTCGCCTATAAGATCACCGTCACGAGCGGGCGCAGCACGGACGGCAAGCAGGTCCGGCATTATCTGACCTGGAAGCCGGATTCGGGGATGACAGACAGGCAGATGGAAAAAGCCGTGCAGAAAGCCGCTTTTGAATTTGAGCAGCAGATCGAGAAGGGCTTTATTGCCGACAACCGGCAGACATTCGCCCAGTATGCGGAGTATGTTGTCGGCCTTAAAGAGCGCAGCGGTGCCAAACGGCGGACAGTAGAGCTATACCGTGAATTGCTGACACGCATCAATGCCGCAATCGGACATCTGAAGCTGACAGATATACGCCCGCAGCACTTAAACCTGTTCTATGCGAATATGGAAGAGGCCGGAATCCGAACCGCGGCTATCAAGGCCACACCGAAAAAGGATATTGCCGCTTTGATGAAGTCAAAGAAACTGACCTCGGCAGAGATCGCCCGCTCCTCTGGCATGGCCACGTCCACGTTTCGCCCTGCTGTGCATGGGCAGACCGTCTCAAAGAACACGGCGGATACCCTGGCGGCGGCGCTCGGCTATAAGACCGAAACCCTTTTCAAGCTCACCCAAGACACAAGCCCGCTCTCGGCTCGGACGATTCTCGGCTATCATCGGGTAATCTCTTCCGTACTGAGCCAAGCGGAAAAGGAAATGCTGATCCCGTACAACCCTGCGCACCGTGCCTCTCCGCCCAAACAGGAGCGCCCGGAAACGGACAGCTTTCAGCCGGACGAACTGACGCGGATTCTGGAATGCTTGGAACTGGAGCCGGTCAAGTGGCGCACCATCACGCATCTTCTGATTGTGACCGGCTGCCGGCGCGGGGAGATCATGGGCCTGCATTGGGACGCCATTGACTGGAAGCGTCAGCAGCTCCGCATTGACCGTGCTCTGCTCTACGCACCGGAGAGCGGGATCTACGAGGACACGACCAAGACCGGCGAGACGCGCTTTATCAAAGTCCCGTCTGAGACGATCCAGCTTCTAAAGTTGTACCGGGCCTATTACGACGGCCTCAAAGTCAAAAACGGTGACCGCTGGATTGAGAGCGAGTATGTGTTTACCCGTGACGACGGCGGGGTTATGAATCCCGACAATGTCACCCAATGGCTGGCGAACTTCTCCAAGAAACACGGTCTGCCGCCGATCCACCCCCACAAGTTCCGGCACACAATGGCCTCCCTGCTAATCTACAACGGGACGGACGTTCTCACCGTTTCCAAGCGTCTCGGTCACGCGCAGGTATCGACAACCACGGACATATACAGTCACGCCATCAAGGAGGCAGACGAGCGGGCAGCGGAAAGCATTGCCGACGTCGTTCTCCGCAGGGCATGAAAAAGCGGTTACCCTTCCCGGTAACCGCTGATTTTTTCGAGGTTGTGCGCCAAATGTGCGCCAAAACCATTTTTGCCGATTTTGAATTGCCCTTAAAAATACCAAAAACCACCGATTTCACATACAATCGGTGGTTTTTCGTGGTACGGCTGACGGGATTCGAACCCACGACCTCCAGAGTCGGAGTCTGGCACTCTATCCAGCTGAGCTACAGCCGCAGATATTCCGGTCAATCCGCTTATTTACTTTACGGCGGAGCTTTGATATAATAGAAAGCCGATAACGGACCGACCTTGCGTATTATAGCAAAGTTCACGCGCAAAGGCAAGTGCTGTTTTGCATTTTATTTGGTCGTACGGTAGCACCGCGTTCTGACCGCCTACGGCAAGGGGAGGATTGCACATGAAAAAAATAATGCTCGGCAAAACCGGACTGATGGTCACGAAAACCGCAATGGGCTGCCTGCCCGTGCAGCGCTGCAGCAGGGAGGACGCCGTGAAGCTGCTGCGTGCGGCCTTTGAGGGTGGAATCAACTATTTTGACACCGCGAACGCCTACACCGACAGCGAGGAAAAAATCGGGCTCGCCCTCTCCGATGTGCGCGACCGGATCATTCTGTCCACCAAAAGCGCCGGAAAGGACAGGAAAACCGTACTGGAGCACATCGAGCTGAGCCTGCGCAGGATGAAGACCGATTACATTGATCTCTTCCAGTTCCATCAGATGCAGGAGGTGCCGGACATCAACGACCCGGAGGGTCCGTATGCCGGCGCGCTGGAGGCCAAAAAGCGCGGCTGGATCGGTCATATCGGCGTCACCTCGCACCGGGTCAACATTGCGGAGGACTGCATCGCCTCCGGCAATTTCGAGACGCTGCAGTTCCCCTTCAGCTACATCTCCGCCGATCGGGATCTGGCGCTGGCCGATAAGTGCAGGCAGGCCGATATGGGCTATATTGCCATGAAGGGTCTGGCCGGCGGTATGCTCACCAATGTGCGCGCCTGCCACGCCTTTATGAAGCAGCACGAAAACGTGGTCCCCATCTGGGGCATCCAGCACATGGAAGAGCTGGAACAGTGGCTCGCCGTGGCGGAGGAAGATCCCGACATGGACGAGGAGCTGGCCGCATTCATCCAAAAGGAACGGCAGGAGCTCTCCGGCTCCTTCTGCCGCAGCTGCGGCTACTGCATGCCCTGCCCCATGGGCATCGAGATCCGCAACTGCGCGCGCATGAACATGCTGCTGCGCCGCTCCCCCTGGCAGCAGTACATGACGCCGGAGTGGCAGGAAAAAATGAACCGCATCGAGGACTGCATCGGGTGCCGCAGCTGCAGCAGCCGATGCCCCTACCAGCTCGACACGCCGAATCTGCTCAAATACATGTTAAAGGATTACAGAGAATTCTATGAAGCGCACAAGGATCAGTTATAAAGCCCGCCTGCTTGCCCTTCTGCTCTGCCTGTGCATGCTGCCCGCGCTGACCGCCTGCGGAGAATCCCGTGAGACGAAGCGGCAGGTCTCGGCCATGAACTCCGTCATGACCCTGACCGCCTACGGCAAGAAGGCCGAAGTCGGGCTGAATGCCGCGGAGGGCGTCATCGTCGCCATGGATGCCGCGCTGGACCCGGAGCTTCCCAACAGCACGATCTACACGATCAACCACTCGCAGGGACAGAACGTGATCGTCTCGGCGCAGGTGGCAAAGATGCTCTCCTCTGCCATGACGGTCTATACCCAGAGCGGCGGCGCCCTCGATCTGAGCATCTATCCGCTGGTCAAGCGCTGGGGTTTTGTGGACGGAAAGTATTATCTCCCCTCCGACGAGGAGATCTCTGCGGAGATGGCGAAGCTCTGTTACGACAAGCTGGTGCTCACGAGCTTTCCCAGCTCCGGGGCCTATTCCGTCTCTCTGCCCATCGGGGCGGAGCTGACACTAGCCGCCGTGGCCAAGGGCTGCGCCAGCGAAAACGCCATCGACGCCATGCGTCAGGCCGGCGTGGAGAGCGCCTTTATCTCCATGGGCTGCAACGTGCAGACCCTCGGCGTCAAGCCCGACGGCTCGCTCTGGACCGTCGGCATCCAGGACCCGGCCAATCCCGCGACCCATCTGGGCGTCATCAACGTGGGTGAGACCGCCGTTGTCACCAGCGCCGCCTATCAGGACCAGTTCACCGCCATGAACGGCAGGACCTACGGCCATATCCTCAATCCCGCGACCGGCTACCCGGCCAACAATTCTCTGACCTCCGTGACCATCATCTGCGAGGACGGCACCATGGCCGACTGCCTGTCCACCGCCATGTATGTGCTGGGCGAAAACAAGGCGCTCAACTACTGGCGGCAGTACGGCGGCTTTGAGATGATCCTCGTAACCGATTCCAGGCACGTCATCTGCACCAGCGGCCTGATCGAGAAGTTCACCCTTGTCAATGACAGCTACACGCTGAAGTTTTCCGAATGATCTGATTCTATGGCTGATCTCAATACCGACGTTCGCTTCATCAAGGGCATAGGAGAGAAAAAGGCGCTGGCGCTGAACAAGCTCGGCGTCTTTACTCTCCATGACCTTGTTTCCTTTTATCCCAGGCGATATGAGGACCGGAGCCAGTACCGCCCGATCGCGCTCGCGCTCGACGGCGAGCAGGTCTGCATCCAGGCTGTCGTCGCCGACACCCCGCGCCTGACCCGCGTCCGACGCGGGTTGGATCTGGTCAAATTCAAGGCTGTGGACGACAGCGGGCTTGTCAACATCACGTACTTCAACCAGTCCTATGTGAAGGATAGCTTCCACCGCGGCGAGGAATTTGTTTTCTTCGGTCGGATGGAGGTCAAGGGCGCCCACCGGAGCATGACCAACCCCGTCTATGAACAGGAGGGGAAGGAAAACGGCGTGACCGGGCGCATCATGCCCGTCTACCGCATGAGCGCCGGGCTCAACCAGCGCGCGATCGTGCAGGCCGTCCGGCAGGGGCTGGCACTCTGCGGCGATCAGCTGCCGGACATCCTGCCGGATAGCGTGCGCCGCCGCTGCGAGCTCGCGCCCGCGCGATACGCCTGTGAAAACATCCACTTCCCCGCCGACTTCGGCGCTCTTGAGCTTGCGCGGCGGCGGCTCATCTTTGAGGAGCTGTTCGTGCTGGCCTGCGCCCTCGGCCGCCTGCGCCGCGAGCGCGTGCGCGAGGGCGGCATACCCATCGGCCAAGCTGATCTCGGCGAGTTCTGGCGGACGCTCCCCTTCTCCCCCACCGGCGCGCAGCGCAGGGCCGTCGAGCAGGCGGTAAGCGACCTGCGCGGCGGCGGCGTGATGAACCGTCTGGTACAGGGCGACGTGGGCAGCGGCAAGACGCTTGTGGCCGCGGCGCTGATCTGGTACGTCTGGAAAAGCGGGTACGGCAGCGCCTTTATGGCCCCGACGGAGATCCTCGCCGAGCAGCACTTCCACACATTGAGCGCCATGCTGGAGCCGCTGGGCCTGCGCGTCGGCAGGCTGACCGGATCGATGAGCGCGAAGGAAAAGCGCGAGACCAGGGCTCTGCTCCGGGACGGCGCGCTGGATCTGGTCATCGGCACCCACGCCCTGTTCAGCCGGGATGTGGAATACGCGAATCTCGGCCTCGTCGTCACGGACGAGCAGCACCGCTTCGGCGTGGAGCAGCGCTCCGCCCTGATCGGCAAGGGCGGCAGGCCGCATGTGCTTGTCATGTCCGCGACGCCCATCCCCCGGACGCTCGCGCTCATCATCTACGGCGATCTGGACGTGTCGATCATTGACGAGCTCCCGCCCGGCCGGCAGAAGGTGGACACATTTTCGGTGGACGAGAGCTACCGCGCACGGCTCAACGGCTTTATCCGCAAGCTCACGGCCGAGGGGCGGCAGGTATTCGTCGTCTGCCCGATGGTGGAGGAGAATGAAGAGCTGGCCGTGCCGCTCAAATCCGCCGAGGAGCACGCGAAGGAGCTGCAGGCGCAGTTTCCCGAGCTGCGCGTGGCCTGCGTACACGGCAGGATGAAAGCGAAGGAGAAGGACGCAGTCATGGCCGCCTTTGTCGACAGGGAGGCGGACATTCTCGTCTCCACCACGGTCATCGAGGTGGGCGTGGATGTGCCGAACGCAGCGCTGATGATCGTGGAGAACGCGGAGCGCTTCGGCCTGAGCCAGCTGCATCAGCTCCGCGGCCGCGTGGGCCGCGGGCAGCACAAGAGCTGGTGCATCCTGATCTCCGACGCGGACAGCGAGGACGTGAAGGCGCGGCTGTCCATCATGACAAAAACCAGCGACGGCTTCAAGATATCGGAGGAGGATCTGCGTCTGCGCGGTCCGGGGGATTTTTTCGGCTCCCGGCAGCACGGCCTGCCCGAGATGCACATTGCGGACCTCGGTGCGGATGCGAACACCCTGCAGCGCGCGCAGCATGAGGCGATGCAGCTGCTGCAGGAGGACCCGGAGCTGGAAAAGGAAGAAAACGCCCTGCTGCGCGAGCGCGTGGAGCAGCTGTTCCGCGAAAACGCCGACAGCTTCAATTAACGAATCCAAAAAACAACGGCACACCCGGAAGGGTATACCGTTAGGAACTTAGTCAAGCCAAGCTCTTGTCATCCTGAGCGCAGCGAAGGATCTCAAACACTCCGTTCGCTGAGCGGGATAAGAGATTCTTCGTCACTTCGTTCCTCAGAATGACGGCTTTCTTTTTCCTTGTACGACTTTGTCTGTACATCAAGCGGCACGCCCTTCCGGGTGTGCCGCTCAAGCTGTCGACAAAGTGTCGACACCTTGAGAATCAAAATTGAGAACTTTCGAAAAAGTTCTCATTTTTGAGGATATCAAACGCGAGAGGGAATAACCAATCTCCGCCCCCCCTTTTGTCAGCTTCGCTGACATTTCCCCCGCCGGGGGAATCTTCCTCTCGCGCTCTCCCCATGCAAGTCCGACTTGTTCTGTATAGGTTTGTCTACAGTCTCAGCGGCACACCCTTCCGGGTGTGCCGCTAGATGTTTTATCCGTTTCAGATACTCTCTGTCGCGAGCTTCTCCACTGGCAGTGCCCTCATATAAGCCATGAGAAAGCGGTTGAAGCCCTCCACGTCGGCCGGATCGGCCATGAGCGTGCTGGACTTCGCATCGGCGAAAACCTTGTTGTCCAGATAATCGGCCAGGCTCTCGCCCTCGTCCTTCCAGAGCATGTAGGCCCCGAGCAGCGCCATGCCGTAGGGACCGCCCTCCCCCGCCGTCTCCATCACGGAGACCGGCGCGCCGACCGCGGCGGAGAGCATCCGCTGCCCCACCTCCGGCGTTTTGAAGAAGCCGCCGTGACCGTAGAGCTTGTCGATGGCCACCTGCTCAGTCTGCGTCAGGATATCCAGACCAATCTTCAGCGTGGAGAGCGCGGAGAGCAGATGCGCGCGCATGAAGTTTGCGAGGGTGAAGCGGGCGTCCGGCGTGCGCGCGAAGAGGGGCCGGCCCTCGTCCAGATCGGTCACGCCCTCGCCGGAGAAGTAGTTGTAGCTCAGAAGGCCGCCGCAGTCGGCGTCGCCCTCGAGCGCCTTGCGAAACAGCAGGGTGAAGAGCCTGCCCTTGTCCTGCGGGGCGCCGATGGCCGCGGCGAACTCGCCCAGGAGACTCACCCAGGCGTTGATGTCCGAGGTGCAGTTGTTGCAGTGCACCATCGCGACCGGGGCGCCGTCGGGGGTTGTCACCATGTCGATCTCCCGGTGGACGCCGAGCGGCTTCTCGGTGACGATCATGGCAAAGTCGGAAGTGCCGGCGGAGACGTTGCCGGTGCGCGCTCGGACGGAGTTGGTGGCCGCCATGCCGGTGCCCGCGTCGCCCTCACAGGGGGCCACGGGGATGCCGGGCCGGAGCACGCCGTCGGGATCGAGGAGCTTTGCGCCCTCGGCGGTCAGATAGCCGCCGCAGGCGCCGGCGGGGACGACCTTCGGCAGGATCGCGCGCAGGTCGACGCCGGTCAACTCCGTAAACTTCCGCAGCATGCCCTCGTCATAGTCGCACCTCGCGCTGTCGATCGGGAACATGCCGGAGGCCTCGCCCACGCCCAACAGCTTCTCGCCGGTGAGGCGCCAGTGGATATAGCCCGCGAGCGTCGTCAGATAGGCGATGTCCTTCACGTGCTCCTCGCCGTTGAGCATGGCCTGATACAGATGCGCGATGCTCCAGCGCTGGGGGATGTTGAAGGCAAAGAGCGCCGTGAGCTTCTCGGCCGCTTCGCCGGTGATGGTGTTGCGCCAGGTGCGAAACGCCGCCAGCTGCTTCCCCTCTGCGTCAAAGGGCAGGTATCCGTGCATCATCGCGGAAACACCGATAGCGCCCACAGTCGTAAGCTCCGCGCCGTATTTGGCCTTCACGTCCTCGCACAGGCGGGCAAAGCAGGTCTGCAGTCCGGAGTGCACCATGTCCATCGAATAGGTCCAGACGCCGTTTATCAGCTGGTTTTCCCACTCAAAGTCGCCCGAGGCGATGGGGACATGCCGCTCGTCGATCAAAACGGCCTTGATGCGGGTGGAGCCGAGTTCGATGCCCAGTACGGTGTTTTTCAGTTCCATAGTACTCCCCTTTTTCTATTATTCGATCGTGTCCTCTTCCAGCAGATCGAGGCAGGCGTGCTCGACGCTGAGGCAATAGTACAGCGGCCCGTCCGCCGGGATCGCGATATCCTTGCAGCTGAGCTGATGGACTTCTCCGGCCGCTGTGGTCGCCGTAAAGGCAAGCTCCGCCTTATCGCCCTTCCTGCCGACAGTCAGCTCGATCAGCGCGCCGTTGAGGTCGCGCGTGAAGCTCTCCCAGCTCCAGTCGCTCTGCATCTTGGCGTCCTTGACGCCCTCGCCCGCGGCGAAATGATCGGGCCGGATCACGGCGTATTCGGTATAGGCCTCGTCGTCCTCCGTCGAATGCCCCTCGGGCGTGGACTGGAGGATCACGAGAAAGCCGTTCCACATGGCAAGACCGTCGGTGTAGAGCGTAAAGCGCCGCGTATCGCTCCCCCGGTCCGGGACCTCCCGGATGTCGGAATAGACCGAGCGGTACTCCGCTCTGCAGTCCAGACTGCCGAGCAGCGTCCCCTGAGGCTCCACGCCGCTGTTGTCAAAGAGATACTGCACCGGCGTGGATACCGGCGGCAGCTCGCTCTCCTCCTCCGGCGGCGTCTGCGCCTCCGTCCGTCGTCCGCAGGCGGAAAGAGAGAGCAGTATCAGGAGCGAAAGCAGGATGGCAAGGAGCTTTTTCATTTTGCTTCCACGGACTCCAGGCAGACCTTGATGATCTGCACCGCCCCCCGTACGCCGACCTTGTCGCTGTTGATGCACAGGTCGTAGTATTGCCGGTCGCCCCAGTTCTGGTCGGTGTAATAGCGGTAATAGCTGGAGCGGTCCTTGTCCACCTGACGGATGAGCTTTCTGGCCTGCTCCTCACTCAGATCGCGCCGCTTCATCATCTCGCGGATACGGCTCTCCTCACCCGCCTGGATGAAAACGCGCAGCAGATCGTCCCGATTGCGCAGCACGTAGTCCGCGCAGCGGCCGACGAAGATGCCGTTGCCCTTCTCGGCGAGGCTCCGGATCGCCTCAAACTGGGCCGCCGCTACCTGCATGTTCAGGCGGAAGCTCTCCCCCATCCCCACAAAGTTGGGGACCGGGACCACGTAGGGCGAGACGCGCTTTTCATCAAAGGAATCCATGACCTCCCGGCTGAAGTGCGAGCTCTCCGCCGCATGGTCCACAATCTCCTTGTCGTAGCAGGCGTAGCCCAGCTCCTCCGCCAGGGCGCGGGCGATCTCATGGCCGCCGCTGCCGTGTTCTCTGCCGATGGTGATGATCATTATTCTTCCTCCTCACTGGTTGATCAGCTTTTCATAGGTGGTGATGCTCGTACCGCGCGGGATAAAGATGCGCCAGAGGATCACCGGATCGTCGCCCGTCACATAGGTCGGGCCGGACATTTTCACGCCGAAGCGATAGGTCTCGCGCGTCACGCTGTAGGTCAGCTCCGTGGCCTTGCCCTCCGGATAGGAGACCACAAAAGGCTCCTTTCCGATCTGCCGCACGAGCATGAGCTTGGCGCCCTCGAGCTCGCGGTGGGTGGAGGCCTCGCCGAGGATGCCCATGTCCAGATGCTCCTCGGTGTGGCTCTGGATCGAGCAGAGGCCGGAGGCGTCCATCTCCCGCAGGTTGTCCCAGGTCAGGTACTGCTCGAGATTGGAGTAGCCCGAGCCCTCGGGGCGGCTCAGATAGTTGGTGATGATGAAAAAGGTCGCCTTGACGTTATACTTCTGCAGCAGCGGGAAAAGGATGTTGTAGTTGCAGACATAGCCGTCGTCAAAGGTCAGGATGATGGGCTTGTCGTACTCCTCCACGTGCTCCAGATCCTCGAAAAAGATCGGGTCCCAGCCGTTGTCGAGCAGATAGACAAGCTGCTCCTCCATCTCCGCCGGGGTCACGAACAGGCTCGGCATGGTCCAGGCGTAGTCGTTGACGCCGTGGTACATCAGGATCGGCACCTTGTAGCCCTCGGGCAGCGCCCAGTCGCCCGCACCGGGCGTGCAGTAGAGATGCTCATTCTCCTCGTCGAGGAAGACCGAGATCTCCAGCGCGTCGCAGAAGGCCTGCACCGGCACCCAGGGCTCGCGCTGGTAGGCGGCGGGCGCGGGGTCCAGACTCAGCCGCTTGTCCCCGTATGCGAAATCGCTCCCGCCGAGTGTGAAGCGCACGTCCTTCCTTCTCCACACGAAGGAGACAGCGTCCCCCTCCGTTGTAACTTCAAGGCCCAGAGCCTCGGCGGCCTCGGCAAGGCGCATGTACTCGGTGCCGTCCCTGACGACGGTGCCGGAGGCGAGCGGCTTTCCGTCCACGGTCACGGCCCTTCCCGCGGGCAGCGGGGGTTCGGGCGTGGGCTCAGGCGTCGGCTCCGGTGTGGGTTCCGGGGCAGGCTCCGGCGTCGGCTCCGGGGTGGGCTCGGGCGTGGTCTGCACCATCGTGGACGGCAGACGGAAAAGCGCCTCACCGATGCCGTTGGAGCAGCCGGAGGGCAGCAGGATCATCACGATCAGCGCCAGAATGATCAGAGTGATTTTGGTCGATCTTCTCAAAACAGCATCCTCTTTTGCATGTTTTTTTCCATTTTAGCACCTCCGCGCAGCCAATGCAAGCGAGATTCTGATCGCCCGATACGAAGTACGAAGCATGCTATCCAAAACGCCTGTTCGCAGTACCCTGACCCTCACGCCCCCGGCGAGGGAATACCGCGCCTGGCTGATCGAAATCCGCCGCGTGAGCGGGAGGCAGCAGCGCCATAGATACCAAGCCGGACTGCGGCCGGGTGTTCAGAAGGCGGCAGGGAAAGACATGCCGCCCGGGCATCCGGCTCGCCGGGTTGGAATCAAAAAAGGAAGACGGTCTGCATCTTTATGTGCAGATCATCTTCCTTTTTGCGTGAAAAGTGAAATGCTTTGCCCCGCGTAAGAGATGCTTCCTTTATCCCTTTCCGTTCGGACGGCGGAGCACCGATCTCAGCTTCTCCGGAGCAGTTTTCCTGTGTCGTTCAGATAGATCATATGCTGCACGCGGCAGGCGTGACGGGTATCACGGAACGATGACGGAACAGATATCGCCATAGCTTCCATAGGCCACCGTCTGATCTTCTTCGGGAGCGGAAGCGGAAGTATTGTCCACGAAAGCGCATACCTGCACCTCATATTCCCCGGCCGCAAGGCCGCTGATGACAAGGTCGGTATGACAGGCCGCAAAAGGAGCAGAGACCCATTCCTCGCTTCCCTTCCTCCGGTACTGCGCTTCATATCCATCCGCGCCCGTATCCGACAGATCCGCAACGGAAAGACGGATCTCACCATTCTGTGCCGTGAGGGCGGTGATTTCCGGGCTGTTGGGCACGATGGCAAAATAGTCGACGAGGGGCCCGGACGCATCGGGATCTGCGCAGGAGCCGATCCCCGTGGCCTCTACCCTGGCAAGACCGCACAGGATATTGTCATAATACTGCAGCTGATAATGAACGCCTTCCGTCAGGAAGAAACTGCCGCTGTACACCATAACAAAAGGAGTGATTTCCTGCCCGGTATACGCCGAATCAAGCGCAACGACGGTTATAAAGTCAAGATGGCCCCCGGGGCTGACCTCAATCGGAAGGAGCGTTGTCCCGATCCCCTCAGCCGTCACTGAGAGCATGGCCGTTCCGGGTGCTTTCGCGGTCACATCAAGCATTGTGCCCTGATTCTTCGGCTCGGTCTCCACGATTTCTTCCGATCCGGGCAGCAGCTGCCAGACAATGGACGGATCTCCGACGTCAAAGGTGCTGCTTCCGGTAAGCTGCAGCTTATACCGGTCAGTATCGTAACCTTCCAGCATGCTGAGCGGCTTATCTCCATGCGACAGTTTCAGCTTGACATCGGCCGCCGCCCGGTCGCTGAAAACCTTGATGGGGAAGTTATCATAAGACAGATTGAACCAGTCTCCCGCACCGGAGGGCCCCAATTCGCTCATCTTGGAATCGACAATCGCCTTGTAATCCTGCCATTGCCCATCCTGTTGCAAATAGCTTTCCCGCTCATTCACAATGGCTGTTTGTTTGTCGACATCAGCAAATCCGCCGGACCTCGGCATGATGATGTCACAGCTTCCGTCCTGCCTGGTCAGCGTCACAACGACTGAGAAATACTGGTCCTTCTGCACACAGATTTCGCTGACCGGAATGCGGTGGTAGCCGGCATCATCAAAGTCGGCAGAGCCTTCCGCCGCCATCAGTCCGTCTTCAGGCGTCTGATAGGCATCCTGGAGAAGATAAATCCGATAATGCACAGAAGTGTTTTCCGCGGCGGTCATGGCGCAGATTGCACGGATTGTTTTGGAATGATCCGCCCGGAACACATTGGCCATGGAGACGGGTTCGTCATAGCTCTGGCTGTTCACGGAGTTTGGCTGAAAGTAATCGAGCTGATCTGTACTCTGCGGCGTCGGCGCAATCTGCAGTTCCAGGGAGACCGGATCGGAGAGAGAATGGTCATAATACGAGATCCAGAAATACCCCGTATGCCGGCCTTCCTCGTTTTCGATGCCCCAGTTCCCCCGGCCGTAGGAGGGAAATCCCTCTTCTGCCGATCCCCAGCTGTTTTTGGCAAGCCACGCGCCGTCTGCGGGGGGCTGATGCTCCGCAAGGAAGTTCTCTTTGGGATAAGCATCGTCCCAGCCGATGATCGTCACCACGTGATTGGATTCGCCGTAATCCCAGGTGTAATGCGCCCAGTTGTCGCTGATATATTTTGTCTTTTCCCCTGTCGTCGACTGCGGCTCGCTGGAATCGGCAAGCACGTTTATCATCACAGCGCGCTTCTCCAGCAGCTCCTGTTTGATGGCTGTCGTGGCGGATTCGTTATATTCATATTGTCCGGGGACGTCCCGACGAGCGGGGGAAGGGAGGAAATGGGAATCCGCCAGGATATAATTCTGATGGAACCTGAATTCCTCGGGAATGGTCCAATCGTCTTCCTCACTGTAGCAAAAATGCCGGAAAGCGCCATCGAAATAATCATAGGTGGTGATGCGTTCTTTTCCGTGATATTCAAAAATCTCTCCGACATCCGGTGATTCCGGATGCTCATCGGAGGGGCCGATGCCCTCGGCAAGGGCCGCAGCAGCCATCACCGTCGTTCCCCCGCCGTAAACCTGGAACATGTCCGTAGGGTCGATCGCCCCATTGCCTTCTCCGTTCTGAGGGCTGGAGGGATCGTTCAGCGGCACTCGGGTGAAATAGGCCAGCTGCTTTTCTGACAGGTCCAGGGTTTTCTATGCCTCCGGGTCATCGGCGTACACCGACCCCAAAAGGCTGGTCTCCGCGGCGGCAATGGCCGCGAAGGCCCAGCAGGAGCCAAACGGATTCTGAAACCTGACCGGAGTCACATAGCAGCGGTCGCCGACGCCGTCCCCATCCGTGTCGACGCTCCTAAGGTCAAAGGATGCGGGAATCTCTCTTTCACGCGGCTCTTCAGCCTGCGCTGCGGAAGCACCCGCCGGGAAACCCGCCGTCAGAAGCATACTCAAGATCAGCAGCAGCAGTATCGTTTTTTTATCATCGCCACATCCTTCCTTTCCCGGAACCGCCGTATTTTCATTTCACAGAAGAAACGAATCAGGCTGGCTGTTCCCCGCTGTCCGCTGTCTGCGCTTTGGGATCATGCTCATCGTTTTCAACGAACGCTTGCGTAATCAACGCCTGAAAACAGCCGCGGCATATGCGTAATAAAAGATATCATATTATGTGGCTGAAGGCCAGAGGAAAATGTCAAAAACTCTGATCTTTACAGATACTAACCGCCCAATGCGATACATACGATAAAGCATGTTATCCAAAACGCTTGTTCGCAATACCCTGACGCTCACGGGCGCGTCGCTGCTGATGCGCGTGATCGGCATGGCCTTCCAGTCCCGGCTCGCGCTGTCTCTGGGCGCGTCCGGGTTAGGGCTGTATCAGCTCACGCTCTCGGTCTATAATCTCTGCGCGACGCTTGCCATCTCCGGCATCCGCTTCACCGCCACGCGGCTTGTCGCGGAGGAGCTGGGCGGCGGCCGCACCGGCAGCATCCGCGCCGCCATGGGGCGCTGTCTGGCCTACGGCGGCTTTTTTGGTCTTCTGTCGGGGGCGCTGCTGCAGCTTCTGGCGGAGCCGCTCGGCTTTCTCTGGATCGGCGATGCGCGCACTGTGCTCTCGCTGCGCATCGCGGCGCTGTCGATGCCCTGTATCTCGCTGTGCGCCGCGATCTCCGGCTATTTCACCGCCTGCGGCCGCGTGGGAAAGGCAGCGGCCGTGCATCTGGCGGAGCAGCTCATGGGCGTCGCGCTCGTGATGCTGCTGCTGCGCGGGGCGGCGCCGGGCGATTTGGAGCGGCGCTGCGCCGCCGTGACGCTGGGGAGGACGGGAGCGGACATTTTATCCGTGCTCCTGATGTCTGCCGTCTATCTCCATGACCGGAGCCGTCACTACCGGGCAGAGGGGACCGGGATTCGATTGTCGGGGCGCATGCTGCGTCTGGCCGTGCCGCTCGCGCTGTCGGCCTACACGCGCAGCGCCCTCACGACGCTGCAGCATCTGCTGGTCCCCCGCGGCCTGCGGGCTGCCGGCCTGACGGCCGACACGGCGCTGGCGGGCTACGGGATCATTCAGGGCATGGTCATGCCGCTGCTGTTCTTCCCCTCCTGTCTGCTCGGCGCCGCGGCGGAGCTGATCGTGCCCGAGCTGACCGCGGCGCAGGTCCGGGGAGACGGCGCGGCCATAGAAAACACCGCCGGAAAGCTCGTGCGCATCAGTCTGCACTACTCTCTGGCGGTGTCTGCCGTTTTGTTATTATGCGCCGATCTGCTGGGCGGCCTGCTGTACCACAGCCGCGAGGCCGCGCGCTTTCTGCGCATGCTCGCGCCGCTGGTGCCGATCATGTTCACCGACATGGCGGTGGACGGCTGTCTGAAGGGGCTGGGGCAGCAGGTGTGGAGCATGGGCGTCAACATCGCCGAGGCGGCGCTGGGCCTGCTGCTGATGATGCTCCTGCTGCCGCGCCATGGTCTTTCGGCTTATCTGGCGCTGCTGTATTTCAGCGAAGCCTTCAACCTCTCGCTCAGCGCGCTCAGGCTTCGGACCTGCCTGCGTTCCGCTCGCGGCGGCGCTCGTCGCCCCTGTGGAGGATCGGCGAGATGCGCTTATACAGCAGGAAGGTGAGCAGCGAAACCACTGCGCCCTTGAGCAGGTTGAAGGGCACCACGGCAAAGAGGACGAGCGTGGAGACGCTGTTGATGGCGCTGTTGACCTTGGTGCCCATGCCGATGATGGCCTCCATGGGCATGCCGAAGAGGGCGGAGAACTTGGGCAGCAGGTAGATCGCGTTGAAGGCGCTGCCGAAGACGGTCATGATCAGCGTGCCGACGATCATGCCGGTGAGGGCGCTTTTGCGGCTGGGCTTGGCGTGATAGACGATGCTCGCGGGGAGGACGAAGGAGCAGCCGACGGCGAAGTTGGCAAAGTCGCCGACGAAGGCGGTGGTGGTGCCCTTGAGCAGGAGCTTGATGCAGACCTTGATGAGCTCCGCCACGACGCCGGCCACGGGGCCGAGATAGAAGGTGCAGATCATGATCGGCAGCTCGCTCAGGTCCATTTTATAAAAGCCCGGCGCGAAAAACAGCGGGATCTCCACCAGCATCAGCACGCCGGCCATGCAGGCGAAGATGGCGGTGTAGGTGATGTAGTGCGTGTCCGAAAAGCGCTTGCGGTCCTTGACCACAAGGCGCTCAAAGGCAGCGGCCGCCAGCAGCAGCCCGACAAAGATCGCCAGGCACACGAGAATGAACTTCAGGTTTTCCATACAGATTCCTCCTTAAAACAAAAAGTCCCGAAGCTTGTGCTTCGGGCGCAGTGAAAGGAAAGACAGGAATATATGATTTCCCCGTCTTCTTCCATCCAGACTGTAACTGTCGGTTTCGGAATTGCACCGAATCAGCCACCGAAAACGGTGGGTCGCGGACTATACCGCCGGTCGGGAATTTCACCCTGCCCTGAAGACACTTGGATTATAACACCGGCGATTGCTTTTGACAAGTCCCCCGGAATAGAATATACTAAAATACATCAATCACGAAGGAGTCGTTATGGACGAGCAAGCGATCACCTGCTGCTTCACCGGCCACAGACCGCAGTCTCTGCCCTGGGGCGCGAATGAGAACGACCCGCGCTGTCTGGAGCTGAAGCTGGAGCTGGCCGCCCGGCTGGAGGGCGTATACGAGGCCGGATGGCGGCATTTTCTGTGCGGGATGGCCATCGGCTGCGACATGTATTTTGCCGAGGCCGTGCTTGCCCTGCGCGACAGCCGCCCGGACGTGACGCTGGAGGCCGTGATCCCCTGCGGAACGCAGCCGGACAGATGGCCCGCCGCTCTGCGGCAGCGCTACAACGCTCTTCTCGACCGCTGCGACAGGGTCACGGTGCTGCAGATCCACTACACGCCGGACTGCATGCAGAAACGCAACCGCTGCATGGTCGCCCGCTCCTCCCTGCTGCTGGCCTGCTATACCGGCTTTCCCGGCGGCACGCAGAGCACGCTGCTGTATGCGCAGCGTCAGGGTTTGAAAACCATCGTGATCGACATCGAAACAGAAAAGTGAGCCGCGGGGGCGGCTGTCATCCGCCCGCACGTATGGATAATCCTTTTCAAACAAGAAGGCGATTTCGTAAGAACACATACGAAGTCGCCTTCTTTCTTTCACTCGGCAGTTTTTTGCGTGCGTCTGTCAGCCGCCCCTAAACAGGAAGCGCTCTGCGGCAGCAGCAGACCCAACAGCTCCTCCGTATCCTCCGCCATCGCGATCGCGCCGGCCGCTTCCATCTCGCCGGGCGCGGCGTAGCCGTAGCGCACGCCGATGCAGGGGATGCCGACGCGCGCAGCGCCCTCCACGTCCCATCTGGTGTCGCCGATGAGGACGCTGCGCGCCCTGTCCGCGCCCAGCGCGTTCAGGGCCCGCTCCGTCACCTGCCACTTGGCGTTGCCGCCGCCCGTCGGCTCCGAGCCGCAGACGACGTCGAACAGCGCGCGAAGCCCCGCGCGCTCCAGCAGATGCTCGGCCAGATACTGGGGCTTGGAGGTGGCGACGGCGGTCTTCTTCCCCGCCGCGCGCAGGGCGCTCAGCAGCTCGCCGATGCCCTCGAAGGGCCGGGATTCGTAGACGCCGATGGGCTTGTAGCGCTCCCGGAATTCCTCCGTCAGCCGCAGGCCCATCTCCCGGCTCACACCGTATTTCTCCATGAACATCTCGTCGAGCGGCGGCCCGACGAAGCAGCGCAGATCGGCGAGCTCCGCGTCCCAGCCGTGCTTGTTGAGCGCGTAGCGCACCGACTTGGTGATGCCCTCCACCGTGTCGTATACCGTGCCGTCGAAGTCAAAAAGAATATAGTCGTACATCATATTCACGCCCTTCGGGGCATAATTATAGTGGGAAGATACCAGTCTGTCAATCGGAGGCGTGAATATGCAACAGACCTACTTTCTCGGCGGGAACTCCTGCCGGGGTTTTTTCTCGCTCTACGACGGCTTTCCGCCGGAGGAGGGCGCCTTCCTGCACATCATCAAGGGAGGGCCGGGCACCGGCAAGTCCGGCTTCATGCGAAAGATCGGAGAAGCCGCCGAGGCGCGCGGCATGGATGTTCACTATGTGCTCTGCTCCGGAGACCCGGACTCGCTCGACGGGGTTTACATCCCCGCGCTGCATCAGGCCTGGGTGGACGGCACCGCGCCGCACGTCGTGGAGCCGCGGCATTTTGGGGTAGATTCGGATTATGTAAACCTCGGCCGCTTTGTCCGCCTGCCCATGGCGGAGAAGGACCGGGAGGAGGTGCTGCGCCTCACGGCGGAATACCGCTCGCTCTACGCCGAGGCCTACGAGAAGCTGCGGCAGGCCAAAGAGCTGCACGACGCGCTCGAGGCGGTATATAAGCCCTACGTCGATTTCGACGCGCTGACGGCCTATACCGAACGGTGTGTGAAGGAGCTGTTTCCGTGAAAAGCGGATGGTCGATGACCGTCCGCTTTTCGGTTTAGTCGATATTCGATGCATAATCAATCAATTTCTTTTCAATTCTCGCCATTACCTGCAGATAGTACGCTTGTTCCTCACTCGATAGACTGTTCTGATCAATACTGTCCATTTCATCCATATACTTTGAATAATTGCTCATCATACTCGCATACTCAACCAGCATGGAAGCAGAGATATTATCCTCTTCATCATATTTCTGCATAAACGCAATGAAATCATCAAAGAACGCTTCATACGCATCCATTGTTTTTTTGAAGTCTCCGGTTGATCCACCGGGCGATTCGGATACCGTTTTCGTTTCGTCTGTTGACGAGGTATTCGTTATGGCCTCAATTGTCGGCTGAGGTAAATCATCGGCCCCTGCCGCCGGCGAAACGCTTGGTTGTGGTTTGGAAGGGGTTACGGAAGGCCCGATGGATGAATTGTTTTCATCCTTGCCGCTTAGTTTATCAGACATTACCTGCAGTGTATCTGAGAGAGTGTGGAGTTTATCCGATAAGCCCTCATCCTTTGAAACTAGAGCAAAGACTGCCAGGGCCAGAAACAGCAAAACAAAAACAAGAAGCCAACACCAATAAGACCGGGTGAAGTTCCTTCTGTTGATATTTCCGTCATGAAATGAAAAAATGATCAGAAAAATGAAACCGATTACAGGGATCGCATACAGAATGGTCAAGCCGATATAGCCCCATGGGCTCATCGGTTTGTATTCCGGTCTTCCATCATACTGATAACTCATTTTTTGTACTCCTTTATTCATTTCAACTTCAGTGTTCATGGCAATTGAGAGATAGACATGTAAAATTATAGCCCGAATACGGGCTATTGTCAATAATCTGTGCGCATCCTAATCTTATAAAGGGTCGGGTGGTGCACATGATTGTATATGATCGTCTCTGGGATCTAATGAAAACCAAAGAGATTTCTCAATACATGCTGATAAAAGAATACGGGTTCAGCAGCGGGCAATTGGACCGGTTGCGGAAGAACGAGAACATCAGCACTTTTACATTGAATCGCTTGTGCGAGATACTGAACTGTTCGCTTGAGGATATTGCTGAATACAAAAAATAGACGACACTCTTTCGCTCTCAACGTGCAGAAGAGTGTCGTTTTATTGATGTCTGTTTTCAACAGCAGATGAACCGGTAGCCGCACATGGGTCCGAGGCACATATTGGCCAGGCACATCGTCATGCACAGACGGTTGATGCCGAGGCCGCCGCGGTATTCCTGCTGATAGCCGCGGTAGAAGTCCCCACCCTGCTGCAGCATCTGCACCAGGCGCTGATACTCCTCGTTATCCGGCTCGATGGAAGCGGCGCGCTTGGCCTGCTCCAGCGCCGCGATCTTGTTGCCGGAATACATATTCGACACGGCGCTGAGGTAGTACCACCTGCCGTCCCGCTCCGCGACGGGAACGCCGGAGAGGGCGTTGAGCGCCTCGCGGTAGAGACCGTTTCGGATGAAGTTGCGCGCGGCGGTGTACTCGCTGCGCTCGGTCTGCTGGTACTGCTGCTGATAGGCGCCGGTGTACCAGTTGTCCCATCCGGTATAGCCTCCTCCGCCCCAGCCGTAGCCTGCCTGCTGGCTGTACTGCTGATACGCCGCGCCCGCGCCGTAGCCCTGCTGGGCGGTGCCGTTCTTGATGGCGTCGTAGGCGGCGTTGATGTCGTTCATCTTCTCGGCGGCCGTCTCGTCCCCGGGGTTGAGGTCCGGATGGTATTTTTTTGTCAGATCCCGGTAGGCCTTTTTGATCTCCTCATCGGAGGCGTCGGGCGGCACACCGAGGACTTTATACGGGTCCTGCACCATCTGGGCTTCCCCTTTTCGCATTGTATTTGTGGTCAAACTGCTGCCAGAGACCGGCGCAGAGGATGTTCTTCAACAGCGGCACATCCTGCACCAGAGGCAGGCGGTCAAAGGACAGCAGGCACTCGCCCAGGATCATCTCCAGGATGTCCCGGAAGCGCCTCTCGTTGTCGGACAGACCGTAGAAGCGCCGGAAGGGATTGTAGCGGCCGCGGCGCGTGTCCGCGTCCAGGTCCATGCAGGCGTCCATCACGTAGAGGAAGCGCCCGAGGCTGTGCCCGAGTGCGCGCAGGTCCTTTGCCCAGCGGTCCTCGCGCCAGACCATCAGCTCCGCCATCAGCTCGCCGAAGCTCGCCGCCGCGGCGTCCGCGTCCTCGATCCTGTTTTTTTCGAGCGCGTGCAGCGCATCCAGCGAGCGCCGGATCGCCTCACACTGGCGCGGCCAGCTTTTTTCCGTCTCGTGAAAGCTCTTTTCCAGAAGCTTTGCCTCGGCCAGCGCGCCGAGGTTCCCGTCGTCCTCCCAGTCGTCCAGGCACTTGAGATAGGCCAGGGCGGTGTTCAGGTCGGCGGCGTAGGCCGTGATCTCATTCTGCCAGTACTCCCGCGCCCTGACGGGATGGGGCATGCATGTGCCCTCACCCGCCCGCTCTTCCGGCTCGTAAAGCGAGGAGAGCAGAAGCACGAGGAAGGCCATGTCATAGGTCAGGGAAAGCCCCGCCTGCTGCCCGTGGCGCTCCCGGATGCTGCGGCAGAGCCCGCAGTAGCAGGCGCGGTAGCGCGCGAACTGCTCCTCGGTCAGCGTGCCGGTGTCGGCCACCAGATAGCCGAACATTTACGACTTTCCCGTAAAGGAGCTGCCGCACTTGCGGCAGACGATCTTGATCTTGCCGTGACCCTTCGGAACGCGCATGACCGCCTTGCAGGACGGGCAGGTGAAAAACTTGTAATCCCGCCGCTGCACCCAGCGCTCCTTGAGAAGGCGGAGCTTCGACATGGCGCGGCCGTAGAGGCGAAGGTAGTTCTCGTTCTCCGTCCGCCGCTTGTAGAGATTGCGGGAGAGCATGCGGAAATAGGTGTAGCCCAGCAGGACCAGCACCAGCGGATAGAGCAGCCCGCCGAGGCGCCGGGAAAAGATCGACGCCAGCAGGAGCAGCGCCACGTCCACGATCAGCAGGAAAAAGTTGAACTGATCGTTGCCGTTTCTCCCCGCCATGAAGCGGGCCGTCCGTTGCCGGGACTGTGCCATAAACTGTGCGATGCGTTCTTTCATGTCTTCACCCTGAAGCGTATTTTTCTGACTTATGATTTTACCACGTCAGCAGGTCAATACATCAAGAAATTGTTAATTCCTGCGCAGAGACAGCAGGACGATTTTTTCGCAGAGATCCTCGTAGCTCATCCCCGCCACCCTTGCCGCTTTGGGAATGAGGCTGTTGGGCGTCATGCCGGGCAGGGTGTTGGTCTCCAGATACCAGACCAGCCCATCCCGATCCATAATGAAGTCGGAGCGGGAGTAGACGGAGAGGCCGAGCGCCCTGTGGGCGGCCAGCGCCGCCTCGCTGACGCGCAGCTTTTCCTCCTCGGTGATCGGCGCCGGGCAGAGCTCCGCGGCGCCCTCCTCGCCGGACTGGTACTTGGACACATAGTCAAAGCTCCTGCCCTCGGGCGGGACGATCTCGATCGGGCTGAGAGCGCGCCCGTCGAGGATGGGGACCGTCAGCTCGCGGCCGACGATCTTCTGCTCCACGACCACGCGGCTGCCGTAGAAGAGGATCTCATGCAGCGCCTGTTCCAGCTCCTCGCGCGTGTCGGGCAGGGCTACGCCGATGGACGAGCCGCCGCCCACGATCTTCACCGCGCAGGGCACGGGCAGGCTGTCGCGCAGGGCGGGAATATCCGCCTCCGAGTAGCTCAGCTCCCGCCAGGCGGGGGTGCGCACGCCGGCGGCGCTCACGATGCGCTTGGCCACGGCCTTGTCCATGGCCATGGCGCTGCCCAGCGGGCCGGAACCAGTATAGGGCACGCCCAGCAGGTCCAGCGCGGCCTGGATCTTGCCGTCCTCGCCGTCTGCCCCGTGCAGGCCGAGAAAGACGCAGTCCGCCAGGCGGCAGATCTCCAGCACGTTTTTACCCAGGCGGCTGGGACTTTTATCCTTTCTCGAGGCGATGACCGCGGCCAGATCCGGCGCGGTATGCCCGATGGCTGCCTTGCCGCAGAAGCCGTCCGGCGCGTCAAAGGCCGTCTCCAGCGGGCCGTCAAAATCCTCGAGACCTAAAAACATATCCACGAAAATGGCCTGATGGCCCCGGCTGCGCAGAGCCCTGCAGACGGAGGTAGCGGTGACCAGAGCAACATGTCTCTCGGTGCTGATGCCGCCGCCCAGAACCACGATTTTCACAGGGATCCCCCCTCATTGCAGATTACTTTGCATAGAATACCACGTTTCCCCGCGCGGCACAAGAGAGAATATGTGAACGATCTCCCGAACAGAAGTCCGGGAGATCGTATGCATATGCTGTCGCTCTTTCTTTTATCCCGCCCTCAGCGACGGAGCGAAGCGATGTACATCGACACCACGACGACGCCCACGACGGCGAGCAGCAGCAGATAGAGATAGGAGGCCGTACTGGTGAGAAAGCGCATGTAGGGGTTGCGCGCGTCCACGATCACCAGCGCGATCAGGCCGAGCAGCAGGGCGTTTGCCAGCATGGCGAGAAAGATCCTGAAGCGCTTCACTCCGCGCCCTCCTTTCCGTCGACGGCGATGACGAGGTCGTTGAGATAGCGTTCGCCCACGGGATGGTTGACGAGTTCGCCGTGGAAGATCATCACGGAGGAGGCGCCGCCGTCCAGATTATACGCGGCGCTGCAGCCGAGATCGCTCATGATCGCGGCAAGCTCCTTCATCTCCGCGCCCAGCGAGTAGCCGCCCTGCCGCCCGTCCACCACTACGAAGCAGTAGTGTCCGGGCTCGTAATAGCCCAGCGCGGTGCGCGGGTGGGCGATCAGCAGCGCGTCGCTGATGTTGAAGCTCTCGCGGGCGCTGCCGTCGTCGTTGAGAAGGCTCGGCCCGAAGTGCCAGATCTGCCAGGGCTCGCCCTTGACGATCTGCTCCGGCTCATACTCGCCCGGCTCGCAGATCTCCATGCGGCCGTCACTATACAGAACGCAGATGTCGGCCGTTGTGGGGTTCTGGCTGTAGATCTCGCCGTTTCGCACGACGAAGCCGCCGCGCTGGTCCACGAAGCAGTCCCCGTTGACGGCGACGACCGCGTCCGCATCCCGCGCGATGGCCGCAGGCTGCGCGAAGGTGAAGCCGTTGAGCGGAAAGGCGGCCTGCAGCTGCTCCACGTCGCTCAGATAGATATCCGCCACAAAGTAGACGCCCTTGGGCATCAGCTCATTGTACTCGTATTTCGTCACCGTCACCGCCATGGTCGGGCTGCGGTAGCTCATGTCCTCCCAGACGGTCTCGTCGGAAAAATGCGCGGCAAAGCGCTCCGCCCAGGTCTGCGGGACGGGCTCCGGCGTCGCCTCCGGCTCCGCGGCGAGCTCCGCCGGGATCGGCTCCTCCGTGGGTGGCGGGGTCTCCGCGCGCGCCACGGCGGCGATGGGCTCGGGCATGCCGCCCCGGCGCAGCTGCCGATAAGGGATCACATGATGAAAGAGCGCGAACACGCACAGCACCGCCCCGGCCAGCGCCAGCTGCAGCAGCACGAGCAGCCAGAGGGGCATGCGCCTGTTGTTTTCCTCCATGTCTGCTCACTCCCCCTTCTGGAATTCCTCCGGATAGTCGCCGAAGAAATACGGCTCCGCCCGGTAGCGGAAGATCTTGTACATATCGAGATACCACTGGGCGCGCACGCCGCCCGCGGCGTCGAAGCTCCAGCCCACGGCCTTGTCGATCTCCTGGTTGAAGGTGATCCAGCAGTCGGGCAGCTCCTCATAGATCTGCTTCTGCTGCTCTTCCGGGATGCCGTAGTTCATGATGCAGTAAAAGCGCTCCAGATTCTTCAGCCCGAAGACCGGGCTGATGTCATGCACTTTCGTGGCGCTGACGTTGAGCAGCTTCAGGCTCTCGCATTCGGCCAGCGGCGAGATGTCCTCCAGCAGGTGGCAGAAGTAGAGCTCCAGCATTTCGAGCTTTTTGCAGTTGGCCAGGGGGCTTACGTCGCGCACGTAATTGTAGGACAGGATCGCGTATTTCAGGTTCGGCAGATAGGCCATGAAGCTGATGTCGGAGATCGTGTTGTGCCCGATGTCAAAGTACTCCAGCTCGTTGCAGTAGCGCAGGATCTGGATGTTCCGGTTATCCCACATCCAGGTCAGATGCAGGACCTTGATATCGGTCAGAAAGCCGATGTATTCGATGTAAAGCCGCCAGACGATCTTGGTCTCGGGGAACTCATCGCGCAGCTGAGCGAGCAGCTCGTTGTCGATCCCGCAGTTGTCCAGCAGGAAATAGCGGCAGCTCTTGAGCAGCGGCAGGGCGCGGCGCAGCTCGTCCACGCCCTCGTTGCCGATGGGCACGCGAATGTATTCGATGCGCTCGTCCTCCGTGGAGACGGTCTGACCGAAGAGCTCGAAGCGGTAGGCAAAGCAGAGCTCCGGGAAGGCGTCCTGCAGGGTTTTGACCTCTTCCCGGCCGAGGGTATTGCCGCCCTCGGGATCGGTCAGCTCCACACGCTCGAGCACGGGCAGCAGGCGCAGGGCCGCGATCGCCTCATCCAGCGCTTCGCCCGGCATGGCGCTCAGGTCCAGCGTCCGCGTGTGCTCGCCGAGCTCGCGGCCGAGCAGCGCCACCGTGTAGCGGATCGTACGCTCCGGGAAGCTCTCGCGCAGCTGGGCGATCTCCTCCGCCGTCAGCGTCGTGCGCGAGAGCGTGATCTGCGTGAGCGAGGGCAGGCAGCGCAGGCTTTCCGTCAGCCCGTCGAGAGAAAAGCTGCCCGGCTCCAGCGTCAGCGCGGTCACGCCGCTGCCGACAGCCAGACCGCCCAACGGTACCGTATAGCGCACGTCCTGCGCGGGGTGTGCCTCGCTGTATCGCGCGAGCGCCTCGTAACATACGCTCCCGCGCAGATCGACGCTTTTCAAGTTGCGGTACTGCTCCAGCGTTCCCAGCTCGTCGGCAGTCAGCACACCGGCGAAGTCCTCCACCGCGTCGAGCGCGCGCTGCCGCTCTTCCGCCGCGCGGCGCTGCTGCGCTACGTGCCGGAGAGCCACGCCGCCGACCGCCAGCGCCGCCGTCAGCAGGACGGCCAGCAGTACACGTATCCCCTTTCCTTGCTTCATCGAAGACCCCTCAAAATTGCTTGCGGATATAATTTATTATATTCTTCCCGCAGGCGCATTGCAAGCGTTTTCGACCCTGTGCTATAATAGAGCGGATAAAGGCGAGGGGGCAGGATCATGCCGAATTACAGTCTGACGCTCAGCTATGACGGGACGCGCTATCGCGGCTGGCAGAAGCAGGGCAACACCGGCAGCACCATACAGGAGAAGCTGGAGACGGCGCTGAGCCGTCTGCTCAACGAGCCGCTGGAAGTCGCCGGCTCAGGCCGGACCGACGCGGGCGTGCACGCCAGAAGGCAGGTCTGCTCCTTCCGCACGGTAAAGGCCATCGACTGCCGCGAGACACTCCGGCAGCTGCGGCAGGTGCTGCCGGAGGATATCGGCGCCCTCGCCCTCGAGGAGGCCGCACCGCGCTTTCACGCGCGTTTGAGCTGTGTCGGCAAGACCTACTGCTACCGCGTGCGCACGGCGGAGACGCCGGACGTGTTCACCCGGCGCTTCGTGCTCCCCTATCCCGGACAACTGGATCTCGACGCGATGCGAAAAGCCGCGGCTGCGCTCTGCGGAGAGCACGATTTCTCCGCCTTCTGCTCGCTCAAAAACAGCAAAAAATCAAACGTCCGCCGCCTGGAGAGCATCACGTTCTCCGAGACTGACGGCGAGCTGCGCATCTTCTTCACGGGCGACGGTTTTCTCTACAACATGGTGCGCATCCTGACCGGCACGCTGCTGGAGGTCGGGCTCGGCAGACGCGCGCCGGAAGCGATGGCCGCGATCCTCGCCTCGCGCGAGCGCGCACAGGCGGGGCCGACGGCGCCCGCGCTGGGGCTGACGCTCTGGGAGCTCCGTTTTTGAGCATAATGCCCATGAATAACGCCGAATCGGATTGAATAAAAATGTATTATTGTATTCTCCATCTATTGACACGACCGGGGAAACTTGTTAGAATGAGTCGTCTCAATCGGATAGCGTCTATCTGAAGCAGGATGTCGACCGCCCTTCGGGGCCAAGGCCATACGGACAGCCGGGTCGAATGCCGATTCTCCGCGGAACGCGGCGGCAACTTCTGTTGCCTTATTGATTGCGTTAAGAGCGCAAGTTTTGCAAAGTTGGTTACTATTATCCGGCACACAAACTTGTAAAATGGTCAATAAGAGTAGTAAAAGTAATCTTTGCTATATAGACTCTGATCCCATTGTGACAACGGCAGCCGCCTGAGGCGGGTGCCCCGTCCGTCCATACAAGCGACGTGTGCGAGTGCACATGTCGCTTTTTCGATTTTTGGGAGAAATAGAGCATGAAAAAGATCATTGAGCTGAAGAATGTCACCAAGTCCTTTGACGGGCAGGTCGTACTGGACGACATCAATCTGGACATCTATGACAACGAATTCCTTACGCTGCTGGGTCCGTCCGGATGCGGCAAGACCACGACCCTGCGTCTGATCGCTGGCTTTGAGAGCGCCGATCGGGGCGACATCATCTTCCTCGGCGAGAACATCAACGACGTGCCGCCCCACAAGCGCAACGTCAACACCGTCTTCCAGCGCTACGCTCTCTTCCCCCATCTGAATGTTTTTGAAAACGTGGCCTTCCCCCTGCGCGAGCGCCGCGTCCCCAAGAGTGAGATCGAGGAAAAGGTCAACGAAATGCTCAAGCTCGTGGCCCTCTCCGGCTTCGAAAAGCGCAGCGTCACCAGTCTCTCCGGCGGGCAGCAGCAGCGCGTGGCCATCGCCCGCGCCCTCGTCAACAGCCCCAAGGTCCTGCTGCTCGACGAGCCGCTGGCCGCACTCGACCTGAAGCTGCGCAAGGACATGCAGCAGGAGCTCAAGAAGATCCAGAAGGCCACCGGCATCACCTTCGTCTTCGTCACGCACGACCAGGAGGAGGCGCTGTCCATGTCCGACACGGTCGTGGTCATGTCCGAGGGCCGCATCCAGCAGATCGGCACGCCGGTGGATATCTACAACGAACCGAAGAACGCCTTCGTGGCCGACTTTATCGGCGAGAGCAACATCGTCGACGGCATCATGCTCGAGGACAGGAAGGTCCGCTTCCACGGGCACACCTTCACCTGTGTGGACGAGGGCTTCGAGCCGAAGGAGCCGGTCGACGTGGTCGTGCGCCCCGAGGACGTGGATATCGTCCCGGAGGACAGGGGCATGCTGAAGGGCGTCGTCACCTCCGTCACCTTCCTCGGCGTACACTATGAGATCATCGTGGACATCAACGGCTTCAAGTGGATGATCCAGACCACGGACTTTGTCGATGTGGACGAGCACATCGGCCTCTACCTCGAGCCCGACGCGATCCATATCATGAAGAAATCCGAGTACTCCGGCATGTTCGGCGACTACTCCTCCTATTCCATGGAGATGGACGAGATCGGCGGGCTGGAGGACAACGACCTGAGCGAGCTGGGAGAGGTCGCCTCGGCGGAAAGCGAGAGTGAGAGGTGAAGAACAAAAACGCCGTCTCCAAGCGCGCCCTGATAATCCAGCGCATGTGCCTTGCGCCGTATTCGGTCTGGGCCGCGCTCTTCATCGTGGTGCCGCTACTGTTCGTGGCCTACTACGCCTTTACCGACAACAGCTTTCAGTTCACCTTTTCCAACATCACCCGCTTCTTCACCGCCACCTCCTCCATCGCCGATGAAAACGGCGCCGCCCGTGAGGTGCGCACCTATCTGCTGATCTTCATGCGCTCGCTGAAGCTGGCGGTGATCTCCACCTTCATCTGCCTGCTGATGGGCTACCCCGCGGCCTACATCATCTCCAAGGCCTCCTCCCGGGTGCAGAGCATCCTCATCACCCTCATCATGATCCCCATGTGGATGAACTTCCTGATCCGCACCTACGCCTGGATGACTATCCTGCAGGACACCGGCATCTTCAACAGCATGCTCGGGCTGATCGGGCTCAGGCCCGTCCACATCATCGGCACGGAGTCCGCCGTCGTGATCGGCATGGTGTATGACTACTTCCCCTACATGATCCTGCCGATCTACTCGGTCATGGCCAAGATGGACGAGAAGCTCATCGAGGCCGCGCGCGATCTCGGCTGCAACCCCTTCGGCGTGCTGCGCCGGGTCATCTGGCCGCTGAGTCTGCCGGGCGTGTTCTCCGGCATCACGATGGTGCTGGTGCCCTCGATCTCCACCTTCTATATCTCCCAGAAGCTCGGCAACGGCAAGTTCTATCTGATCGGCGACGCGATCGAGGGCCAGTATGTGGCCAACAACCTGCACTTTGCCGCCGCCATCGCCTTTATCCTGATGGTCATCCTGCTTGCCTGCATGGCCGTCTTCCAGCGTGCCGCCAACAGGCGCGCCGCGGTCTGAGAGGGGGCGCCGGGATGAAAATGAAACCTCTCGCCCGCTTCTACACGGCGCTGGTGATGATCTTCCTCTTCGCGCCGATCGCGATCCTGCTGGTCTTCTCCTTCAACGAGGCCAAGAGCCTCTCGGTCTTCTCCGGCTTCTCGCTTTACTGGTACCGCGAGCTCTTCCGTGACTCCGACACGCTCGGCGCCGTGCGAAACACGCTCGTTCTCGCCGTGAGCGCGTCGCTGATCTCCACCGCCATGGGCACGGCCGCCGCTGTGGGCATCCACAAGCTGCGCAGCAAGTACCTGCGCACGCTGATGGACACCGTGACCAATATCCCGATGATCAACCCCGACATCATCACCGGTATCTCCCTGATGCTCATGTTCGTCTTTGTCGGCCGCCTCTTCGGCGCCGCCACCAGCCTGAGCTTCTGGACCATGCTGATCGCGCACGTGACCTTCTGCCTGCCCTATGTGATCCTGCAGGTGCTGCCGAAGCTACAGCAGATGGACAAGTCCCTGCCGGAGGCCGCGATGGATCTGGGCTGCACGCCGCTGCGCGCCTTCTTCAAGGTCGAGGTCCCCGAGATCCTGCCCGGCATCGTGACCGGCCTCATCATGGCCTTCACCCTGTCGCTCGACGACTTCGTGATCTCGTATTTCACGGCCGGCAACGGCTTCCAGACCCTGCCGATCCGCATCTACAACATGACGAAAAAGACGGTCACGCCCAAGATGTACGCCCTGGCGACCATCATCTTCTTCGTGATCCTGGCCCTGCTGCTCCTGTCCAACCTCACCGACAGCGAGAGCGCCGAGACCGTGCGGAAGGCACGGGAAAAAAGAAAAGCAAAAAAGGAGAAAAACACATGAAAAAGCTCGTATCTCTTCTTGTCGTCTGCGCGCTTGTCTGCGCCGTCCTCCTCACCGGCTGCGGCAAAAAGGACACGCTCACCCTGAACGTCTACAACTGGGGCGAGTACATCTCCGACGGCTCCGAGGACTCCTTCGATACGATCCGCGAGTTTGAGAAATGGTACGAGGCGACCTACGGCCAGAAGCTCAAGGTCAATTACGACACCTACGCCAGCAACGAGGACATGTACAACAAGCTCTCCACCGGCGCCGTCAGCTACGACGTGGTCGTACCCTCCGACTATATGATCGCGCGCATGGCCGCCGAAGGTATGCTGCAGCCGCTGGATTTCGGCAACATCCCCAACTATGAGTACATCGACGAGAGCTTCCGCGGCCTGTACTACGACCCGGACAACCTCTACTCCGTACCCTACACCTACGGCGTCGTGGGCATCATCTACAATGCCAACGTCGTCGACGAGGCTGACGCGCAGGACTGGGATCTGATGTGGAACAGCAAGTACGCCGGCAACATCGTCCAGTTCAACAACTCCCGCGACGCCTTCGCCACCGCGCAGTACAAGCTGGGGCTGGACGTCAACTCCACCGACCGGGCCGACTGGGACGCCGCCCTGGCCGAGCTGAAGACCCAGGCGCCGCTGGTCAAGAGCTATGTCATGGATGAGATCTACAACATGATGGAATCCGGCGAGGCTGCCGTCGGCGCCTACTACGCGGGCGACTACTTCACCATGATCGACGCGCAGGCCGACAGCGTGGATCTGCAGTTCTACTATCCCGAGCGCACCAACTACTTCGTGGACGCCATGTGCATCCCCAGCTCCGCGCAGCACAAGGAGCTGGCCGAGATCTTCATCAACTACATGCTCTCCGAGGAGCCGGCCATCGCCAACGCAGAGTTTATTTACTATGCCTCCCCCAATTCGCTCGTCTATGACAGCGAGGACTACGCCGAGGAGCTCGGCGAGGAGACCATGCAGATCCTCTACCCGGGCATCGAGAACTTCAGCGAGCTCTACAACGAGTTTGCCTACCGCAATCTGGACAGCGCGACGCTCGACTATCTCAACACGCTCTGGGAAGAACTGAAGATCGCGTGATCGAAGCGCCTCGCGGCTGAATGCTTTGACGGCCCGCTGCCAGGCAGCGGGCCGTTTCCCTGATCGCAAAAACCGGATGTCTCCCAAATTGATTCAGGAGGTGGACCATGTCCATCCGTTTTGACGCCGAAAAACGAATCTTTACCCTTCACACCCTCCATTCCACCTATCAGCTGCAGGCAGATCCCCTCGATCAGCTCCTCCACCTGTATTACGGCGCGAGGACCGAAGGGCGCATGGACTATCTGCTGTGCTACGCCGACCGCGGCTTTTCCGGCAATCCCGCCGCCGCGAAGGAGGATCGGCGCTATTCGCTCGACATACTGCCGCAGGAGTTCCCCTACTGGGGGAGCGGCGATTTTCGCTCCTCCTCCCTTGTCGTCCGCGGCATCGACGGTGCCTGCGGCTGCGAGCTCCGCTATCGCGGCTATGAGATCATGCCCGGCAAGTATTCTCTCCCCGGCCTCCCGGCCGTCTACTCCGAGAGCGGAGAGGACGAGGCGGAGAGCCTGAAGATCCTTCTGGAGGACGAGCGCCTGTCCCTGCGCGTGGAGCTGCTTTACGGTGTTCTGCCGAAGCTGGACGTGATCACGCGCAGCGTCGTCGTCCGCAATCTCGGCTCCGCCCCCTTCTGCGTGGAAAAGCTGCAGAGCGCGTGTCTGGACTTTGTCGGCGGAGAGTACGATCTGATAAGCTTTCACGGACGCCATGCGATGGAGCGGATGCCCGACCGGCGCGCGCTCGGCCACGGCGCGGCCGTGGTCGGCAGCCGCAGAGGCTATTCCTCGCATCAGTACAACCCCTTCGTCATCCTCGCGGAGCAAGAGACGACGGAGACCGCCGGGCGCTGCTGGGCCATGCAGTTCGTCTGGAGCGGCTGCTTCCGCGCCGAGGGCGAGCGGGATCAGTTCGGTCTGACGCGGCTGCAGATGGGCCTCGGCGAGGAGCAGTTTTCCTATCCGCTGCTGCCCGGGGAGAGCCTCGTCGGGCCAGAGGTCATCCTCAGCTACAGCGGCGCGGGTCTCGAGCGTCTGAGCCATCAGCTGCACCGCTGCCTGCGGCGGCATATCTGCCGCGGGAAGTACCGCGATATCCGCCGCCCCATCCTGCTCAACAGCTGGGAGGCGTCCTACTTCGATTTCAGCGGCGAATCGCTGCTCAAGCTGGCGCAGGAGGCCGCGGCGCTCGGCATGGAGATGCTGGTGATGGACGACGGCTGGTTCGGCAATCGGTCGGATGACCGCCGGGCGCTGGGCGACTGGACCGTGAACGTCGAGAAGCTCGGCTGTACGCTGGGAGAGCTTACCGAGCGCGTCAACGCTCTCGGGCTGAAGTTCGGGATCTGGATGGAGCCGGAGATGATCAGCGAGGACAGCGAGCTCTATCGCGCCCACCCCGACTGGGCGCTTGCGATCCCCGGCAAGCCGCCCGTGCGCTCGCGCAGCCAGCTGGTGCTGGATTTCTCCCGCGCGGAAGTCCGCGAGCACATCTTTGAATGCATCTGTCAGATTCTGGATCAGGGGCGGATCGGATACCTCAAATGGGACGCGAACCGCTCGATCTCCGACGTCTACTCGCACGCCGCGACGGATCAGGGCAAGGTCCTCTACGATAATATGCTTGGCGTCTACGAGATCCTTGAGCGGCTCAACACCCGCTACCCCGATCTTCTGATCGAGGGCTGCAGCGGAGGGGGCGGGCGCTTCGACGCGGGCATGCTCTATTACAGTCCGCAGATCTGGTGCAGCGACAACACCGACGCCATCGACCGTCTCCGGATCCAGTACGGCAGCTCCTTCGGCTATCCGGTCTCCGCGGTCGGCTCGCACGTCTCCGCCTGCCCGAACCATCAGACAGGCCGCAGCGTGCCCATCGAGACGCGCGGCGCGGTCGCCGCGGCGGGGACCTTCGGTTACGAGCTGAACCCCGCAAAGCTGAGCGGAGAGGAACGCCGGGCGGTCCGGGAACAGACCCGGGTTTACCGCGAGGACGCCGATCTGATCCGGGAAGGGCTGTATTACCGACTGAGCGATCCCATGAGTGCGGACTGCTGCGCCTGGGCCTTTGTCTCCGAGGACGGCGAGAGGGCGATGATCACGGCGGTCCTGCAGGCTCTGCACGGGTATATGCCGCCGCTGTATATCCGCCCGCGCGGCCTGACCCCCGGCGCTGTCTACCGCGACCGGGAGAGCGGCCGCTGTTACGGCGCAGACGCCCTGATGGACATGGGTCTCCCGCTTCCGCAGGAACTGCGGCAGTTTGACAGCTTCGTCTGGCGGCTGGAGAAATGCTGATAATCGTATAAGGCAGTAGACGAACCCCTGCAGAACGAGTCGGACCTGCATGGGGAGAGCGCGAGAGGGGACGGTAATCCCCTTTCGCAGTACAATCTGTGCAAAAATGGGAACTTTTTCAGAAGTTCCCATTTTTTGCCTCTCAATCTGTCGACACCTTGTCGACAGATTGAGACACCGCACGAGCAAAAAAGCTCGTGCGGTGTCTTTTTGTTTATTATCCCGACTTCTGCGCAAACTATAGGAAAAACAAAGGAGCGAAAAACATGATCAAACAGCTCGGCAGACAGACGCTTATGCCGCCGACGGGCGGGGCCGTGCACAGGCTTTTCAGGGTTCACGGCCGTCGCTGATCGCTATCCACCGAATACAGGCTTCCAGCGGCGATTCCGTCGGCTTTGCAAAATAATCCGGTTCAGTGCCGCGCAGAACGTTGAGCGACCCGTCCTCATTGACGCCGCTCTCCGCGAAAAACATAAACAGCAGACCGGTATTGTTCAGCCGCACGACGCTCGGGGCGTAGGCGGAAACAAGCCCATCTCCTTTTGCCGCAGTGCCTGCGACGGCAGCCCATCCCGTATCCTTGCAAAAACGCGCGAACATTTCAGCCGCCGAAGCGACCTCGCCGTCGATCACGAGCCAGCGCTTTACCGAACGTTCGACTTTCTCTCCGGCATAGGCTTCCAAAGGCAGGGAAAGCCTGTGTGTCCCTTGATGCGTCATCCCCAGAGACTCGACCCAATCCGGCAGGTCCGCGGCTTCGAAGTCGATCGGTTCAACCGGGATCCCCTCATATGTCCGGGCAACCGTCTCCGTAATGCGGATATAACTGGTGCTTTGCCATTCGACCGGATCCGGAAACGCGGATACGATACCGTTGATCCAGGCGGAAGTGTAGCCGCCGCGATTGCCCGTGATATCAAAAATAAGATGTTCAACGTCGGGGTGCTTTTCCAGAAACGCGGCAATGGGCACAGCCTGGCGAGTCAATTCTTCGCTGTAGAAGGTCGGAAAGCGGAAATAAGCCGCATGGAGATCCGGAAAGTAGTCCATCCCCACAGAGTACAGGCCGGAGCTGTTCGCCGGCCGCGCCTCCCGGAAGCCCAATTGCGCATAGACCTCCACGGTCTTCGGATCGAGCCAGATATCGGTGTCTTTGTGTATGATCCCGTTTTCCCGATCTTCCGACCTGTCGGCATAAAAGGCCGAATACTCCTCCGGGCTGACGGCGCGTAAATGGGCGATATTTCCCAACGCCGAGCATGTGTCCTGCAGGATGTGGTAGAGCCCCGCCGGATCCGCTGCCTTTTTCCCGATCAGAGCGCGCTTTTCCAGGCGCAGAGCCTCCAGCTGTTCTGCGTCTTTTCCCGTGCAGGACAAAAACGGATAGCTTTCATATAAAACGTCCCACATCTGGTCGTAATCATCCAGAAGAAGCTGCAGGGCGGATGCGGCCTCGGCCGATCCGTTCCCCTTCAGCAGCTGAACAGAGAAACACATTCCCATCAGCAGCAAAACAGCCAACACTCTCTTGTGATTCATGATCCCCTCGCATGTTCTGTATCGTGAGTTCTTGCCGGTCGCCTCTCTGAACGGA
The DNA here is from genome assembly GCA_902778285.1 of Oscillospiraceae bacterium. GTDB lineage: Bacteria > Bacillota > Clostridia > Oscillospirales > Oscillospiraceae > Limivicinus. The sequence goes on along the minus strand of CACYXC010000003.1, from coordinate 48,600 downwards.
GTCTTTTTTTGATTATACCGCACGCGCGGGCGCTCCGCAAGACGCACGGGAGCGGATCGTTCTCCCTGTTTATTTTTTCATTTCCTGTACACACTATGGAAAAAAGAAAGGACCGGAAGGAAAACATGATCAAACAACTCGGCAGACAGACGCTTATGCTGCCCTCGGCGCCGTCCGTGCTCTCGTACGCGGCGGTAGTCGGCAGCAAGGAGGGCGAGGGGCCGCTGAAAGACGGCTTTGACTATATCTCCGGGGATTCTTATTTTGGGGAAGACAGCTGGGAAAAGGCCGAGAGCCACATGCTGCGGCAATGCTTCGATCTCGCATGCGGCAAGGCGAAGCTCAGTCCCCCCGAGCTTGACTGCGTGTTCGGCGGGGACCTTTTGAACCAGTGCGTCTCCTCCAGCCGGGCGATGAAAGAGACCGGTCTCGTTTACTTCGGTCTCTACGGCGCCTGCTCGACCATGGCCGAAAGCCTGTCCCTGGCTGCGGCTGCCATCGACGGCGGCTTTGCCGGCTGCGCCGGCGCGCTTACCGGTTCGCATTTCTGCTCGGCCGAGCGGCAATACCGCTTCCCGCTCGAGTACGGCGGGCAGCGTACGCCCTCCTCCCAATGGACGGTAACGGGCGCGGGGGCGGTGCTGCTGGGCCGCGGCGGCGCCGGCCCCCGGATCACGCATCTGACGCCGGGGCGCATCGTAGACGCGGGGATCGACGATCCGGCGAACATGGGAGCCGCGATGGCCCCCGCCGCGTTTGACACGCTTCGCGCGCACTTCGACGACACCGGGCGCTCGCCGGGGGATTACGACGCGATCTTCACCGGCGATCTCGGTTCGCTGGGGCACGATCTGCTCGTCTCCCTCTTTGAGGCTGAGGGGATCGAGCTTGGGATCATGTATCTGGACTGCGGCGTGCTCATCTATGATCTGGCAACGCAGAAGGTAAACGCCGGAGGCTCCGGCTGCGGCTGCAGCGCCTCGGTCCTTTGCGGGCATATTCTCCCCGCCATGGAGCGCGGCGTCTGGAAGCGGGTGCTCTTCGCCGCCACCGGCGCCCTCATGTCCCCTACCAGCGCCATGCAGGGCGAGAGCATCCCCGGCATCTGTCACGCGCTGGTCATTGAACGGGAGGATTGAAGCATGGACATTTTTCTGACTTATCTGAAAGCCTTTTTCGTCGGGGGCCTGCTGTGCGTCGCGGGGCAGCTGCTGATCGATTATACCAAGCTCACGCCCGCCCGTATCCTGACGCTGTTCGTGGTCACCGGCGTAGTCCTCGGCGCGCTGGGGCTGTATCAGCCCCTGGTCGACTGGGCCGGTGCCGGGGCGACCGTCCCGCTGACCGGCTTCGGCAACACGCTGGCAAAGGGGATAAAAAAGGCCGTGAGCGAATCCGGTCTGCTCGGCGCCTTCACCGGCGGGCTCACGGCGTCTGCCGGCGGCGTCTGCGCCGCTGTGCTCTTCGGCCTGCTGACGGCGCTGCTTTCGAAGCCGAAGGAGAAGAAATAGCGCTTAGCAATTAGCTATCAGCGCTCAGGAAAACGCTTGTTTTCAAGCAATCAATTACAGTGCAAAAACGGATTGCCGTACCAATGTGCTAACACTGGTTCAACAATCCGTTTTCTTATCTATTGTATACTCTATGATAGATACAATACACTACCCGCTATGCGCAATCTCCTTGGCGCTGCCTGATAGGCGCTCGGCGCTAAAAGCTAAGCGCTCAATTGAGCAGCGCCGCCGCCGCGGAACCCGGAAGCGTGGTCTCGTTTCCGATGCGGTATTCCGCAAACAGCCCGAGCTTTCCGCCGACCTCGTCGCGCAGAAGCTGCTCCAGCACGGGGCGATAGGCGCGGCCCTTCTGCACCAGAGAACCCTCGGCACAGATGCAGGCGGGCTTTTCCGCCGATTTGCCGGCGCCGGTCAGCAGCAGGATGGCCGCCAGGTTAGTGCACATGCAGCGGGCGGAGCGCTCGAACATGGCCCGGCAGATCTCCTCCACAAAGGCCTCGTCGTCCGCGTTCCCGCAGATCTGTTCCAGCTGCTCGCCGCTGGCCCAGGCGTCGATCACCGCCGAGTCGATCCAGCCCATGGCCCGGACCCGCTCGGAGGCCTCCGGGCTCAGCAGGCCCTCGTCCGCCGCGGCTTTCAGCATCAGGTGGCACAGCTCGCCCAGGTACACGCCGGCCGTCAGCTTCTCAAAATGCTTCTCGCCGGGATTGTGGCTCTCCTCGTCCAGGATGCGGTCGAAATCGCCGCCCCGGATGCCGTCGTACATGCCGGACTCCAGATTCACGATCATGCTGCGGTCGGAACCCAGCCCCAGTTTGCCGATGCGTCCGGCCGGCAGCGAGCAGCAGGTATTGGTGCCCGTACCGCTGACCTGGCCGACAAAGCCGCTGTAATCGCTGCGCCGCACGGCGGCCAGGCCGCCCAGCAGCACGGCGACCGTGTCGTTGAGGATGACGATCTTCTTGCCAAGCACGCCGCGGCGCTCCAGCTCCGCTTTCAGAGAAGCGGCGACGAGCTGCCCTTCGCAGCCGGTAATGACCACTTCCTTGTCAATACGCCGGACGCGCCCGTCGATCTCCGGGGTTACGTCCGCGGTAAAGGAGAAGCAGAAGCCCACCTTTTCCGCCTTATCCATCAGAGGAAGTATGCTGTCTGCCGTGAAGGAGACGAACTCCTCCCATGTGGCCGGGCGGTCGATGCCGGGCATCTTCCGTTTGCTGAGACTGTCCACCTGATAACCGGAATCGTCAAAGGTGATCAGCGCCCTGCGGAAATTGGTGCCGCCGGCGTCGATGACCACGGCGGGGGTATCTCTGGGGATCGCGCCGTCGTCGCTGAGGTATGTAGGGATCATGGGCAGAGAACTCTTCTCGCCCGCCAGTCCGCGCTCCATTTCCTCCATCATCTTCCGGGCGTCCCTCGCGGGCTCGACACTGGCAGGGTCCATACCGTGCCGTTTCAGGAAATCAGCAGCCGTGCTCATAAGCTTTTATGAGCAGGCGGCTTGCGCCGCCTGCTTTCCTTTCTCTGTATCGGTGCGTGCTTTACTTTTCCTTGGACGCCTCGATCACGCCGCTGGCGAGGCCCGCCAGCCCCTGGATCTCGCTGGGGATGATGATCTTGGTGGCCTGGCCGTTCGCGGCGGCGGCGAAGGACTCGAGCGCCTTGATGCGGATGACGGCGTCGGTCGGGGCGGCCTCATTGATGAGGCGGATGCCTTCGGCGGTGGCGGTCTGCACCTTCAGGATGGCCTCGGCCTGGCCTTCGGCCTCGAGGATCTGCTGCTGCTTCTTGGCGTCGGCGCGCAGGATGGCGGACTCCTTCTTGCCTTCGGCCTCCAGAATGGCGGCGCGCTTCTCGCCCTCGGCGCGGAGGATGGCCTCACGGCGTTCACGCTCGGCCTTCATCTGCTTCTCCATGGCGTTCTGGATCTCCTTGGGAGGCAGGATGTTCTTGAGCTCCACACGGTTGACCTTGATGCCCCAGGGGTCGGTGGCTTCGTCCAGGATGGCGCGCATCTTGGTGTTGATGATGTCACGGCTGGTCAGGCACTGGTCCAGCTCCAGATCGCCGATGATGTTACGCAGCGTGGTGGCGGCAAGATTCTCGATGGCGACCATGGGCTGCTCGATGCCGTAGGTGTAGAGCTTGGGGTCGGTGATCTGGAAGTAGACCACCGTGTCGATCTGCATGGTGACGTTGTCCTTGGTGATCACGGGCTGGGGCGGGAAGTCCGCCACCTGCTCCTTGAGCGTGACGACCTTGGCCACTCTTTCGATGAAGGGGACCTTCAGGTGCATGCCCACGTTCCAGGTCTCCTTGTAAGCGCCGAGGCGCTCGATGACGTAGGCCTTCGCCTGCTGCACGATGCGGATGTTGCGGATCAGGATGATGATGATCAGCAGGATCAGCGCGATAATGACATACTGCATACTAATTCTCCTTTGCAATAATAGTGTTCAGGCTTTTACTTGCTGACGATGAGCTTGACGCCCTCGATGCGCAGGGTCTTCAAAATTTCTCCGACGGCGGCGGTCTCCCCGTCGCTGTCCATGCGGGCCGTCCAGATCTTGCCGCCTACGGTCACCGCTCCGGTGCCGCGGATGTTGTCGATCTCCTCCGTCACGACACACTCCCTGCCCAGGATCATGTCGGCATTGGTGGGCTTGACCCGGCTGTTGACATACTTTTTCACAAGCGGTCTGGTCAGCGCCAGCGCGGCGACGGACACCACGAAGAACCAGGCCAGCTGCAGCCACATCGGCGCATGCAGCGCGGCTGCGATCAGAGCGGCGAGCGCGCCCAGAGCGAACCAGATCGAGATCAGCCCCGGGACAACGGCCTCGACGATCAGCAAGATGATCATGGCGATCAGCCAGACCAGCGCCATATTCACGGTTGCGGTCATTTGTATCCTCCTTTCTCTAAGGAACAATTCCCTCATTTATTATTATATATTGTCTCCGGCTTTTTCGCAAGAGCTTTCGGGATGCGTCAAATTATTTAACGCTTTTTCACTTTAACTCTTTACTTTTTTCATACGGTGATGTAACATAGGGTTAATCAGAAAATAATCCGAAAGCGGAGGAAGCCATGAACAAGCATAACCGGAAACCCCGCAGCGACAAGATGTATGAGGCGATCCTTTCCCTCCGTTCCGTGGAGGAATGCAAGAAATTCTTTGACGATCTCTGCTCCATCTCGGAGCTGATGGCCATGGAGCAGCGCTATCAGGTCGCGGTCTGCCTGAACGAGGGAATGATCTATAACGACATTCTGGCCGAGACCGGCGCCTCCAGCGCCACGATCAGCCGTGTCAACCGTTCCCTGCAGTACGGCAGCGGCGGCTACGACATCGCCTTCAGCCGCTTGAAGGCGAAGGACGAATGAGCGCCTACGGCCCGCTTGCGGCCTGGTACGACACTCTCACGGGGGACGTGCCCTATGCGCAGTTTGCAGATTTGTACGAGGCGGAGTTCGCGCGCTGCGGCGGCGGATTCCGTCTCCTTTTAGACCTCTGCTGCGGCACGGGGACTCTGACGGCCGAGATGGCACGGCGCGGCTACGAGATGATCGGCGTGGACGCCTCGCCCGACATGCTCATGCAGGCGCGGGAGAAATGCGCGGAGCTGCCCGTCCCTCCCCTGCTGCTGTGCCAGGACGCGGCCGATATCGACCTCTACGGCACGGTGGACGCGGCATACTGCTCTCTTGACGGCCTCAACTATATCTCTCCCGAAAAGCTGCGCACGGTGTTTTTCCGTCTGCGCTATTTCATCCGTCCCGGCGGCCTTCTCTTATTTGACGTACACACGCCGGAATGGTTCCGCTCGCTGGACGGTGAGATCTTCGTGGATGAAAGCGACGGCGTTCTCTGCCTCTGGCGCGCCGATTTCGACGAGAACGCGGGGCAGATCGTGTACGGCATGGACCTCTTCGAGCGGCGGGGAAAGCTCTGGCGGCGCAGCGGCGAGGAGCATGTGGAGTATGCGCATGATCTGCCCTCCCTATGCGCATTGCTGGAAGGGCTCGGCTATTCCGATGTACGCCTGCTGACAGACTGCCCGCAGAAGGAACAGGGCAGAGTGTTTTTCAGCGCTGTGCGGTAAGTGGAAGAGGCCAGTGATCAGTGGTCAGTGAGTAGAGACCTGGCCCCTCATCAGTCACGCTGACGCGTGACTGCTTCCCCCCGAAGGGGAAGCCTATAAAGAAAGGATTTAAAATGGATAAAATCATACGCGCCACTGCCGCCGACGGCTTTATCAAAATGGCGGTCATTACCGCGCGGGAAACCGTGGAGCGCGCCCGGCAGATCCATCGCTGCTCCCCTACCGCTTCCGCCGCCCTGGGGCGGACGCTCTGCGCCGCCTCCCTGCTCGGCGAGAGCATGAAGGAGGAAAAGGCCACGCTCACCATCCGCGTCAATGGCGGCGGCCCAATCGGGAGCGTGGTCGCGGTCTCCGATTCCGAGGGCTATGTGCGCGGCTATGTGGAAAACCCCGCGGTGGACCCCCCGCGCCACAGCGACGGCAAGCTCAACGTCGGCGCCGCCATCGGACGCGACGGCATGCTGACCGTCAGCCGGGACATCGGACTCAGGGAGCCTTACATCGGCTCCACCGCGCTGCGCTCCGGTGAGATCGCCGAGGATCTGACCGCCTATCTGCTCGAGAGCGAGCAGGTCCCCTCCGCCTGCGCTCTGGGCGTGCTGGTCGATACGGACCGCAGCATCCGCGCCGCAGGCGGCTTCATCGTGCAGCTCATGCCCGGCGCGGACGAGGAACTGATCGGAAAGCTCGAGGACAACATCTTCCTGATGGACCAGCTCACCACGATCCTTGACGAGGACGGGCCGGAGTCTGTCTTTGCCCAGGTCCTCAAGGGGTTTGATTACCATATAGTGGGCGAAACGCCCGTCGGCTACCGCTGCTTCTGCAGCCGTGAGCGTGTTTCGGAGGCGCTCTCCTGCATCGAGCCTGAGGAGCTGCAGGAGATGATCGACGCGGGCGAAGAAGTAGAGATCTGCTGCCAGTTCTGCGGCGCGCGCTACGCCTTCTCCCCGGCGGATCTGCGCGCTCTGCTCTCCGCGCAGACCGAAAAAAAGAAAATTTAGTATTGACATTTCAGCTATTATTTAGTATTATAACAAAGCTGTCGCGGGAGCATAGCTCAGCTGGTTAGAGCACCTGCCTTACAAGCAGGGGGTCACTGGTTCGAGTCCAGTTGTTCCCACCACCACAACGTCGGAAGAAGCTCGCTCCACTCCGTTTCCACGGTTTGCGTAAGAGCCGTGAAAACTGCGTATCCGCGATCTCCTTCCTCCTTCTCAAAATCAAACCCGCTGCGCTGGGTTTTGTTTTTGGATACGTGAAGAGATGGCAGCTTTGAATATGCCTCTGTAGCTCAGTAGGTAGAGCAGCGGACTGAAAATCCGCGTGTCGTTGGTTCAACTCCGACCGGAGGCACCACCCCGTTTCTCAACGGGGTATCTGCGGGCATAGCTCATCCGGTAGAGCGCCACCTTGCCAAGGTGGAGGTAGCGAGTTCGAGCCTCGTTGCCCGCTCCATAAAAACGCATTTGCGGGCATAACGACGCCCGCAAATGTCATATGGCGCCATAGCCAAGTGGTAAGGCAGCGGACTGCAAATCCGCGATTCCCCGGTTCAAGTCCGGGTGGCGCCTCCAGCAAAAAAGACACGCAAAAGCGTGTCTTTTTTGCTGGAGGCGCCGCTGCGCGGCGAAGGATCCGCTTCGCTCAACTTCCCGGGAGGGAATACCCAATTCCCTCCCGGGCCCGCCCCATTCATGTTTTTTCTTTTCTTCCGCAAGGACGGAGCGTGTCCCTTTTTTGGAGGCGCCACTTCGTGGCGAACAATCCGCTTCGCATCGTTCCTTGCTTTTCGCAGTGCAATACGGTACAATACAAAAAAAGGCCGCCGCGTGCGGCCGGAACACGGGAGGCGCATACACATGTTCAAACCGACCGCTCTCATTGAGGGCCTTGTGATCGACGATCCCTCTGAGGACTTCCGCACCGCACAGCGGATCGAGCAATACCGCGTCGGAAAGGCTGCTCTGTATCTCCCCGCCGGGCTGCGCTGGAACTACATCCCCCTCTCGGCGATCCGCTCCGCCGGGGAGTCCCGCCGCACAGTCAGCGCCGGGCACTGTGTCACGGTCGAGATGAAGATGCCGACGCTGGCGCTGGAGACGAGCGCCGGCCCCATGACGCTCAATCTGGAGAAGCCCGAAAGTCTGCAGAAGCTGCTCGACGCCATCGGAAGCCGAGCTTAGCAGGAGTTTCACCATGGATACGATTCTGGATTATATCCGCTGGCGCGGCGACATCCCCTTCTCGGTCGACGGTCTGCGCGAGGCGGACGCCCTTGTGCTGTGCATGCTCTCCTATTATGACCTCAAGCCCATGTGGGCAGATCATGAAGGGCCGATCCATCTGCGCGACTGTCAGAAGCTCATTGATGCGGGTCCGGTGCCTGTGATGCTCGCAGGCAAAGATATGAATTATCAGGAGATCTTTGCTCAGGCCGTGGCCTCGCGCCGTTTCGGTGATCTGCTGATCAGCGACTATGTCGACCAGGTCCGGGACGAGCCGCCCATGCAGTTTGCCGCGCTCTGCTTTCACGACGAGAGCGGCATCTCCTTCCTCGCCTACCGCGGCACGGATGATTCCCTGGCTGGCTGGGAGGAGGATTTCATGATCGGTTTCATGCGCACCGAGGCCCAGGTGCTCGCCCTGCGATATGCCGAAGCGCATCTTACGACCGGCAGGCGCTGGTACATGGGCGGGCACTCCAAGGGCGGCAACCTGGCGCTGTTTGTGGCCTGCTCCCTGCAGCAGCCGGTGCTGGAGCTGCTGGAACGGATCTTCATTCTGGACGGCCCCGGTCTCTGTGACGAAGTCATGGATATCAGCGGCATGAAGCGTATCGACAGCCGCAGCACCCGGATCATTCCCCGTTTCTCCGTGATCGGCAAGCTCTTCGAGCCGCAGATCACGGACTCGCGGATCGTGCGCTCCAACGCCTCCGGCATGACGCAGCACAGTCTGGCGACCTGGGGCATCGACCACGGCGGACTGGATCTGTGCGGGGAAAACGATCCGCGCAGCCGCTGGATCAATGCCGCGGTCGGCGAGTGGATCGAAGGCATTTCGCAGGAGGACCGCGTCGTCTTCGTCCGCGAACTGTTCGACGCGCTTTCGGCCAACGGCGCGCGCACGCTGGAGGAACTGGATGACGCCGGCGCGGGCGGCTTTGAGAATATCCTGCGCTGCCTGCTCACTTCCAGTGAGGTCACGAAGAAAACCATTTCCGACCTGCCCAGGCAGGCAGTCTCTCAGGTCGTGAGCGCCGCCTCGCAGGTTGTCAGCGCCGCCACGCATCTCCTGCGGAACCCAGCGGACAGGCGTGAAAAGGAAAGCACAGTCAATGAACAGGAGCGTGCGGAAGCGGAGGCTCTGACAGGCGCAGAAAAATAGCATAGAGGGAATGACATTCCCGCAATGATGACGGCGCCCGGCTTTGAGAAAGCCGGGCGCCGGTTTTTCTATTTTTCTATTCCGCAGGCTGTTCCCGCTTTCCCGAACTCTCCTCACGGCTCCTGCCGAACATCTGTCCGGCAAAGAGCACGCCGAAAATCGCCAGCAGCACCGCGGCCAGCGGCAGCAGGCTTTCGAGATCCGTGCAGCGGCTCTTCCAGTAGACCAGAGTCAGCAGCGCCGCAAGGGCAGAGATCGCCGCAAGCAAAGCCGGTGCGAAGGAGCTGCGCAGGACGATCAGGAACAGCACAGCCATGAGTGCGAGAGCCGCGGCAAGCAGCAGATTCAGCGAGACATTCCGTGCCGCAGTCGACAGATTCTGTGCATCCTCGGCGTTCTGCCGGAACACCTGCCTGGCTGCGCGGATGACTTCGCCGGTCGATGCGCCGCTGCCCGCCAGAGCCTTAACCTGCTCGTTCTCCAGCAGGAGCTTGACGCCCTCGGAGAGCTGCTCTTCCTCTGAGCTGTAAGCATCCAGCGCGGCAAGGCTGGCGTTGAGCTCGTCGCGGTTCTCCGCAAGGGTCTGCCTGCCGGATGTAAGCTCTTCCTCGGCATCCTTGAGCGCCTGCTCGCCCTGCTCGAGCTGGCCTGCCGCTTCAGCAAGCTGCGCGTCGCCCGCGGCGATCTGCCCGCCCGCGTCGCCAAGCTGCGCATAGCCGGCGTCCAGCTGCGCCTTTGCGGTATCCAGCTGGTTCCTGGCGTCGGAGAGCTGAGGCTCAGCCGCAGCAAGCTCGGCATAGCCCGCGTCCAGCTCCGCTTTGCCTTCCGCCAGCTGCTTTTCCGCCGCAGCGAGCTCCGCCTTGCCGGCATCCAGCTCCGCCTTGCCGGCGGCGAGCTGCTGTTCGGCCTCGGCGAGCTGCTGTTCGGCGGCCGCCGCCTGGGCATAGCCGGCGTCGAGCTCGGCTTTGCCCGCCGCAAGCTCCTGCTCGGCTGCCGAGAGCTGCGCCGCGGCAGCGTCAAGCTGGGCCTGCGCGGACTGGTATTCCTGCATCAGACCGCCGATGCTGTAGCCCCCGAGCTGGGTCTCAAAAGCGAGCTTCGCTGCGGTGACAAGACCGAACAGCGCCGTGGAGCCGATCAGGTCCCCTCTTGCTACGGCTGCATCATACTGAGCCTGCAGGTCCAGATACTCGTTATAGAGCGGAAGTACGGTATTGTAGAGACCCGACACGGAGTCGAGCTGCGCCTTGGCCGCGTCGTACTGCGCCTTCCCCTCGTTATACTGGGCGAGACCGCTGTCATAGGCTGCCTGACCCTCCGCCAGGGCCTGCTGCCCGGCAGCGTATGCCGCTTTGCCGGCTTCATACTCGGCAAGGCCCGCGTCATAGGCGGCCTGACCCTCTGCCAGCTTTTTCGCGCCGGCGTCATACTTCGCCTTGCCCGCGTCGTAGGCGGCCTGGCCGTCTGCGAGCTTCTTTTTGCCGGCGTCGTATTCGGCCTTGGCGGCGTTATACTGTGCGAGGCCCTCGTCGTACTGCGCCTGGCCGTCATACAGCTTCGCGGCGCCGGCGTCGTACTGCGCCTTGGCCTCCGCCAGGAGAGCGGCATTCTCGTCGTACAGCTCCTTTCCGGCTGTATACTCTTCAAGCCCGGCCTGGTACTCGGCCTCTCCCTCCGCCAGTTTCTGCGAACCGATCTCGTCGGTCACGAGCTGCTCGGCAAACTTATACTTGAGCTCTGCAACATCGGTGCTGTACGCGCCGAGCTTCTCAGCCAGGGCTTCGAGGCCCTCAGCCTGCTCGAGCATCGCTTCGCTCCGCTTTTGCGTGCGGGAGGCATTGTCGATGCCGAGGCGGATCGCGCCGGGCGCCGTAACCAGCGCGAAGAGCGCAGCGGCGGCCAGAAGCCCCGCGGCAAAACGGCGGCGGTTGTGCTTGACGAAGCGCAGCAGTGCAAGCTTTTCGGTGTTGATCGTGGTAAGCGCCACGAATTTATCGCCCAGCAGCAGAAGCTGCGGCAGGGCGAAGAGGATCAGCACGATCGAGATGCTGGTGCCGGTGCCGACATAATAGCCCATACCCGCGATGATGCACTGAGAGACCTGGAAACCGATCAGAAGCCCTGCGCAGACCATCATCAGCCCAGAGGTGATGACCGTCGGGAAGGCCAGATTCAGCGTAGTGATGATCGCTTCCTTCGGATCCATCGTCTCCCGGAATTCGCGGTAACGGGTGGACACCACGATGGCGTAGTCGATATTCGCACCCATCTGGATGGCGCTGACGATCAGGTAGCACAGGAAGAACACGGGATCTCCATGCAGTGCCGCGATGGCAAAATTCATCCAGATACTGCCCTGGATCACCAGGATCAGCAGCAGCGGCATACCGAAGGACTTAAAAGTAAAGAACAGGATCAGCATCACGAGGCCCAGACTCATCAGGCCTACCACCCGGTTATCTGTGGCAAAGGCGTCCTTGAAGTCTTTGGCGCTGACAGAGTCGCCCGTCAGGCACACGTCCTCGGGATAATACTGTGAGGCAAGCAGATGGATATGTTCCAGAAACGCAAAGGTCTCGTCCGACTGAACCGGCAGATTCAAATTCAGAACCAGGCGGCTGTAATTCGTGCCCTTAAGCTGCGCCGCCGCCATTTTGAGCTGTCCGTAAAGCTCGTCGATCATGGCGCGCTGCTCAGTCTCCAGTTCCACGTCGCCGGCTTCCGCCCGATCATGCAGGAACAGAAACAGGTCCAGCATCGGCGCCTTGTAGTTCTGCAGATCACCGGTGACTGCCCGGTGGTCGCCCTTTTCTGCCGCATAGTAGGCAAAGAGCGCATGAGACACCGTATCGTCCACGCCCGCGACAGCGGAAAAATCGGCCGGGCTGATTTCATCGCCCAGGCTGCGGCCGTTCATGACTTCCACACCTGCAAGGCCGCTTGCACTCTTGACCTCGGGACATCCGGACAGATCCTCCAGTAGCGCCTTTTCTGAGGCATAATCCCCCGAAGGGATCAGCACAGCCACCAGATTGCTTGCACCGAAAGCCTCGTCGATCTCCGCCTTGGAGGATTCACGCTCCGTCATGTTCCTGGCTGGGACAATATCCTGCGCATAGGCGTAATTGGTCTGTCCGAAAATATGATAAGCACCGACGACCAAAAGCACAAAAAGGATCGGAAAAACAAAGCGCGTAGCATAAGCAAACTTTCCGACAAAAGATATTTTCGGCACAAAGCGCTTATGCTTTGTCTTGTCCATGGCTTTAGCGAAGAGTATGAGCAGTGCTGGCATGAACAGAAATACCGTCAGCATGCTGCACAGAATTGCCTTGATCAGGCAGATCCCCATATCCACACCCAGACGGAACTTCATAAATGTCATGGCCGTCAGGCCGGCGATGGTGGTCAGACTGCTGGCAACAATTTCCGGAATGGACGCGCCCAAAGCCTTTGTAACCGCCTCGGGTGTATCGAGCAGTTCATGCTCCTCTTTATAGCGGTTACACAGGATAATGGCATAATCCACCGAGAGTGCCAGCTGCAGCACGATCGCAACCGAGTTGGAGACAAAAGAAATCGTCCCCAGCACAAAATGCGTCCCCAGGTTGATGACCGCTGCCACCACAAAGGTCAGGATCATAACCGGGATCTCGGCATAGGTATCCGAAGTGAACAGCAGCACGGCAAAGACCACGATGACAACAAAAATGAGTACGGATACCATCTGTCTCGCAATGCCCGCAGCAAGGCTGAAGCCAACGTCGGAGTAGCAGGTTACATCCCTGTCTGCAAGCAGAGTCTTGATCCGGGCATAGGCCGCTTCGCTTTGTTCCGAATCCGTCTCCCCGGCGAAAGTCACGTCGTAGAGAGCATAGCCGTCTATATAGTGGGCCTCGGTCAGATCAAACTGGACCATGGCGACATCTGCGACCGCTCGAATCTGCTCGGCAATCTCACTGGCTTCCGTCTCTGATACGCGCTTAACCATCACTTTAGCGGTGCCGAGCGTAACAAAGTCCTCTTCCATGATGGTGAGTCCTCTGCGGGCTTCTGCATCTTCGGCAAGATATGCGGTCACATCTTCTTCCACATGTACCCATCCGAAGGAGAAGAAGGAAAACGCAATCAATGCTGCGAAGACGAGCATGATGATCCAGCGGCCCCTAACGATAAGGCGTGCAAGGCGGGTCATAAAATTGCTATTGTTGTCCATCGCTGTGAATCACACTTTCTGCGATAAATCAAATGCTGTCTGCAACCAGTTCCTGCAGACTCAAATCGGGATTCTGCACGCCCTTTTCCAGGAAGCGGATCATAAAGGCATGGTAACGTTCAACATTCTCCACAGGAGTATACGCCTTGGAGAAAACATAGGTAGCGCAGTAGTTTCCCTCGCTGTCCCCTGGCAGGACCAGCAGATAGAAAGGCTGATTGGACTGCCCGTTGCTCACATAGGACGGGTGATACTTCAGGCGCTTCTTGCTCAGGTCAAAGAGGGGCAGATAGGAATACTGTGCGGTATAGTAGCCGCAGCCGGCGGGAACGTCATAAAGCTCACGCGCGTTTACAGACACGTCGACGCTGCGGGCTCTCGCATGGCGGAGTACATCGTTCTGCGTATCGGAGAGCTTCAAAAGAGCTTCCGTAAACGAGCAGTCAAGAGGAATTATGGAACGCACAAACTGCAGTGTGGCAAAATCGAGTCCGCAGGATTTTTCATATTGGTTAAAACGGCGATTGACAGAGAGGCAGACAGTGACGTCATCCGTGCCGGAAACGCTGCCAAGATAAGTACGCAGCGCCAAAAGGTAGTAATTCGACGGCGAGATGTTGTTCTCTTTTGCCCCATCGATGATTCTGCTCACGAGGTCGGCCGGGATGCCGCGAAGCAGAGAAGAACCGTCGAACTGTGTCAAGCTCAGGCCCTTGCCGTAACGCTTACCCTCGATAAACTCAGGCGCGCCCAGGCCATTGATCGAAGTAAAATGCGGCTCGGTAGCATAGTCCTTTTCCGCCTTTTTCAGAACCGTCTGATACTTCTCCGAATCGTGGAAAGCCAAATCGTCTTCAACCATTTTCCAGGGATACGGCGTCGGCTCCGGCAGCTCTTCTCCGTTCTCCAGCGCAGCGTAGACACGATCCAGGAAATCAAACACAAAGAGGACAGAGTATCCGTCCACAATAAAATGCTCGATACAGAAGTACAGACTGCGCTTCCCCTCCGGAAGATGGAGGAGTCTGAAATTATACAGTGGAACCTCCAGAATGGAATTCGGAAACGCGTTGTACGTCCAGTCAAACAGAGCCTTGCTGATTTCCTCTTCCGTGCTCTGGCTGAAATCTACGATCTCGGTCGGGTCCGGCTCTCCCTCGTAAGCATACTGAACCATGGTCTGTTCGTCCTTCATATGAAGGCGAATTTTCAGAAATGTGATGCGCTTCTCGGTTTCCCGAATCGCCTTTAGCAGGAGTTCTTCGTCGATCTCACAGTCAAAGTCCATTCGCAGCGCAAGATTCAGAATATGGAGGTCCGGATAGAAACGAAACAGGAAGGCCAGGCCCTCCTGGATCGAGCTCAGCGGATAATATGTCGGTTCCTGCATGTTATTCTCTCCTTCTCTTTTTATTTCAGACTGGACAGATATGCGACCAGTTCACTGATCGTATAGATTTCACGCAGTTTGGCAGTCTCGATCTCGATATCGAACTCGTCTTCCACATCGCCGATCATGGTCATGATGTCCAGAGAGGTCATGGCCAGGTCGTCTACAAACTTCGTCTCGGGCGTAAGGCCGCCCTCGGGCTCCTCGACATAGTTGAGCAGGATCTCGCAGATTTTTTCGTACATGTTCTTTTCTCCTCTTTCCCTTTTTCTCTTATTATTTCGATGCCCTGGCATTGAGCAGATAGCGCTTGATCTTCATGGTGGTGGTCTTCTCGAAGGGGATGTCGCGTACTTTGATCTTCTTGACGTTCTTGCTCGAGGGCATCTTGCTGTTGAAAGCCTTCACGTCCTCCGCGAGGCGCTCGCGCGCATCGCGGTAATTCTCCTCGTCGAGGAAAAACTCCGCCGTGATGTCCCTGTTCTCCTCGTATACTGCGACTTCCTTGACGTATTCGATGCGGCCGAGCTTCTGTTCCAGCTCCTCCGGGGAGACGTTTTTGCCGTTTGCGAGGATGATCAGGTTCTTCTTGCGGCCGGTTATGTACAGGAAGCCGTCCTTGTCCATGCGGCCGTAGTCCCCCGTTTTGAACCACTCGCAGTCGAAAGCCTCCGCCGTGGCCTCCGGGTCCTTGTAGTAGCCCTTCATCACGTTGCTGCCGGAGACGTAGATCTCGCCGATGCCGTTTTCGTCCGGCTCGTGGATCATGACCCTGTTGCATGGCAGGGGCTTGCCCACGCTGCCGAAGCGGAAGTCGTGATTGCGGTTGACGGCGACCACGGGGGAGCACTCGGTGATGCCGTAGCCGTTGATGACGTTGATGCCCAGGTCGAACAGCCCGCGCTGCAGCTTGTCGTCCAGCGCGGCGCCGCCGCAGATGATGGTCTCCAGCCTGCCGCCGAAGCTCTCGTGGATCTTCCTGAAAAGGCGCTTGCGCGCATCGATGCCCAGGGTCATCAGCATGTGGCTGAGCGTCACCATGTTTTTGAGCCGCTGCTCGCGGCCCTGCTTGCGGGCGTTGTTCCAGATGCCGTTATAGAGCATTTCGACCATCAGGGGCACCGCGGAAATGTTCTGGGGCTTGTTGCGGTTGAGGTCCTTGACGATGCGCTTCATGCTGCCGCTGATGTGCGCGTCCACCGAGTAGAGGAAGGCCGCGAACATGGCGGACGCCCAGGAAAAGGTGTGGTTCATGGGCAGGAAGATCTGCGTATTGCGGGCGGTGACGCATTTGCAGGTCGCCACCACATCGCTCGCGAGGTTGCCGTGCGTAAGCATGACGCCCTTGCTTTTGCCGGAGGTGCCGGAGGTATAGACGATGCAGGCCAGCGTGTCCGTCTCCACCGGCGCGCGGTCAAAGAGCGTGCTCCCGGCCTCGAGGAGCTTTTGCCCCTGCTCCAGATATTCGGGGAACTGTGCAAGAGAAAAATAGCGCATATCGGGGAAGTCCCCGCCCCGATCCTGAAACCAGGCGATCTGTTCCCGGTACTTCTCCGAATAAAAGATCGCCTCGCAGCCGCAGTGCTCGATCAGCTCGGCCAGATCCTCCGCCGACAGCTCCTTGTCCAGCGGGACGACGACATTGCCGCTGTTGGCAATGGCAAAATAGCTCAGGCACCACTCCGTGGAGTTCTCGCCCAGCAGGGCGATATGGCTGCCCTGAAAGCCCAGCTCCTGCAGATAGGTCCCGACCGAACGGATCTCTTCTGCGGCTTCGATAAAGCTCATCGGCTCATCGTTCTGACGGCCCGTGTAAAAAATCGTGTTCTCAGCGCCGTGGGTCTCGCCATAGGCGATCAGGTCACGCAGCGTCGCGACCTCCGCAATGTCGTAATAGGGATAGGGTCTGTTTCTCATCCCACGCTTCCTCCAGCCGTACGGTATGTGAGAAGTCACGGACCAGTTGTCTGATACGCAGACTTACAGAAATATATTTTAAGCGATTTAAATAGTGTTCGCAACAGTTATTTTCCATACGTGGGCATATTTCTCTGTTTTGTAGAGTCTGTCGAACGATTCCGCCGGCAGTTTGGACAGTATTCCGAAGGCCGGGATATCATGATCATCCCTGCAAAAGCAAAAGCCGGCCAGACGGCCGGCTTTCAAGCTGTCGACAAAGTGTCGACTGAGTATATCAATCGCGAGAGGGAATAACCAATCCCCTCTCGCGCTCTCCCCATGCGTGTCAAACTTCGGCAGCATGGGTTTGTCTACAGTCTGAAAGCCGGCCAGACGGCCGGCTTTTGAAATGGCTGAGAATCGTTTACTTCGCGGCTTTTTCCGCCTTGAGTTCTTCGATCCTGCCAAGGATCATCTTCTCGTTATACAGCAGGAAGAGGCAGGCCCCGATCAGGCAGGTGACGAAGGCCACGATCGCGGTGGTGCGATACTGGGAGGGGGCGACGTACTTCTCGCCGTTTTCCAGGATGGTCGCGACGGTGATGGAGGTGAAGACCACCATGGCGATCGCCTGGCCCATTTTGAAGGCAAAGGTGCGCGCGGCGAAAAACATGCCGCTGCGGTCCTCGCCGGTCTCCAGGCGGCTCAGCTCCGCCACGTCGGCCACGCAGGCCTGAGGCAGGATGCCGAGGATGGCCTGCGGCACGGCGGCACAGATTGCCACGATGAAGCCCCAGTACAGGCCCTTGCCGCAGATGGAGGTGATGAAGAACACAAAGGCGTAGGCGAAGAAGCCGACCACGATCAGCTTCTTTTTGCCCAGCTTGGGGCAAGTTTATTCACCAGCGGGTAGAGCAGCACGCTCACAAGCGTCATCAGCGCGGTGAGCGGGAAGGTCCAGGTGTCCTCAATCTCCATGAGCTTGGTCTCATAGAAGGCAAGGCCAGTCTGGAACAGGGTCAGCGCGAAGAAGTAGATCACATCCGCATATACGAAGCGGCGGAACTGCCCGTTTTTGAAGGTCTTGAGCAGCGAGGAGAAGGCCGGGGTCTCGCTGGGCCTGGAGTCGATATAGTCCCGCTCCTTGATGTAGAACGAGGGGATCAGCATCGCAATGCACGCGATCGTCGCCATGAGAGCCACGGCGAGGCGGATGGAGCCCGCCTGCCCGGCAAAGCCGAACAGCCCCGCCACATTGGGCAGCATGAAGGAGATGCTGGTGCCGGCGATAAAGGTGAAGGAGATATAGGTGGATACGTTGATGCGGTGCTCCTGCGTGTCGCCCAGCTCGGCGATCAGCGCGTTGTACGGCGTGCAGAAGATGGTCATGAACAGGTAGAAGCACATGAGGATCGCGAAGAGCAGTACGTCGTTGACCGCGACGTTTGCCGTCTGGGGGACGGTGAAGAGAGCGACGGTGATCAGCGCGAAGGGAACGGCGACGGCGCGCATGAAGGGGATGCGGCGACCGGCCTTGTTCCTGCTGCGGTCGGACCAGCCGGCGATCAGCGGATCGGTGATCGCGTCAAAAATCCTGCCCACGGCCATGACAAGACCGAAGAGCGTGAGCTTGAAAAGGATCGGGCTCTGCGTGATGCCGGAGGCGAAGATGCCGGTGTTGGGGTTGTTTGCGTCCGGGGTTCCGGTGTAATAGTAAACCATCCAGTTGGTCACGATGCCGGACAGCAGGCTCCAGCCGAACTGGCCGACCGCGAAGATCCACAGCAGCTTGTTGGTGATCGGTTTTTTCATTCTTTCCTCTTCGTTCCTTGTAAAACTGTACTGAGGACAGCCAAGGCAAGTTTAACCTAATTTGTGCAGGATGTCAACAGGACCGCCCCCCTTTTCCTGTTGACTTTTCCCGCCCGATTCATTATCATAGATGGGCTGTTTGATTCGTTCTTTTGGAGGCAGTTATGAAAAAGTTTTTGACCAGTCTTCCCTTCCGGCTCATCGTAGCGCTGCTGATCGGTATCGCCCTGGGCCAGTTCTTCGGCGAGGGCGCCATGAAAGTCGTCGTCTCTCTGCAGTACGTCATGGGGCAGTTCATCATGTTCTGCGTGCCGCTGATCGTCATCGGCTTCATCGCCCCCTCCATCACCCGCATGGGCAGCAACGCGTCGCGCATGCTGAGCATCGCGGTCCTTCTCGCCTACGTCAGCTCCATCTGCGCTGCCTTTCTGAGCACCTTTGCCGGCTACACCCTGATCCCCCATCTGTCCATCGCAACCGATATCGCCGGGCTCCGGGATCTGCCGCCGGTCGTCTTCCAGCTCAGCTTTCCGCAGATCATGTCCGTCATGAGCGCGCTGGCCTTCTCCCTGCTGATCGGTCTGGCCGCCGTGTGGACCAAGAGCAAGCTGACCTGCAGCCTGCTGGAGGAGTTTCAGAACATCGTGCTGAAGATCGTGGAGCGCGTGATCATTCCCCTGCTCCCCTTCTACATCTGCGCCACCTTCTGCAACCTGAGCTATGAGGGCATGATCACCCACCAGCTTCCCGCCTTCCTGCAGATCATCGTGATCGTCATGCTCGGCCACTATGTGTGGCTGGCCGTGCTGTACCTGATCGCGGGCGCCTACGCCAGGAAGAACCCCTGGGAGGTGCTGCGTCACTACGGCCCCGCCTATCTGACCGCCGTCGGCACCATGTCCAGCGCCGCGACGCTCTCCGTCGCGCTCGACGGCGCCAGGAAGAGCAAGGTGCTGCGCCGCGACATGGTGGACTTCGGCATCCCGCTCTTCGCGAACATCCACCTCTGCGGCTCGGTCCTCACCGAGGTCTTCTTCTGCATGACGATCTCCAAGATGCTCTACGGGCAGCTCCCCTCCCTCGGGACGATGATCCTCTTCTGCCTGCTGCTCGGCATCTTCGCCATCGGCGCGCCCGGTGTTCCGGGCGGCACGGTCATGGCCTCTCTCGGCCTGATCACCAGCGTGCTCGGCTTTGACGACGCCGGCACCGGCCTGATGCTCGCCATCTTCGCCCTGCAGGACAGCTTCGGCACCGCCTGCAATGTCACCGGCGACGGCGCGCTGACCCTCTTCCTCACCGGCTACGCCGAGAAGCATCATATCAAAAAAGCGGAGTAATCAGAGCTTTTTACAGTTTATGGATATTGGGGCGTCTCTCCGGAGCCGCCCCAATATTTTGTATTGCACGCCGTTTTCGACCGCTTTCGTCGCTTTTACTATTTCCCTGTAAGCGGGGTCTTGTGAAAATATGCATTATTTACAAAAAGTTCTTGACATCAGTTTGAAATTGTGGTATACATAAATCAGGAGATGGGCGGCACCCATCGGTGTAATCGGCACCATAACCCGTTAAAGCAAGCCCAATTCACTTGCGGGCCAACCGGAGGCATAGTATTCGGATCGTTGTACGGGCAACTCGTCATCCATGTAGTGTTGGCAACTAACCGATTTGTAAAACAGGCTGCATTCCGTTTTTCGGAACGCGGCCTGTCTTCTTTGTTCTTTTCATACGAAGCCATGCCGCTCTGCCTGATTCGCAGCAGCTTCTTTTCCGCCATGCTTCGTCATTGTCCTTGGAAATACACAAAGTATTCCCTGCGGCCAAAGCTTCGCCTGACGAAAAACCAGCTCGCTGCTCGGTCAGGCATTTCGACAAAGCTTCGTATGATGGATTTCGCAATCGGGCCTCATTTTCGCCTGCGGTCACTTATCCTCCCCTTGTGCATTTCTCCGATCTCTGCTACAATCAGCTAAAACAACACTGAGGAGGAATGAAAATGACCAAAGTGGCCGTGATTCTGGCTGAGGGTTTTGAGGAGGTTGAGGCCATCACGCCGGTGGACCTGCTGCGCCGCGCGGGGATCGACTGCGTTACGGTTTCCCTTGGGGAGGAAAAGCTGGTGCCCAGCAGCAGACACATCCCTGTTCTGGCCGACAGGAGCTGGGACGAGATGGATTTTGACGGCTGTGACGGCGTGGTGCTGCCCGGCGGCCTGGCCGGCACGGAGCGGCTTCTGGCCGATGCGCGCGTGGAGGCGCTGCTTCGTCGCTTCGGCGAGGCGGGCAAGCTCACCGCCGCCATCTGCGCCGCGCCGACAGTGCTGGCCAGGGCAGAGCTGCTCGCGGGCAGACGCGCGATCTGCTACCCGGGTCTGGAGGACAGGCTCCCCGGCGCCGAGGTCTGCTGTGAGACCGTGGTGCGCGACGGGACCGTGATCACGAGCCGCGGCATGGGGACCTCCGTCCCCTTCGGACTGGCGCTGGTGGAGTATTTCCTGGGAAAGGAAAAGGCGGACGCGCTGGCCGCCAAGATCGTCTACCGGAGGGAAGCCTGACGCGCTCCCATCCCCCAAGACGACAAAAACGCTGTGAACTGTGATTCACAGCGTTTTTTGCATTCTCAGACCGGCAATCCCGTGAGCCGGCGGCGCATCATATCGAAGATATGATTGCCGGCCATGCGGCGGATGAAGCTGCGGGTGCGCTTGGTGCCGAGATGCAGCTCGCGCACGAAGGTCTCCCCTTCCACAGCCATGGAGACGAAGACCGTGCCCACCTCGTGCACGCCGTCGCCGTCCGGCCCGGCAAGGCCCGTCACGCCCACGCCGATATCCGCGCCGGTGAGCGCCCGTACCCGCTCGGCCATCTCTTTCGCCACTTCAAAGCTGACCGCACCCTTCTCCTCGATCAGCGCCGGGTCGATGCCGAGAAGCCGCGCCTTGACCTCGTTGGTATAGGTCACGCAGCCGCCCGCGAAGGCGGCGCTCGCCCCGGGGATCTCGGTAAAGCGCCGGGCCACGTCCCCGCCGGTGCAGCTCTCGGCCGCGGCGAAGGTCATGCCCCTCTCCTTCAGCAGCGGCAGGACCGCCTCTTCGATGCACTCGACGTCCATCCCGTAGACGTATTCGCCCAGGCGCTCCTTCACATGGGCGATGATCGGGGCCATCATGGCCTCCGCCTCGGCCTCGCTCCTCGCTTTGGCCGTCACCTGCAGCAGGCAGTCGCACTCCTTGGCGTAGGGCGCCATGCTGGGGTTCGTCATGGCGTTCATCTCGTCGGCGAACATGTCGTCCACGCCGCTCTCCCCGATGCCGAAGATGCGCACGGAATGGGAGACGATCTGCTCCTCCGAGAGCTTTTTCAGATACGGGATCGCATACTTGCGAAACATGGGCACGCACTCGTTGGGCGGCCCCGGCATCATCACGACCACCTTGCCGTCCTTCTCAAAGGCGCAGCCCGGGGCGGTGCCCCACTCGTTGTGGAAAACCGTGCAGCCCTCGGGCAGCATGGCCTGGGAAAAGTTGTTGGGGGTATAGGCCCGTTCGGGGTGGATATAATCGTACAGCCCGCGGTGTTCCGCTTCGTTTTCCACGAGCCTCAGACCGAAGCTCTCAGACAGGACCTGCTTGGTCAGATCGTCGCAGGTCGGACCGAGACCGCCGGTGGTGATGATCACATCGGCGCGGCTTTTGGCGATCTCCACGCAGGCGGCCAGGCGCCGCGGGTTGTCCCCCACCACCGTGTGGTAACGGACGTTCACGCCGATCTTTGAGAGCATCTCGGAGATGTCGCGCGCATCGGTGTTGGTGACGTGCCCGAGCAGCAGCTCCGTGCCGACGGAGAGGATCTCCGTATCATAAACCTTATTCATGCTCCACCGTGATCCTCTCAATGCCCAGGAAGGCCTCCTCCACCAGCGCGTCCACATCCAGCGCGCTCTCTGCCGCGGCGACCTCGGCGACCTTCGGGCGGGTGCGCGGGTGGCGCGGCGTGAAGACCGTGCAGCAGTCCTCGTACGGCAGGATGGAGGTGTCGAAGGTCCCGATCTTCCGGGACATCTGCACGATCTCCTCCTTGTCCATGCCGATCAGCGGCTGCAGCACCGGCAGGTCGAGCACCGCCTGAGTGGAGGCCATGGCCTCCATGGTCTGGCTCGCCACCTGGCCGAGGTTCTCGCCGGTGACGATGGCCTTGGCATTCCACTCGTTGGCGATCCGCTCGGCGATGCGCATCATGAAGCGGCGCATAATGAGCGTGAAGTACTCCTCCGGGCACTGATCCCGGATCTCCTCCTGAATGTGGGTGAAGGGCACCACTTCGAGGGTCATTTTCCCACAGTAGCGGGTCAGGATCCGGGCAAGCTCCACGACCTTCTCTTTCGCCTGCTGGGAGGTATAGGGGAAGGAGAAGAAGTGCACGGGGATCAGGCGCACGCCGCGCTTGGCGATCATATAGCTCGACACAGGGCTGTCGATGCCGCCGGACAGGAGCGTCACGGCGACGCCGTTGGAGCCCACGGGCATGCCGCCCGCGCCCTGCACCGGCTGCGCGTGGACATAGGCCGCGAGATCGCGGATCTCGATGTGCACCACGAGCTCCGGCTCGTGCACGTCCACCGAGCAGTCCGGGAAGGCCTCCTGCAGCTCGCCGCCCACGTACTGGCTCAGCTCGATCGAGGTCATGGGGAAGCTCTTGTCGCTGCGCTTGGACTCGACCTTGAAGCTTTTCGCGCGCAGCATGTCCTCGCGCAGGTAGTCGATGGCCGTGCGCGCAATGGCGTCTCTGTCCTTGTCGCAGGCGACGGCGCGGCTGATCTTCACGATGCCGAACACGTCCTGCAGCGCCTCGAAGGCGGCGTCCAGATCGGCATCCTCACTCTCGGGCTCGACGTAGACGGTCGACTGCATGCAGCTGACCTTGAATTTACCCAGTCCGAGCAGTCGGCGGCGGATGTTGCCCATCAGCTTCTGTTCAAAGCTCTTGCGGTTGAGACCCTTGAGTACGATCTCGCCCAGCTTGAGCAGTATCATATCGTTCATTTTAATCACCAACGGTATTCATATTTGGCTCCCCTGCCTAAGGGGAGCTGTCAGCGCAAGATGACTGAGGGGTATGTACCTACTTCCGATTGGTCGGCTGCAGCGCATCCGGATTTTGCACTGCCCCTGCGGCCCTTCGGGCCACCTCCCCTTGCAGGGGAGGCATTTACTCGACTATGGATAAATCATAGGTCCGGTACTGGATCGCCTCGGCCAGATGGCCGGGGCCGATCTCCTCCGCGCCGTCCAGATCGGCGATGGTACGGGCCACGCGCAGGATGCGGTCGTAGCTGCGGGCGGAGAGCCCCATGCTGTCGAAGGCGCCGCGCATCAGCTCCTCCCCTTCCCCGCTCAGGCTGCAGAAGCGGCGCAGCTCCTTGCTGTCCATGCGGGAGTTGGACATGGTGCCGTCGTCCCCGAAGCGCTTGCGCTGAATGGCGCGGGCGGCGTTGACGCGCTTTTTGATCTCGGCCGAGCTCTCGGCAGGGGTTTTTCGCCGCAGCTCGTCATACTCCAGCGCCGGGACCTCCACGATCAGGTCGATCCGGTCCAGCAGCGGGCCGGAGATACGGCTGTGGTAGCGGCGCACCTCCTGCGGCGTGCAGCGGCAGCGGCCCGAGGGGTGCCCGTACCAGCCGCACTTGCAGGGGTTCATCGCGCACACCAGCATGAAGCGGGCCGGGAAGGTCACCGTCCCCGCGACGCGGGAGACCGTCACCTGCCCGTCCTCCATGGGCTGGCGCAGAACCTCCAGCACATCCGCGCGAAACTCCGGCAGCTCGTCGAGAAAGAGGATCGCGTTGTGAGCCAGGCTGATCTCTCCCGGCTTGGGGAAGGTCCCGCCGCCGGCCAGCGCCGTGGCGGACACCGTGTGGTGCGGAGAGCGGAAGGGCCGCGTGGAGACAATGGGACGGCGGCGGCTCGTAAGCCCTGCCACCGACCAGATCTCGGTGGACTGGATCATCTCCTCCCGGCTCATGTCCGGCAGGATGCCGGGCAGACGCTTGGCCATCATGGACTTGCCCGCCCCCGGCGGGCCGATGAGCAGGATGTTGTGCCCGCCCGCTGCGGCGATCTCCAGCGCGCGCTTGACGTTTTCCTGACCCTTCACATCCGCGAAATCCGGCAGCGGCAGCTCCTCGGCGTGGACATCCGGCGCGGGCGCGGGTTCGATCGTCTCCTCGCCTCTCAGATGCCGGACGAGCTGCGCGACGCTCTGCACCGGAACAATCTCCACGTTCTCGGCAAAGGCGGCTTCCGGCGCGTTCTCCGCCGGGACGAAGAGGCTTCTGACCCCCTCGCGTTCGGCGGCGATGGCCATGGGCAGCGCGCCGGCGATGGGCCTCAGCTCCCCCGTCAGGGAAAGCTCGCCCAGGAAGGCGCAGTCCGCCGCAGGGGCCTTGATCTCCCCCGACGCCGCCAGAATACCGATCAGCACAGGCAGATCATAGAGCGTGCCGACCTTTTTCTTGTCCGCGGGGGCGAGATTCACGGTCATGCGGCTGACCGGGAAGCGGAAGCCGTTGTTTTTCACCGCCGCCCGCACGCGCTCACGCGATTCCTTGACCGCCGTATCCGGCAGACCGACGATGTCAAAGGCGGGCAGGCCGTTGGTGATATAGACCTCCACCGACACCGGATAGCCGCCGATGCCGCTGACGCCGAAGGATGTGATCTTCGCGTACATACAATCACCCTGCTTTGTTAGTCATTGTCATTCTGAGCGCAACGAAGAATCTCAGGCAGAGGAACGGGATCCTTCTCTTCGCTCAGGATGACCGGGCAATACACAGCAAGGGCGACCGGCAAGGGTCGCCCCTACAATATCATTTCTGTGTATTATTCTTCCACTTCGCCTACTACAGCAATATGAAGCTCATCCAGCTGCTTCTGTGTGACCTCGGAGGGAGCACCCATCATGAGGTCCTGCGCCTTCTGGTTCATCGGGAAGGTGATGACCTCGCGGATCGACTCCTCGCCCGTCAGCAGCATGACGATGCGGTCGATGCCGGGGGCGGCGCCCGCATGGGGAGGCGCGCCGTAACAGAAGGCGTTGTACATGGCGGGGAATTTCTTTTTCACATCGTCCTCGCCCAGGCGCACCAGCTCAAAGGCCTTGATCATGATCTCGGGATCATGGTTTCGGACGGCGCCGGAGGCGCTCTCATAGCCGTTGCAGACCAGATCATACTGATTGGCCATGATGGAGAGCGGGTCGATCTCGCCGCGCTCGGCCTTCAGCAGGGTCTCCAGTCCGCCGGCGGGCATGGAGAAGGGATTGTGGCAGAATTCGAGCTCGCCGCTTTCCTCGCCGATCTCGTACATCGGGAAGTCCACGATCCAGCAGAGCTGATACTGCGCCCTGTCCATATGGTTCGGGCAGAGCAGGCCGAGCTTGGAGCGCATGACGCCGGCGGTCTTCTGCGCCACCGCCAGCTTGCCGGCAGCGAGGCCGACGAAGCAGCCGGGCTTGAGGCCGAGCGCCGCAACGATCTGCTCCCTGACGGGCTGGACGAACTTGGCGATGCCGCCGACGATCTCACCCTTCTCGTCCAGGCGGAACCAGTAGCTCTTCTGGGCGGTCTGCACCTCCACGTCGGCGCAGAGCTTGTCGATCTGCTTGCGGGTGGCGTTGAAGTCGGAAACGACCACGGCCTTCACGGTATTCCCCTCAAAGGGGCCGAAGCCGATATTCTGCAGCAGGTCGGTCGCGTCCCGGATCTCCAGGTCGATGCGCAGATCGGGCTTGTCGGTGCCGTACTTCTCCATCGCCTCGAGATAGGGGATGCGGCGGAAGGGCGCGGGCGTGACGCGGTCGCCGTACAGGCCGAATTTCTCGAACACGGGTACGAGCACCTCTTCCAGCACGCCGAGCACGTCGTCCTGCTCGGCAAAGGCCATCTCCATGTCGAGCTGGTAGAACTCGCCGGGCGTACGGTCGCCGCGCGCGTCCTCGTCGCGGAAGCACGGGGCGATCTGGAAATAGCGGTCAAAGCCGGAGGCCATCAGCAGCTGCTTGAACTGCTGGGGCGCCTGCGGCAGAGCGTAGAACTTGCCGGGGTGCTTGCGGGCGGGCACCAGATAGTCCCGCGCGCCCTCGGGAGAGGAGGCCGTCAGGATCGGCGTGGTGATCTCCAGGAAGCCGTGCTCCGTCATCAGGCGGCGGATCTCCGCCACCACCTGGCAGCGCAGGATGATGTTCTGCTTGACGGCCGGATTGCGCAGATCGAGAAAACGGTATTTCAGGCGCGCGCTCTCGTCGGCTTCGCGGCTGCGGTTGATCTCAAAGGGCAGCTCGTTGTAGCGGCAGCGGCCCAGGACCTCGATCTTCTCCGGGACGAGCTCGATGTCGCCGGTGGGGAGCTTGGGGTTCTTGCTCGCGCGCTCGCGCACGACGCCCTCCACGGAGATCGTGGACTCCTTGTTGATGGCCTTGACGGTCTTCATCATCTCCTCGGTCTCGACGACGACCTGGGTGGTGCCGTAGAAGTCGCGCACGACGACAAAGGCAAAGTTGCTGCCCACCTCGCGCACGTTTTCCATCCAGCCGACGATCTTGACCTTCTGCCCCACGTTCTCCAGGCGGAGCTCGTTGCAGGTATGGGTACGGGACTGCATCATTTTCTATACCTCGCTTCCATATAGGCTCCCCTTCGTCAAAGGAAGCTCGCTTCCTTTCGCTTTTGCGGTTTCCGCAAGTGCCGCAAAAGCTGCATATACGCTCCCTCCCTTTTCCTCTCCAAATCAAAGCATGCGCTTTGATTTGAGTAAGGAGGAACAAGGGCGGCGGTCATGGCAGCGATACCTCCATCGCTGCCTGACCTCCCGGCCTTGTTCGGACGCGGGAAGCTGTCTGGCCGCATGCGTGACTGAGGGGTTGCGTTCTTTTTTTGCTCTGTTGGTTCAGGGCGCTTCGGGATCTTGAACAAGCCCACCGCCCTGTGGGCGCCTCCCTTTACACAGGGGAGGCTGTCTCCTTATTTCTCTGTAATCACCGCGGCGCAGTTCTGCGCCTCAACGGCTGCCCTGATGAACGCCGCGGCCTCCGCGGCGGGCATCTTCTTCTGCTCGCCGGAGCGCATGTCCTTGACGGAGACGACGCCCTCGCTGACCTCGTCCTCACCCAGCAGTACCGCAAAGGGCACGCCGATCCTGTCGGCGTAAGCGATCCTGGCCTTGAATTTCTTCTTCTCGCCGTAGAGCTGGGTGCGCACCCCGCCCTGACGCAGGGCGGTAGCAGCGGCCACGGCGGGGGCCAGATCCTCCGTCATGGGGATCACCAGCGCGTCGCAGGGGGCGGTCACGATCTCGTCGGAGAGCATGCCCTGCTCGCTGAGCACGTAGAACAGCCGCGTCAGACCGATGGAGATGCCCACGCCGGGCAGCTGTTTATCCGTGTAGTACTCGGCCAGATTGTCATAGCGTCCGCCGGAGCATATGGAGCCGATCTCGGGGTGCTCGGTCATCACGGTCTCGTAGACCGTGCCGGTATAGTAGTCAAGCCCGCGGGCGATGGTCAGGTCGACCGCGAAGTTCTCCTCCGGCACGCCGAAGTCCTCGAGATATTTCGTCACGGCGATCAGCTCGTCCAGGCCCTGATCAAAGGTCTCGTCCATGCTGCGGTACATCTCCAGCCGCTCGATGACCTCCGCGTTCGTGCCGCAGATCGCCATGAAGTCCAGCACGTTCTCGCTCTTGTCGGGCAGCATCTTCACCTCCTCGACGAGGAGCTCCTTGACCTTCTGGGGGCCGATCTTGTCGAGCTTGTCCACGGTGCGCATGATCTCGCCGGCCTTTTCGCTCATGCCATTCATGGCGTAGAAGCCGTTGAGGAGCTTGCGGTTGTTGACGCGGATCTTGAACTTCTTCAGCCCCAGGCGGGTGAAGGTGTCGTAGATGATGGCGGGGATCTCCGCCTCGTTGAGGATGTCCAGCTTCCCGTCGCCGATCACGTCGATGTCGGCCTGATAAAACTCGCGGAAGCGGCCGCGCTGGGCACGCTCGCCCCGGTAGACCTTGCCGATCTGATAGCGGCGGAAGGGGAAGCTCAGCTCCCCGTAGTGCCCGGCCACGTACTTGGCCAGCGGCACCGTCAGGTCAAAGCGCAGCGCAAGATCGCTCTCGCCCTTCATGAAGCGGTAGATCTGCTTTTCGGTCTCGCCGCCGCCCTTGGCCAGCAGCACCTCCGCCGACTCGATGATCGGCGTATCCAGAGGCGTAAAGCCATAGAGAGAATAGGTATCGCGCAGGACGCTCATCATCCGCTCCATCTTCATCTGCTCGCGGGGCGGCAGCTCCATGAAGCCGGAGAGCGTGCGCGGGGATACTTTTGCCATAAAATCATCCTTTCCATATAGCCTTCCCCCGAGGGGGAAGGTGCCCCAGTGCTCACACTGGGGCGGATGAGGGGCGTTCGTCCCTCTGAGTGATCGTTTCGAAGCGCTGCCCGAGAATTTTAACCCCTTCGCCCCTGCGGGGCGCCTCCCTTTTCACGGGGCTATGGACAGCATTTGGCGCGGCATGACTGCCGCGCCGAAGATGGAGGGAAAGCAGAGTTCCTTACCGTTTCTGCGGGTTGACGATGTTGCGCCAGTCCAGATCGCCCCTGCGCAGGCCCTGCACCAGCACCTCCGCGGTGGCCGCGTTGGTGGCGAAGGGGATCTGATACTGATCGCAGAGACGCTCGACCTTGTTGATGTCGTCAAAGCCCTTGGGATTGGCCGGGTCGCAGAAGAAGAGCACCAGGTCGATCTCGTTGAAGGAGATCCTCGCGCCGATCTGCTGCGCGCCGCCCTGATCCGCGTGCAGATACAGAGTGATTGGAAGCCCTGTCGCCTCCGACACCAGCTTGCCTGTTACATGGGTGGCGCAGAGAGAATGCTCCGCCAGAATACCGCAGTATGCGATGCAAAACTGGACCATCAGTTCCTTTTTTCTGTCGTGTGCCATCAATGCGATGTTCATGCGCGGCTCACTTCCTTTTTCGAAATCATGATGAATTATTATAAACCGTTTTTGCTGCAGTTGCAACAATTAAAATTCTTGAATTTTGACAGCGCAAGTACTGCTGCTGCAAGATTTGCGCGGGCTTGCAACCAGGAGAGCTTCCCTTCAGTTTTTTCTGCGGGGGAGAACGGGAAGGAAAAAGACAATCTGTTTTTGACGGAGCTCTGCTTCGGCAAAAACACTTTGAGCCGAGCTGTGCGAGGCCTCACGCCGAGCAACGAGACGCATTCCCGGGCGTTTCGCGCGATAAGCGTGAGGATCTAATGTTCATTCCCCGGCAGGGGGAATGAACATTATTTCAAAAGCCCCATCTCCGGCTCGGAGGTGTCCTTGTAGCTCTTGATGTTGATATAGGCGTCCATGACCTGCCGGGCCATGAACTGCGTGCTTGCGCCGGACAGACCGCGCTCGACCACGACCGCGATGGCGACCTCGGGATCGTCAAAGGGCGCATAGCACATGAAGATACCGTCGTTGGTGATCTTTTCGCCCTTCTGGGCGGTCCCGGTCTTGCCGGCCACGTCCCAGGCGCAGTCGGCCCACCACTCGGCGTTGGCGCCGTTGACGGACCAGTCGTGAAGCACCAGGTGCATGCCTTCGTGCACCGCGTCCCAGTTCCAGGCGTCGGACTGCACAATACTCAGCACTTCGGCCTCGCGCTCGTAAAGGACCTCGCTGTAGTCGTAGCTGCGGATAGCCTTGAGGACGGAGGCGGAGTGCCGGTAGCCGGAGTTTGCTACGGTGGCGCAATATTCCGCGATCTGCAGCGGGGAGAAGATGGAGTCGGACTGTCCGATGGCCGCCTGCAGCGTGTCACCGATACGCCATGTGGTGCCGGTATAGTCGGCGTGGTTGGCGGCGTTGGACATGTTGCCGTAGGTCTCGACCAGCTCGATGCCGGTGGGCACGCCGAGGCCGAAGGCGTGAGCATACTCACCCATCGGGTCGATGCCCAGCTCGTGGCCGATGGTATAGAAGAAGTAATTGCAGGAGTCGCGCAGCGCGGCGGTCACATTGTCCTCGCCGTGCGTCAAGTGCTCGTTCGGGTTGGAGCTGGCACGCCAGATCCAGCACTCAGGGGCGTAGCCTTCCGCGGCGTACCGTGTGAAGACGCCCTCGCACTTGACCTTGAACTCGGTGTTGATGATACCCTCGGTCAGGCAGGCGATCGCCACGCAGGGCTTGAAGGTGGAGCCGGGGGCGTAGGCGCCCATCAGGGCGCGGTTGAAGAGCGGCGCGTTCGGCGTTGCGAGCAGCTCGGAGTATTTCTCGATGATCGTGGACACGTCGAAGGTCGGCCAGCTGGCGATGGCCAGCGGCTCGCCGGTCTTGACGTTCACCACCACGATGGCGGCGCCGGTGATCTCGTCTTTCATCTCCGGGTCGTATTCGCCGGCGGCGGTTCGCTCGGCGCGCAGCTGGGCGCGGTCCTTGCGCATGATGTCGATGCCGTGGGCCAGGATCTTCTCCACCTGCTCCTGCAGGGCGATGTCGATCGTGAGATAGATGTGGTGCCCAGGCTCCGGGTCCTCCAGATAGACCGTGGAGAGGATCGTGCCGGCGGCGTTTCGGTACTCGATGACCTCGCCGTCCTTGCCGTGCAGGTCGGTCTCAAAGGCGTACTCGATGCCGTCCTTGCCGACGACGGCGTCGTTGGCGTAATCGAGCAGCGAGTAGCGCTCGAACTCCTCCTGCGTCATCAGCCCGACATAGCCCAGCAGATGGGCCGCGTACGGGGTGCCGTAGTTGCGGGTGAAGGCGCGCTCGACCTCGACGCCGTTGATCTTCTTCTCCATGATGGAGGAGATCAGCTCCATGCTTGCGTCCTCGACGAACATGTAGTCGGCGGTGTTGACCGCGTAGCGCACGTTGATGGAGTAGCGCACGCCCGCGATGATGCGCATCTCTTCGGAGGAGTAGCTGTTGTCGATGTCATAGCGGGTGCGCATGTAGCTCAGAAGCTCCACGGCCGTGGGGTCGTCCGGCAGCGCCTTGCCCTTGTCCTTGAAATAGGCCTGCAGCATCGTGTACTGGATCTCGGTCATGTTGTCCAGATACTCGAAGGGCGGCTCATAGCTGATGGGGAGATCGTCCGTATAGGAGTCGCCGTAGTTGCGCACTGTCTGCACGAGCTGAAGGATCGTGGCGTTGGGGTCGGGGTTGGCAAAGAGCTTTGTCACGTCGATCTTCAGGTTGTAGCATTCCTTGTTGCTCACAAGGACGCGGCCGTAGCGGTCGAGGATGTTCCCGCGGGCGGCGGTGACGGTGCGCTGGGTATCGCTGATAGCGCTGGCCTGGTTGTAATACTTC
Source organism: Oscillospiraceae bacterium (assembly GCA_902778285.1). GTDB lineage: Bacteria > Bacillota > Clostridia > Oscillospirales > Oscillospiraceae > Limivicinus. The sequence continues at coordinate 16,910 of CACYXC010000003.1, read as the reverse complement.
TCGCCCTCCACGATCTGCAGGTTGTACAGGCGGACCAGGTAGATGGAGAGAATGACGATCAGCAGCACCGCCATGGCGACGATGCGGCCGGATTTGATCAGATTTCTGCTCATGCGTTGCCTTTCTTAGACTGAAAACTGAAAGCTGAATACTGAATACTCTTACTCGATCCAACGCGCCGGCGGGAGATAGGCCGGCACGGCAAAGGGCAGGGACCAGAGGGTCTGCAGGAGCACGACGCGAAACATCACGGGCGAAAAGGTGTCCAGCGCGACGATGTGCAGCATCTGCACCAGAGCCGTGACCAGCAGGCCGAGGAAGGCCGCGCCCATAAAGGCGAAGAAGCGGCGGTTGATGAGGAACGTGGAGACAAAGCCCGTGGCAAAGGAAATGCCCGGGAACAGCACCGTAAAGAGGATCATGTTCTCCACGAAGGCCATGTCCGCGAAGATGCCGAGGATCAGGCTGAGCACCGCGCCCCACATCGGTCCCTCAAACATGCCGACCGCCACCGCGACCGCCGGCAGGATCATCGGGCAGACCCCCGCGATGCGCAGCTGGGTAAAGAGCATGTTCTGCACCAGCAGCGCCAAAAACAGGTAGAGCGCATATTTGAGCACGCGCCGGACCTTGATTTTGGACAGATAGTCTCTGCTGACCGTTTCCCGCAGTCTGGAGAGAAAAACGTTTTCGTTCAATGTTATTCAACCACCTGAAAGTCCTTGATGATGAAGACCTGCACCAGCGCATCCAGATCGCACTGAGGCGTGACCACGCCGTATTCGACCTGGCCGCCCGCCTCGCTCTGGACGCTGGTGAGCGTTCCGATGACCAGCCCGGCCGGGAACGCGCCGCCGGAGCCGGAGGTCAGCACCTCATCCCCGGTGAAGATCTGCGCCCCGTCGGCAAGGAAGGTGAGCTTGGCGGTCTTCTCCCGCATCAGCGCGTACTCTCCCACCACCATGCCGGAGCTCCCGCTGGCCCCGACGTAGGCGCCCACGCTCATGTCCACGTCGATGAGCGTGCTGACCGTGGCCCAGGTCGCGCCGAGCTCGGTGACCTGGCCGACCAGCGCGCCGTACTCGGTGATGACAGGGTCGTGCAGCTCGATGCCGCTGGTCGAGCCCTTGCTGATCGTAAAGGAGGACGACCAGTTGGAGGACGACCAGAGGACCACCTTGGCCGATTCCAGGATGTAGTCGGTGTGCTTCTGCCGCAGATAGAGCGCTTCCCGCAGGCGCACGTTTTCCTCCGAGGCCTCGATGCCGTCGCGCGCGGACTTCTGCGCATCCGCCAATTGCGCGCGCAGCGACTCATTCTCCGCCATCAGCGAATCGTACTTGTACAGATAGCCGTAGATACTGTTGAACAGATTGACCGTGGAGCTCAAAACCTTCTGCATGGGCGCCGCCAGCACGCCGGTGGTGTTGTGCAGCAGGCCGATCCGGCCGCCGCGCGCGGCGTTGCCGACGCCGACCAGCAGCGCCACCGCCAGCACGATCACGGCGATCCGTATCCCGTTTTTTCTCAGATACTCTTTCAAAGAAGTCCAACTCCCTGCTCTTTCAGCATTGCGTCCAGCCTGCACAGCGGCAGGCCCATCACGTTAAAAAAGTCGCCCTCGATGCCGCGCACGAACAGCGCGCCCAGGCCCTGCGCCCCATAGGCGCCGGCCTTGTCCATCGGCTCGCCGCTGTCCACATAGTGCGCGATCTCCTCCTCCGGGATTTCCCGGAAATGGACCGCCGTGCACTCATAGCCCAGCCGCTCCGTGCCGCCGCGCAGCACCGCGACGCCGGTATAGACATGGTGCGTATTGCCCGACAGACGCCGCAGCATCGCCATCGCCTCGGCGCGGGAGTGGGGCTTGCCGAAGGGGCGGCCGTCCAGCCACACGATCGTGTCCGCTGCGATGACCACATCGTCCTCCGCAGCCTGCGCGGCCACTTCCTCCGCCTTGGCGGCGGCGAGCGCCATGACCAGCTCCTCCGGCCCTTCGCCGGTCGGGGCGGCCTCCTCCCCTTTCGCGGGGATGATCTTCAGATTCTTCACGCCCAGCATCTCCATCAGCTCTTTGCGCCTCGGAGAGCCGGAAGCCAGAATGATGTTCATATCGATCCTTACTGTCCTGTTTCTTTATTCGACGCCGCGCAGGTAGAGCCCGCGGGTCAGTACATTGGGCCGGTAGTTGGACAGGCCCAGGTGGCCCTTCGCCACCTCCAGGCACTCTCTGGCGCTCTCGGTGGTGAACAGCAGCCGCAGCCCCCAGAAGCCGACGGCATAGAGCTCCTCTTTTTTGTCCGCCAGATACAGCTTGTGCGCGTTGTAGATCACGGTCCTGTCCCCGGCCTCGGACACCACGGGGAACACGGCGCCCATGCGGTCCGACAGCTCGCCGGGCAGCGCCTTGCTGCGGCCGCTGATGTTCTTGAGCAGATTCTGCTCGGAGATCATGACCGGCAGGCGGCCGTAAACGATCGCCTCGGTGTCCAGAGGCTTGGCCATGTCGCGGATCTGGCTCAGGCGCAGCTCGAAGGAGGCCGTCGCGGACAGGAAGCCCGCCTCCTGCAGCACCTGCAGCGAGTAGGAATTGAAGGCGTTTAGGCCGAAGTCGCCCCGGAGGCGGAAGCCCGCGCTGCGCGCCATGACGATCTGCCCGAGGTTGCCCACAAGAGCCTCGCTCACGCCCAGCTCCTGCAGCCGCCGCAGCGTGTCGTACAGCGCTCGCACTTCATCGTCGGTGACGATGCGGGGCAGCACCGCGACGGGGACGCTGCCCTGATTGACAAAGGGCAGGACCCGCTCAAAGTGCCCGGCCATCAGATCGGCCGGCAGATAGAGATAATCGGGTCGGAGCGCGGCCAGCTCCTCGGTCAGCTGGTCCTCGGTGCGCAGCTGAAAAATGATCTTCGGGTCGCCCAGAGGCACATCGTTCTTCGGCGTCGGCGGCATCGGGCCGTGTGCTTTCACCGGGGGCTTCGCGCGCTCCTCGGACAGCTGGGAGATCAGATCCCTGCGCAGGCGGTTGATCTCCGCCGCGGGCAGGAACAGCCCCGGGTCCGTCTTCGCCCGGTTCTCCACCACGGAATACGGCGTGCCGCCGGTCTTGAACATCTGTTCGGTCAGATAGCTGTCCGTCAGGCCCTGGCGCTTTGCCCGCTCGGGCACCGCGCCGTAGGTCACGGCTTTGTTTCCGTCGTCGTCGAAGGCGATGGCCCGGACGGGCATGCCCTTCTCCACGACGGTGTAGAAATGCACGGGCACCCGGCGCAGCTCGCCCTCGGCATAGGCCCGGCGGGCGGCGGTGAAGACCGACTCGTCCGCTTTGTCCTCGTCGGTGCGGGTGCCGAGCATGTCCTCCCTGTCGCCGTTGAAGTAGCCCTGCGTAAAGCCCTGACGGGAGAAGGCCTGCTCCAGCAGCTGCATCTCCTCCTTCGTGGGCTTGCGGCGCTCCCGGAGCGCCTTGGAGTAGACGCCGGTGACGATGGCGGTGTATTCGGGCCGTTTCATGCGCCCCTCGATCTTCAGGCAGGCCACGCCCGCCTCTTCCAGCTCGTCGAGCCGGTCCACCAGGCAGCTGTCCTTGAGGGAGAGCGGATGGTCCTCCGCGCTGCCGGTGAGCGTATACTGCATCCTGCAGGGCTGGGCGCACATGCCGCGGTTGCCGCTGCGGCGGCCGATCATCGCGGACATATAGCACTGCCCGGAGTGGCAGAAGCACAGCGCCCCGTGGACGAAGACCTCCGTCTCGATGGAGGCGTGCGAGGTGATGAGCCGGATCTCCTCCAGGCTCAGCTCCCGCGCGAGCACGGCGCGCGTCAGCCCCATCTCCGCCGCGGCCTCGACGCCCGCGAGATTGTGGATGCTCATCTGGGTGCTGGCGTGCAGCGGGATATCGGGCAGGGCGCTGCGCACGGCCTTGATCAGGCCCAGATCCTGAATGATAATGCCGTCGGCCCCCAGGTCGGAGGCCAGCCCCGCGGCCCTGACTGCGCTCTCCATCTCCCGGTCGTTGACCAGGGTGTTGAGCGTCACATAGACCTTGCAGCCGCGGATACGGCAGTAGCGAACCGCTTTTTCAAACTCCTCATCGGAGAAATTTCTGGCGCCGCGCCGGGCGTTGAAATTACCCATGCCCAGATACACGGCGTCCGCTCCGTTCTGCACGGCGGCGATCACAGCCTCGGGAGAGCCGGCCGGCGAGAGCAGCTCAATCATGTCCTTGCTCCTTTTCGGCGCATGCCCGTCCGGGCATACTGCCACAAAATACAGGGTATTATAACACACAGCTGCCTATTGCGACAAGTCAAATTTGATGCTATAATAAGCTCTGCTTGTAAATTATTTTTGAATCTTGACGCAGAGGCAGGAAAATGCAGGACAGCACGACAGAAAAAGCCATCAGCGCCCGCGCATTGGACAGGCTCCTCGCCGCGCACGACGGGGACGTGGCGCTGCTGTATCTCTATTGGCTCAAAAGCGGCAGTCAGGACCCGGAGCAGGCGGCCGCCGCGCTCTGCCGCACCATGCGGGAGATCGGCGCGGCCGAGGAAAAGCTGCGTCGGATGGAGCTGCTGCCGTCTTTCGGCGCGCCCGCGCAGCCCGTCTCCGAAAAGCCCTACGCGCCAGGCGGAGCTCGTGAAGTCCTCCCTCCCGCGGAAGAGCTGCCGCAGTATTCGGCGGAGGATATAGCCCGGCGAAGCCGGGAGGACCCCGGCTTTTCCGCTGTTCTGGCGGAGGCGGCCAGAGTCATCGGGCGCAACCTGAGCAGCAGCGATACCCGGACGCTTTTCGGCGTGTACGACTACCTGGGCATCCCCGCGGAAGTCCTCGTCATGCTGCTGACCTACTGCGGCGAGCAGTTTCAGGAGCGCTACGGCAGCAGCCGCCGCCCCAGCGCCCGGGCCGTCGAGAAGCTCGCCTACCAGTGGGCGCGGGAAGAGATCATGACGCTCGAGCAGGCCGACGCCTACATCAGCGCGCAGAAGGAACGCCGGGGCGAGCTGGGCCGGGTCAAAGCGCTGCTGAACATATACGGCCGCGAGCTCACGGCCACCGAGGAAAAATACATCACCTCATGGCTGGAGATGGGCTTTCACGAGGACGCCGTCGCCATCGCCTACGACCGGACGCTGACCCAGACCGGCGCGCTCAAGTGGCCGTACATGAACAAGATCCTGCTCAGCTGGCACGAAAAGGGCCTGCATACGGCCGGGGAGATCGAAGAGAAGGACAGCCGCAGGCCCGTGAAAAAGCCCGGACCCCATGAAGAGCCCAGGCCCGTGGACATGGACGAGCTGCGGAAGATCATCGACAAGATTTAAGGAGAGAATCCTATGCCCTACGACGGACAGCTCCTGGCGCGCGCCAGAGCGCAACTGGAAGCAAAACGAGCCGAAAACGAGGCAGAGCACAGCCGCCGCCTGCGTCTCGTATACAGCCGCGTCCCGGAGATCGAGCGGATCGACGCCGAGCTGCGCGGGCAGATGCGGGAGCTTCTGTGCCTGACGCTGCAGCGCCCGGCGGATATGGCCGCGCGGATCGCGGCGCTGGAGAGAGCCAATCTGGAGCAGCAGGCCCGGCGGGCGGAGCTGCTGGTGGAAAACGGCCTGCCCATGGGCTATCTGGATGAGATCGTGGACTGCCCCAAGTGCCGGGACACCGGCAACGGCCCCTCCGGCCCCTGCGAGTGTCTGGAAAAGCTCTACAACGCGGAGCTGACGAAGGAGCTGGGTGTGCTGCTGCAGACGGGCGACGAGTGCTTCGAACATTTCGACCTGTCGCTCTATCCCGACGTCTGGGATCCCATTCGCCGCTGCGTGCCGCGGGAGCTGGCGGAGATCGCTCTGGGAAGCTGCCGCAAGTTTGCGGAGAATTTCCCCGCCGTCTCCTCCAACCTTCTCCTGCAGGGCGACCCCGGTCTGGGCAAGACCTATCTGTCCGCCTGCATTGCCCGCGTCGTGGCGAAAAAGGGCTGCTCGGTCTGCTATGACACAGCCTCCTCCGCGCTCGGCGCCTTTGAGCGGCAGAAATTCTCCCGTGATCCGGAGGAGCAGGAGCAGGCCGGCCGCCGGGTCGAGCGCATGCTCTCCTGCGACCTGATGATTCTGGACGATCTCGGCACCGAGATGGTCACGCCCATGTCCGTCAGCGCCCTGTATACGCTCATCAACACGCGCCTGGTCAACGGGAAAAAGACCATCATCAGCACCAACTGCTCCGACAGCGAGCTGCAGAAGCTCTACACGCCGCAGATCTGCTCGCGGTTGAGCGGCTCCTACCTCTCCCTCCCCTTCGCCGGAGAGGATATCCGCAGGAAGCTGAAGCGATAGCCGCGGCACGCACATGTTTCAAAATTCTTAAATTTTCGCCGCCTGCTCATCTTTTTCTTGTAATCCGATTGCAATCCCTTTATAATTGCGTTACTTGAAAAAACAGAATTGTCCGGAGGACCAACCATGGCTCAGAAGAGACGCCGTTTCGGCGACCGCAAGGAAGGCCGCCTTATTCGTTCGCTGCCCGGCTACTCCAAATTCATCCCCTTCATCATGCCCCAGCGCAACGACCGCAGCATCCATTACGAGGAGAGCTTTGAGATCACGGCGCTGGATCGCCGCCTGCGCAAGCTGCGCGTGGAGGGCTTCAAGGGCATCGGCATGCTGCATTTCCTCATCGCCGCCTATATCCGCTGCATCTCCATGCTGCCCGGCGTCAACCGCTTCGTCGTCGGCCGCAGGATCTACGCCAGGAACAACATAGAGATCATCATGACCGTCAAGCGCTCCATCACGCTGGATGCGACCGAGACCTCGATCAAGGTCCAGTTTGAGCCGACCGATACGATCTTTGACGTCTACCGGAAGATGAACGAGAAGATCGGCGAGATCAAGACCTCGGACGACAATAACAACACCGAAGACGTTGCGGATTTCTTCGCCCGCATGCCCCGCTTCCTGATCCGCTTTGCGATCGCGCTGCTGCGCATCGGCGACTACTTCGGCATCCTGCCGCAGTCCCTGCTCAACGCCAGCCCCTTCCACGGCTCCATGATCATCACCGATCTGGGCTCTCTGCGCATCGGCCCCGTATACCATCACATCTACAACTTCGGCACGCTGCCGGTGTTCATCGCCTTCGGCGCCAAGTACCACAAGTACGAGATCAACCGCCAGGGTCAGGTCGAGGACAACAAGTACATCGACACCAAGCTCGTGCTGGACGAGGGCATCGTGGACGGCCACTACTATGCCCAGCTCCTGCAGGCCATGCGCTACATGTTTCAGCACCCCGAGATCGTGGAGGCCCCGCCCACCAAGGTCAACGAGGACATCTTCTGAGCTGACTCCATCAAAACATAAAAACGGATCGCCTCTTCCGAGGCGATCCGTTTCAGACTGTAGACAAACCCATACAGAGCAAGTCCCCTTTCGCGGTACAATCTGTGCAAAAATGGGAACTTTTTCGGAAGTTCCCATTTTTGCTTTTCAAGCTGTCGACACTTTGTCGACAGCTTGAAACGGATCGCCTCTTCCGAGGCGATCCGTTTTTTGATCTGTCTTTTATGCAGTTGCGCGTTTTTCTGCGCGGCAGAGCCGTCCCGCCATCAGCCGACCAGATCTTCGCCGACGCGGAACACATTGCCCGCGCCCACGGTCAGAATGATGTCGCCCGGGCAGGCGATGTCGCGCAGTGCCGCTTCCAGCTCCTCAAAGCTGGGATAGAATCTGGCGCCGTCCACCTGCCCGGCCAGGTCCGCCGAGGAGATGCCGATGGTGTTCTGCTCCCGCGCGGCATAGATCTCCGCCAGCAGCAGCACGTCGGGCCGGCGCAGCTGCCTGACGAAATCGTCGAACAGAGCCTGCGTGCGGGAATAGGTGTGAGGCTGGAACACCAGCACCGTGCGCTGGTAGTTGAGCGTCTCCACCGTGTCGAGCAGCGCCTTCAGCTCGCCCGGGTGATGGGCGTAATCGTCGTACACGTCAGCGCCGTTGAACTTGCCCTTGAACTCGAAGCGCCGGCCGGCGCCGTTGAAGCCCGCCAGGCCGTATTTGACGGCGATGGGGCGAACGCCCAGACAAATGGCGGCGGCGGTGGCGGCCAGAGCGTTTTTTACGTTGTGCTGGCCGGGGACATGCAGCGTCACGTCCGTGAAGAGGCGGCCCTTGTAGTAGATGTCGAACTCAGAGTTCGCGCCGTGGTAGCGGATGTTCTTCGCGTGCACATCCGCCTCCGGGCTCAGGCCGAAGGTAACGATCTTGCGGTCCAGCCCTTCAAGCGTCTTCATGGTGTTGACATCGTCATAGTTTGCCACCACGTTGCCGTAGCCCGGCACGCGCTCGGCAAAGGCGCGGAAGGAGTCCTCCACGTCCGCCAGATCCCGGAAGAAGTCCAGGTGGTCGGCCTCGATGTTCAGGATCACGGCCACCGTGGGATAGAAGGACAGGAAGGAATTGTAGTACTCGCAGGACTCCATGACGATGGTGTTCCCGTGGCCGACGCGGTGCCCGGCGTTGAGCAGCGGCAGGGTGCCGCCGATCATGACGGTGGGGTCCTTATCCGCGGCCATCAGGATGTGCGTGCACATGGAGGTCGTGGTGGTCTTGCCGTGGGTGCCGGCGATGCACAGGGCGTTGCTGTAATCGCGGGAGACGGCGCCCCAGGCCTCGCTGCGCTCATAGACGGGGATGTCATGGGCGCGGGCGTAGATCACCTCGGGGTTGTCGTTATGTACGGCGGCGGTGCGCACCAGGAAATCCACGTCCGGCGCCACGTTCTCCGCCCTGTGGCCGATTGCGACCGGAATCCCGTGCTCCCTCAGGGCGCGGACGTTCGGGCTCTCGTTCATGTCCGAGCCGGTCACGCCGATGCCCATCCCCTGCAGCACTTCCGCCAGAGAGGACATGGACACGCCGCCGATGCCGACCAGGTGGCCCTTTCGGCCGGGAGAAAGAAAATTGACAAAATCGATCATATGAAAAACTCCGAGCGAACTCTTTGATTTACGTACTTGATGTTATGCCTGCAAGATGGTAAACTGAATGCATACCAGGAGTTATTATATCCTTCCGTCCGGCACAATGCAAGCAGAACTCTCTCCGGCGGAACGATTTCTTATAATTTGTATCATGGAGGGTGGTCATGGCTTCCGTCAAGCCGCCAAAACATGTGCGCGCCGTGCTCGTCGCCCTGCAGGGCAGGGGCTATCCCGCCTATCTGGCAGGCGGCTGCGTGCGTGATATGCTGTTGGGCGTCAGGGCGCAGAGCTGGGATATCTGCACCGGCGCGCAGCCGGAGCAGATCGCGGAGGTCTTCCCCGACGCCTGTCGGCCCGGCGCACGCAGCGGCGTCGTCACGGTCCTGATCGATTCGCACGAGGTTTCGGTGACGAGCTTCCGCTCCTCGAGTCCGGAGCCGGGGTCCGGGGAACCGGATCTGGTACGCTTCATAGGCGATCTGACCGCCGATCTGAGCCGCCGGGATTTCACGATGAACGCCATCGCCCTGTCGGCCGACGGGATGCTGGCCGACCCCTTCGGCGGCGTGGGGGATATACGGCGGCAGCTGATCCGCTGCGTCGGCGTCCCGGAGGAGCGCTTCGCGGAGGATCCGCTGCGCATGTTCCGCGCGCTGCGCTACTCGGCGCGTCTGGGCTTTACCGTCGATCTGTTCACGATGGAGGGCATCCGCGCCAGGGCGTCGCTGGCGGCGGAGCTGCCGGCCGAAAGCGTGCGTGACGAGCTGGAAAAGACCTTGCTCACCCGCTCGCCGGAGACCGTTTACAGCCTTGTCGAGCTGGGCCTGCTCACAGCGTATCTCCTTCCCGCGCCGCCCGATCCCGTGCTGCTTCACAGGCTCGCGCTGCTGCCGCGCAGGGCGCAGTACCGCTGGGCGGGGCTGTGTCACGTGCTGCTGACGGCCGGGTCTATTTCTTCGCCGGAGCGCTTTCTGAGCCTTCTCAAGCTGGATCATCATACGATCCGCATGGCGGAGGACTGCTGTGAGATGCTCGCATCCGAGCTGCCGCAGAGCGATCTCAACAAAAAGCGCTGGCTGCGCAGATACGGCGTCGAGACCGTGCGCTGCGCCCTCTCCTGTCGGGACGCCTTTACCGGCGGGCAGGAGAGTCTGGAGCTGCGGCGCATCCTGAAAAGCGGGGAGTGCTTTTCTCTCAAGCATCTTGCCGTCAGCGGAAGCGATCTGCTCGCCCTCGGCCTGCACGGCCGGGCGGCGGGAGAAATGCTGGACTTCCTGCTGGAATACGTGATGGAATACCCCGGCAACAACCGGCGGGAGCTGCTGCTCTCTCTGGCTGCGGGGACGGAGGAATGACGGATGAGCACAAAGGAAAACTGGGAAGCCCTCCGACGCGAGTGCGCAGGCTGTCGCGGCTGTCCCCTGGGCGAGACACGCACGAAGCTGGTCTTCGGCGACGGGAACCCGGAAAGCGAGATCATGCTTATCGGCGAGGGGCCGGGCGAGCAGGAAGATCTGCAGGGCATCCCCTTTGTCGGCCCGGCGGGAAAACTGCTCGACAGCATGCTGCAGATGATCGATCTGGACCGCAGCAGGGTATACATCGCCAACATGGTCAAGTGCCGTCCGCCGCACAACCGCGACCCCCAGCCGAGCGAACAGCAGGCCTGCCGCGCCTGGCTGGACCGACAGATCGAGCTGGTGGACCCGAAGATCATCGTCTGCCTGGGGCGCATCGCCGCCATGGGCGTCATCAAGGACGATTTCCGCATCACGCGCGAGCACGGGCAGTGGTTCACGCTGAACGGACGCATGTACATGGCGACCTTCCATCCCTCCGCGCTGCTGCGCGACCCGTCCAGGAGGCCGGAAGCCTTTATGGATCTGAGAGCATTGAGAAAGGAAATCCGGGAGATATGCACCCGGACCTGTTGAGCGCCTTATGATCTCCTTCAAGAACGTCACGCTGTGTGACAAGCCCTGGGTGGACGAGATCGTCCGCAACGAGAACAGCCGCTCCGCCGACTACAATTTCGGCAACATCTATATCTGGGACAGATACTACAGCCAGCTCATCTGCCGCTTCGGCGGCAGGATGCTGACAAAGCTGCGCTACGAGGGCAGCCCTGCCTTCGTTTTCCCCATCGGAAGCGGGCCTCTGCGCCCCGCCGTCGAGGCGCTGCGCGAGTTTGCCGACAGCCGCGGCTACCCGCTGGTCATCCGCGGCATCACCGCAGAGCACCGCGAGCAGCTGGAGGCGGAGTTCCCCGGCCGTTTCCGCTTTGAGCCGGAGACAAAGTATTTCGACTACATCTACCGCGCCGAAAAGCTGGCCACCTACGCGGGCAAATCCATGCACGGAAAGAAGAACCACTGCAACCGCTTCGAGGCGGAGCACGACTGGCGCTTCGTCCCGCTCACGCGCGAGCGCATACCCGGCTGCCTGGACATGATCGTGGTGTGGAACGAAGAAAACCGCGATCGCCTTGACCCCAGCATCCGCTACGAGCACGACGCGCTGATCCGCGCCTTCGCGGCGTTCGAGAAGCTGGGGCTGGAGGGCGGCGTCCTCTATGCCGACGACAGGATCGTGGGCTTCTCCCTCGGTGAGATGGCGAGCAGCGACACCTTCGACGTCCACTTTGAAAAGGCGGAGATCGACATGAACGGCGCCTACCCCATGGTATGCCGGGAGCTCACCCGGATGCTCATGGAAAAGCACCCCGCTCTGCAGTACATCAACCGCGAGGACGACATGGGCCTGGATTCGCTGCGGCAGTCCAAGCTCAGCTACAAGCCGGAATACCTGCTGGAGAAATACATTGCAAGAGACAACGACGAACACGATAGCAATCCGTGAGATCCGCCCGGAGGACAGCGCCGCCCTGGTCGAGCTGTGGCGCCGGGTCTTCGGCGATCCGGAGGAGCTCGCCGCGTCTTTTCTCCGCCTGCTGCCGGAGATGGGAAGCGGCGCGGCCGCCTTTGCGGACGGCGAGCTGGCCGGCGCCGCTTACGTCGTCACCGGCCTGACCGTGGGCGAAAAGCGCGCCGCCTATCTCTACGCCGTCGCCGTATCCCCGGCCTTTCGGGGCATGGGGCTGGGAAGACGGCTGAGCGTGTCCGCCGCCGCGCTGGGGCGAAGACTCGGCGCGGATTTCGTCTGCACGCTGCCCGCGCAGGCCGGTCTTTACGACTGGTACGAAAAACGGATCGGCACACGCTGCGCCCTGTACCGCCGCAAAGATGAGCTTCTCGCCCGCGAGGGACCGGCGCTCATCCCCCTCTCCCCCGCCGCCTATAATGAAAGGCGCGAGAAGCTGCTGGCCGGCCTCCCCCACCTGTCGCTCTCCGAGGCGGCCATCGTCTATGAAAGCATCAACTGCCGCTGCTTCGGAGGAGGTCTCTACGCCGTGGGTGACGGGATCGCCGCGGCCTATATCGAGGACGGACGGGCCGTTTTGCGCGAAGTCCTGTGTCCCGACCCCGGTGAGCGACCGGCGCTGGCCGCTGCGGCAGCCTCTGCCCTCGGCTGCGGACGGGCGCTGCTCTATTCCCCCGGCGGCCGCGGAGACGCGCCGTATCTGGCCGCCGAGCCCGGCGCGCTGAGCGCGGATTGCGTATGGAATCTTGCTTTCGACTGAATCCTGTTTCTTTTTACATTCATGTAACAAAATTCCGGTTGTTTACGTAACATCTTCAGGATAATATGATCATAGCAAGTGACAGTTTTTCATCTTTTTCATTTTGTCCTCATCCCATACAAGGAAACGGAGCGGTCAACCGCTCCGTTTTCTTGTTTCCAGGGGGCTCCGAAAATCTTCCGATTATGTCATTGACGCATCCAGAGTTTGTGCTATAAGAATTTTTAGGCACTACGTGTAGTATATTTCGGGACGAATTTAAATGAAAAAGATCATCTCGCTCATTCTCTGCACGATTCTCTGTCTGTCGCTGATCCCCGTCTCCGCTTTCGCCGAAGAGGAGTTTGAGGACCCCTTCATTCCGGTCGAAGAGGATGAGATCTTTGTTGAGTCCGAAGTCGAAGCCGTCGTCGACGAGGCGTCTGACGAGAGCTGGTACGGCGGCTGGCAGCAGATCGGCGGCAAGTGGTACTATATGGACAGCAGCGGCGCCATGATGACCAAAACCGTCTTCGACTATAAGGACGACATCTACGCGGTCGACGAAAACGGCGTCATGGTCACCAACCGGACCGTACAGACCACCGATGGCACACATTATCAGTTCGGTTCCGACGGCAAGTGCATTCGGATCTACTGAGCCCTAACAGAACACCAGACAGGGAGCGGAAAACCGCTCCCTGTCAAGCTGTCGACAAAGTGTCGACAGCTTGAAAATCAATGAGTATATCAATCGCGAGAGGGAATAACCAATCCCCTCTCGCGCTCTCCCCATGCGTGTCAAACTTCGGCAGCATGGGTTTGTCTACAGTCTGACAGGGAGCGGAAAACCGCTCCCTGTTTTTTTACTGACAGTGTTGGCTTGAAACATCGGAGAATACCGTTTTCTCTCATCTCCCGCGAAACGCCGCGGACGCATCATACAGCCCGGAGGAAAAGAGAGCGGATACCGCCGCGTCATAATCCTCCAGACAGCGCGCCTTGTTGATCGCCTTGTGCAGGCGCCCGGCTTCCGGGAACTTGTCGATGGCGTAGTACCAGACTTCCTTGAGCCGTGAGATCGTATAGTGCTCCCCCAGCCCGGCGTCAAGGAAAGCGCGTTCCAGCCGGGAGAGAAACTCGCGCAGTTCCTCGCGCTCCAGCGCTTCCCCGCCGCGCAGGACACGAAACAGCGCGGGGTCGGTCACGGCGCCGCGGCCCAGCATGACCCGCTCGAGGGTCGGGGCGACCGTAAGCACACGCTCCAGGCTCACGGTGTCCACCACGCTGCCGTTGTAGGTGACGGACGCGCGGCTTGTCGAAAAAGCTCCGGCAAAGGCGGCCAGATCCGGCGCGCTCTTATACATCCCGGCCCGGTCCCGGGCGTGGATGATGAGCTCGGAGATCGGGTACCTGTTATAGATCTCCAGAATGGCGGGAAACTCCGCCGTGCTCTCCAGCCCCAGCCGGGTCTTGACCGAGACCGTCAGCTCGCAGCGCGAAAAGACCTCGTCCAGAAAAGCGTCCAGGCTCTGCAGGTCCGCCAGCATCCCGGCGCCCTTGTGCTTGGGCACCACCGTGCCCGAAGGGCAGCCGGCGTTCAGGTTCATTTCGCGGTAGCCCATGGCTGCGAGCTCCCGGCTCACCGCCAGAAAAGCCTCCGCCCTGCCGCACAGGACCTGCGGCACGAGCTGCACGTCCCGGTTGTTCTCGGGCAGGATGTCCCGCAGCGCGGCGCCCTTGAAGCGGCCGCTGCCGTCCGGCGCGATGAAGGGAGAATAATAGCGGTCCACGCCGGGAAAGCACGCGGCGTGGACGTTTCGGTACAGATAGGAGGTGACGCCCTCCATGGGCGCGAAATCCAGCTTCATACCCTGTCGCGGATCTTCGCGGCCATCGCGTCATGCGCGGCAAGCTCTGCGGCGTCATCGAGCGGCGCAAGCTCCGCCTTGCCGTACTTGCGCTGCAGCGCGGTCAGCAGGATATGGTCGCAGAGGGCCGGGTTTTTCGGCAGCAGCGGCCCGTGGCTGTAGGTGCCGAAGACATTCCGCCAGCGCACGCCCTCGGTGCCGTCCTTCCCGTTGTTGCCGAAGCCTGCCAGCACCTTTCCCAGAGGCTGCACGCCCTCGCCGAGGAAGGTCCGGCCGCTGTGGTTTTCAAAGCCCACCACCAGACTGCCGCCGGACTCGCCGCCGCAGCGGAATTTGTAATTGCCGATCATGCGCTGCTTCGAGCCGACGGTATACAGGTCGACCGCGCCGATGAAATCACAGCGGACGCCGTCGTAGGTCTCATAGTAGTTGCCGAGCATCTGGTAGCCGCCGCAGATGGTCAGGAAGGGCAGGCCATCTGCCACGGCCGCCAGGATCTCCCGGTCCTTGCCGCGGTGCAGGTCCTCCAGCAGCACCTGCTGTTCAAAGTCCTGTCCGCCGCCGATGAACACGAGATCAAAGCCCGCAAGGCTCGCGTTCGAGCCGATGGGGAGGCGGGTCACGCTGTTTTCGATACCGCGCCAGCTCAGGCGCTTCTGCATGCACATCACATTGCCCCGGTCGCCGTAGAGGTTCAGGACGTCCGGGTACATATGGCAGATTTTCAGTTCCATAGGATCACCATTCAATCATTTCTATTACCCGAAGCAAAGCCCAGCGAAGCGGGTTTGCTTCGGAAAGGAAGAAGGCGCTTGCGGATATGCAGCTTTCGCGGCTCCTTCGGAAACCGCGGAAACGGAAAGGATCAAGCGTCTTTTGATGTCACTCCCAGAAGTCCTCGCCGCCGCAGTGCCGGATCACCGTCTGGCGCAGCTCCAGCATGGCGGTGTAGGTCGGCATCATGCACACCGGCCGCGTCTCCTTCGCAAGCGTACGGACAAGCGTCTCATAGTCCCGCTCCACACGGATAAAAGCGTCGTCCACGCCCGCGTATTTGATGCGCACGCGCATATCCTCCGCCCGGTCGCCGGAGACGATCACCTCATCCAGTCTGCCGGCCAGCGCGTTCAGGCCCTCGAAATCGGCGTCCCAGATCCAGGAGATGTCCCGCCCGTCGGCGGCCCGGTCGTTGAGGCAGATCACAAGGACGAACTTCTCCCTCATGGTCTGCAGATACTCGATCACCTGATTGCAGCCGACGGGGTTTTTCACCAGCATCATCCGCGTGCCGCCGGCCAGATCGAAGCGCTCCATCCGGCCGAAGCCGCATTGGAATTTTGCCAGCGCATCCACCGCCGCATGGGCGCCCAGCCCCATCTCCGTCACCGCGGCGACGGCCCCGGCGGCGTTATAGATGTTATACATGGCGGGCAGATTCACCGTCACTACCGCGCTCTCGCAGCCCAGATCCATCACGATATCGCTGCCGTCGGGCCGCTGCTCGATCACATCGGTCACCGCGTAGTCCGCCCGGTGCCGCCGATAGCCGCAGCGCGGACAGCGGAAGCCGCCCAGATGGCCATAGGTAATGTAGTCATATTCATATTCCGTCTTGCAGCGGATGCAGTGGGTCGCGTCGGAGAGCTCGGGCTTCGGCCGCGAGGGCGCCGCGCCGGGTTCGATGCCGAACCAGCGCACCTCGTTCGGCAGCTCGCCCGCCAGCGAAGCGGTCAGCGAACAGTCCGCATTCAGGCAGAGGATAGCCTCGGGCGTGCAGCGCAGCGCCTCGCGAATGTTCTCCAGCGTGTGCGTCACCTCGCCGTAGCGGTCCAGCTGGTCGCGGAACAGATTCGTCACCACGACGACCTTCGGCTTGAGCTGCGGGAAGACCCTGCGGGCCGCAGCCTCATCGCATTCGATCACGGCATAGTCTTTTCTGACTCTGCCGGAGAGCGTGCTGTTCATCACAAACTCGGTCGTGATGCCGTCGAGCATGTTGGCGCCGGAGCGGTTGCTCAGGTAAGCCAGCCCCTGCTCGGCAAAGGCCTCCTCGATCATGCGGGCGCTGGTGGTCTTGCCGTTGGTGCCGGTGATGGCCACGGTTTTGACCTGCCGCGCCAGGAGGCCCAGCAGACCGGGGCAGACTTTCAGCGCAAAGCGCCCGGGCATGGCCGTTCCGCCGCGGTGCAGCAGGCGGGACGCAAAGCGCAGCAGCTTGCAGAGCAATATCGCAAAAAAGACACGGATCGTCATACAAAGGCTCCTGTAATCCTCGGTTGCGCGGCGGATACGCCGCTGTCTGAATATTATAGCATATGCATCCCGTTCGCGCAATAACGCCGTGACCGCGGTCGGTGTCAAGTTGTTGTAGGAAAAAGAGCAAGGGTTCAAAATGGTCTAAGAGCGTTGAAGAGTGGAGTGACCTTGTTTTGCCGAGCAGGGAAAG
>CACYXC010000002.1 GCA_902778285.1 Oscillospiraceae bacterium | reverse complement strand
GGACACCTCTTTCTTGTGGCTAATGGTTTGTGGTGAATTCATTAAACCACTTTGAGGTGCCCTCTGTCTTTATTTTTCCTACATCTATTTTACACTAAGGTGACCGCGGCAGAGCCGTGCAAAAACGGACATCCCTTCGGATGCCCGTTTTTGCCATTGTGCCCCGGTTCATGGCGCGGGTTTCGGCGGGGCCGTTGTACCCTGATCGAAGATCCTCACGGGGAGGATCATGTTTCGCGGCGGAAGCTCGGGGTCCGCGATTCGCTCAAGCAGCATCCTTACGCCGAGCTCGGCGATGTTCTGCCCGTCGGTGTAGATACTTGTCAGGAAAGGGCGGGTAGGATCGGTGCCGCGGAGGTTGTCAAAGCTGATGATCGAAACATCCTCGGGAATAGATACGCCGCACTCCCGCAGCACCTGCATGACCGGATAGGCGACCTCGTCGCGGAAGGAAACGATGGCGGAATAGTCCATCGGGAAAACAAGCTCCCCGATCCGTTCATGCGCGACGGCGTCCTCCACCGCGGCGCCGGGGACGATCCGCACGTTCTCCCGCGGGATGCCGCAGTCGTCGAGCGCACGCAGGAAGCCGCCCAGACGGTCCACCTGCGAGCTGCTCTTTTCCACACCGGAGAGGAAGAGGAATCGTCTGTGGCCCAGCGCCGCCAGATGCCGCCCTGCGAGATAGCCGCCCTGCTCGTCGTCGTTGCGGACAAGGTCCGCCTCCACGTTGTCCAGGCGGCGGTCCAGCAGCAGGAAGGGCATGCGGTTGTCGATCATGTACTCGACATAGTGCTGCTGCCCGAAGCAGGGAAAATACAGGATCCCGTCCACGGACAGGGAGATCGCCGAGTGGATCAGCTTCTCCGCGAGCGAATCGTCAAGCTGCATGCAAAAGATCATCAGCGTGTAGTTCTCCCGCCGCAGCGCAGCGTCCATGCGGTTGATGAGGTCGCAGTAGTGCTGGTTGTGCAGGTCGTTGACGATCACGGCGATCATCCTGCTGCGCCCGGAGCGCAGAGACGAGGCCATGGTGTTGGGGATGTAGCCCATTTTTTTGGCTGTCTCCCGAATCAGCCCGCGCGTCGCTTCCGACAGCATGGCGTCGTTTCGCAGCGCGCGGGAGACGGTATTGGCGGAGTAGCCGCAGGCGAGGGCGATATCCTTCAGCGTTACGCGCGGCGAGCTCATTTCCTTCCCCTCTTCCGTCAAAAATAAACCTTTATCTGTTCCTATGATAAATCATTCGTGGAGAAATTACAAGCGTCAATCGCAATCGCTTGGTGAGTATGACTAATCCCGACGATTTTTCCCGCAAAAAAGTATTGACTTTTGCACAAATTAACGATAACATATAGATAAGCCCGAAAGGGAAATCGTAACACTATTTTAAAGGAGGACTTAAACGTGAAGAAACTGCTGGCCATCATCCTGGTAATCGCCATGTTCGCGAGCCTCGGCATCACGACGGCGTTTGCAGAGGAAGAACCGATCCACCTGACGCTGTGGACCTTCCAGGAGCTCCATACCCAGCTCTACAAGGAGATGCTGGACAAGTGGAACGCCAACCCCGACAACCCCAAGCTGGAGATCGACATGCAGGTATATCCCTATGAGGATATGCACAACAAGCTGACCATCGCCCTGCAGACCGGCGAAGGCGCTCCCGATATCGTCGATATCGAGATCAACATGTTCGCCAACTACCTCAAGGGCGACATCCAGCTGGCCGATCTGAACGACATCGTTGAGCCTATGCAGGACCACCTGGTCATGAGCCGCTTCAACAACTATGCCAAGGACGGTAAGTACTACGGCATCGACCACCACATCGGCGCGTGCATCGTGTGGTACAATACCGAGATCCTGGAAGAGGCCGGCATTGACTACAGAGACATCAAGACCTGGGACGATTATCATGAGGCCGGCAAGGTCGTGTTGGAGAAGACCGGCAAGCCGATGTGCACCTGGGAGTCCAAGGACTGCTGGAGCATCTATCCGCTGGTCAATCAGCACGGCGGCGACTGGCTCACCCCCGACAATGAGGTCCGCATGGACGAGCAGGTCGTCATCGACACCCTGGCCTTTATGAAGAGCATGCTGGACGACGGCACGGCCGTCGCCTGCCCGGGCGGCAACCATCACTCCGAGGAGTACTACGGCTGGATGAACGCCGGCAACTGCGCCTCTGTTTCCATGCCCTTCTGGTATCTGAACCGCTTCACCGACTACATGCCCGACCTGGCCGGCAAGATGAAGGTCGCCCCGATGCCTCTGTGGTCTGACGGCGGCCACAAGTCCGCGCAGATGGGCGGCACCGGCACCGCGGTCGTGAAGACCAGTGAGCACGTCGACATTGCCAAGGAGTGGCTCGCCTATGCGACGCTGAGCTTCGAGGGCTGTGTGAACACCTGGCTGATCCTCGGCTTCGACCCGATCATGACCGACGTCTACGGTTCCGAGGAGATGAAGGCGCCCAACAAGTTCTTCGACTACTATGACGACACCATCTTCGATATGCTCAAGACCATCCTGGACGACATCCCCGACACCTGTCTGACGGAATACTTCCCTGCGGCGGCCGACATTGTCCGCAACGAGATGGCCTATGACCTTGTGATAGGCGGCGGCGATCCGGCAGAGATCGCCCATGCCTGCGCCGAGGAGCTGCGCGACGCGATCATGTAAACTCCTTTCTCCCGCAGAGATGCGACCCTGAACCCAGCCGGGGCGGCTTCGTCCGTCCCGGCTGCTTTGATACAGAATTCCTGGAGGCGATAACATGTCCGAAAACGGGAAAACGCCCCTTCTCAAGCGCGGCTTCTTTACCAATCCCAAGGTAGTCCCCTATATCTTCATCGCGCCTTTCCTGATCTTTTTTCTGGTCATCTATCTCTACCCCTTCATCACCACGATCCTGATGAGCTTTCAGAAGATCGACGGGCCGAACAGCGTGGAGTTCATCGGTACCAAGAACTACGAGAAAATGTTCAACCGCAACTTCAAGCAGGCCCTCATGACGACTTTCCGCTACGCCTTCTGGGACGTCGTCGTCCTGACGATCGTTCCGCTGATCTTTGCTGTGATCTTAAACTCCGGGAGCGTCAAGTTCCCGAGCTTCTTTAAATCGCTCTATTTTATCCCCGCGCTGACCTCGACCATCGTCGTCGGCATCGTGTTCCGCCTCGCCTTCGGCACGCTGGAGACCGCGCCCGCCAACCGCCTGCTGGCACTCTTCGGGCAGCCGGCCAAGGATTGGCTGATGTTCGCAGACACGGGCAATTTCGTTCTGATCCTGCTGACCCTCTGGCGATGGATGGGAGTAAACATCATCTACTACATCTCCGGCCTGCAGTCGATCCCGAGCGAGCTCTACGAGGCCGCGAAAATCGACGGGGCCAACTCCGTTCAGCAGTTCTTCCACATCTCCCTGCCCGGCATCAAGCCTGTGCTGATCTACGTGATCACGATCACGGTGCTGGGCGGCTTTGCGATGTTTACCGAGTCCGTGGCGCTGTGGGCGCAGAACAACCCCGGCGGCGTCGGCAGGACGATCGTCGGCTATATGTATCTGATGGGCTTCTACAAGAACAACATGGGCATGGCTTCGGCCGTGGGTCTTGTGCTGCTCGGTCTGGTGCTGGCGGTCAACCTGATCCAGCTGTTCGCCATGGGCTTTTTCAAGAAGGAGGATTGACATGAAGCATTCCAATCGAATCGACGGAAAACGGCAGCGCGTCAAGACCATCCTGGCCACGACACTGATGTTCGTCACGGCCGCCCTGCTCATGGTCCCCTTCTATTTCATGTTCCTCTCCTCGCTCAAGCCCGGCACCGAGATGCTGCGCAACGGCCTGAGCCTGACCTTCGACCCGGGGGTCTCCTCCTTCAAGAACTACGAGGCGCTCAACACCTATCGCGACGGCATCTACTGGCAGTGGTACAAATCCAGTCTGATCATCATGGTCCTGCAGACCATCGTCGGACTGGTGCTGTCCTCGATGGTGGGCTACGGCCTCGCCATGTACCGCTTCAAGGGCCGCAACGCCGTCTTCACGCTGGTGCTGATCCTGATGATGGTGCCTTTTGAGATCCTGCTGCTGCCGCTGTATCGCATGCTGATCAAGTTCCATCTGACCGACACCTATTTCGGCGTCATCCTGCCCTACCTGGTGCCTCCGTTCATGATCTTCTTCTTCCGGCAGTACGTGCTGAGCCTGCCGAAGGAGCTGATGGAGGCGGCGCGTATCGACGGCTGCACCGATTACGGTATCTTCTTTAGAATCATGGTGCCGAACATGATCCCGGCCTTCGGCGCCATGACCATCCTCTCCTGTATGAACAGCTGGAACAACCTGCTCTGGCCGCTGATCGTGCTCAACTCCAACGAGAAGTTCACGATCCCCATCGGCATGGGCACGACCATCACGCCCTACGGCAACGCCTTCGATGTGCTGATGCCGGGCGCGGTCATGGCCGTCGTGCCGATCATCATCGTCTACCTGTTCGCGCAGAAAACATTTATCGCCGGCCTCACCTCCGGCAGCGTGAAAGGATAACGCCATGAAGAATGCAAAAATCATCCTGGATCAGGATTACCGCATCGGTCTGATCGACAAGCGCCTCTTCGGCTCGTTCATCGAGCACCTCGGCCGCGCGGTCTACGGCGGCATCTACGAGCCCGGCCACCCCCTGGCGGACGAGCTGGGCTTCCGCACGGACGTGATGGACGCGGTGCGGCGTCTGGGCGTGCCTCTGGTGCGCTACCCCGGCGGCAACTTTGTCTCCGGCTTCCACTGGGAGGACAGCGTCGGCCCGGTGGAAAAGCGCCCGAAGCGCCTCGACCTCGCCTGGTTCACCACGGAGACCAACGAGGTCGGCCTGCATGAGTTTGCGAGCTGGGCCGAAAAAGCCGGCTGCGAGCTGATGTACGCGGTGAACCTCGGCACGAGGGGCCCGGAGCAGGCCAGGGACATCGTCGAGTACGCAAACCACCCCGGCAACAGCAAATTCTCCGACATGCGCATCGCCAACGGGCGGAAGGACCCGCTCGGCATCAAGCTCTGGTGCCTCGGCAACGAGATGGACGGCCCCTGGCAGATGGGGCAGAAGACGGCCTATGAGTACGGGCGCGTCGCCAACGAGGCCGCCAAGATGATGAAATGGGTCGATCCGACGATCGAGCTCGTCGCCTGCGGCTCCTCCGGCACGGGCATGCCGACCTTCGGCGACTGGGAGCTGCAGATGCTCAACGAGTGCTACGACAACATCGACTACGTCTCGCTCCACCGCTATTACGGAAACCCCACCGGCGACACGGCCGGCTTCCTCGCACGCACCATGGATATGGACGACTTCATCAGGAGCGTCTCCTCCATCTGCGACGCCGTCAAGGGGAAGAAGCACAGCAAAAAGCAGGTCAATCTCTCCTTCGACGAGTGGAACGTCTGGTATCACTCCAACGAGCAGGACCAGGAGGTCTGGAAGTGTGAGAAGTGGGACCGCGCCCTGCCGCTGCTGGAGGACGTATACAACTTCGAGGACGCGCTGCTGGTCGGCTCCATGCTCATCACGCTCCTGCGCAACGCCGACCGCGTGAAGGTTGCCTGCCTTGCGCAGCTTGTGAACGTCATCGCGCCCATTATGACGCGAAACGGCGGCGGCTGCTGGGCGCAGACGATCTACTTCCCCTTCATGCACGCCTCGAAATACGGCCGCGGGACCTCACTCCGCGCGATCGTCAGCTCCCCCGTCTACGACTGCTCGGACTACGAGGGCGTGCCGACCGTCGACGCCGCCGCGACGCTCGCGGACGACGGCAGCCTGAGCGTCTTCTGCGTCAACCGCGATCTCAGCGAGCCCTGCCTGCTGGATCTGGACCTGCGCTCCTTCGGCAGGCTGAAGATGACGGAGCATCTGCTGCTGCACCATGACGACGTGAAGGCCGTCAACACCGAGGAGCAGCCCGACACTGTCGTACCGGTCAGCGTCCCCGTGACGCCCGCCGTGGGCGAGCGCGCGCAGATCGTCCTGCCGGCGCTGAGCTGGAACGTGCTGCGCTTTACCAAAGAATGAATCCATGACGGCAGGCGGCAGTCTCCCGCCGCTTTCCGGCAACGAAAAAGGACATCCGAAAGGATGTCCTTTTTGCATTGCCATATATCGGTTGAAAGCGCAGCGTGTCATGCAGACGGCGGCGGGTCCTCGGGCGGCTGCGGCGCCGCCTTCTCTCTGGTGAGACGCTTTGCCCTGCCCCTGCTGCGCGCGGAGAGCACGACGCTCTGCAGGATGATGAAGAAGCCGAGCATGGCGCCGTTGGCCATCTCCTGCCACCAGGAGGCGTTGAGAGGGCTGAGCGCGATGATCTTCTGGATCGTCGCGAGGATCATGGCGCCGAAGAGCGTACCGATGACGTTGCCGACGCCGCCGGTGAGCAGCGTGCCGCCGATGATGGAGGCCGCGATCGCGTCCATCTCGCCGCGCATGGCGACGCTCGCGTTGCCGGCGGGCTTGTGCATCAGGAAGACGAAGCCCGCAAGGCCGCTGAGCAGGCCGCTGATCACATAGCTCCAGAAGATGCTGCGCTTGACGTTGATGCCCAGCATCAGCGCGCTCTGCCGGTTGCCGCCCACGGCGTAGATGCTCCGGCCGAGCTTCGTATAGCGGAGCATCAGGTACATCAGAACCACCACGGCGATCGCCACGATCGCGCCGATCTCGATCTTGGCCGGGATCAGGTTGCCGTTCTTTGCCGTGTAGCCGAGCCAGTCGATCTTGAGCTTTGTCTTGACCAGCGCCAGGAAGGCCTCATGCTGGACCTTCACGGGGTTTACCGAGAGGATCGTCGTCAGGCCGCGGGCAAGGAACATGCCCGCAAGGGTCACGATAAAGGGCTGGATCTCCAGATAGCTGACAAGAAAGCCCTGCAGCAGGCCGAAGCCCAGGCCGATCCCCAGCGCCAGCAGGAAGGTCAGCAGGATGCTGAGAAAGCTGCTTTCGACGCCGACCTTGTTGAGAAACAGCGCGCAGCTCATGACGGTCAGGCCGATCACGCCGCCGACGCTGATGTTGATGCCGCCGCCGATCATGACGATCGTCAGGCTGCAGGCGATGATGATCAGCGCCGCGTTGTCGTTGAGCAGGTCAAAGATCTGCTGCGGCTTCAGGAAGCCGCCCTTGAGCGTGAGCATTGCCGCAAGGTACATGGCGGCGAAAATGCCGATACTGATGAACATCAGCATCTGCGCGTCGGTCAGCGGCTCTCTCTGCCGGATGCGCGCACCGCGGTTCTTGTCCGCCATTCAGCTCACCCCCTCTTTCTGTGCGTTCTGAGGCCCGCCGGAGCGGATGCGGTTCCACAGCGCCGTGAGCTTGCTCTTGACCACCGGCGAGCCCGCGACCACGATTATGATGATCACGATCGCCTTATAGGCCTTGACATTGACCGGCGCCACATTCATGGCGTACAGAGTGGTGGTCAGCATCTGGATAATATAGGCGCCGAGGATGCTCCCGATCAGCTTGAAGCGGCCGCCGCCGAGGTTGTTGCCGCCGATGGCCACCGCGAGGATCGCGTCCATCTCGATGTCGACCAGCAGGGTCTTATGGTTGAGCTGCCCCAGGCGGCACACGCCGATGATGCTCGCGACGGAGACGCAGACGCCGAGCAGGATGAAGCTCACAAGCTTGATATAGGTCGGGTTGATGCCGTTGAGGCGCGCCGCGTTCGCGTTGATGCCGACCGATTGGGTATAGAGGCTGAGGCTGGTGAACCTGAACACCAGAAACAGCAGCAGACCCACCAGCAGCACCGCGAAGATCGGCGTCGGGATCGGGATGCCCGGGATCGTCATGCCGATGGAGCTGATGATCGGGCTGTTGAGCTGAGGCGTCGCGTCGCCGTTGATCCAGTAGGCGATCGAGCGGCCGCAGGAATAGAGGATTAGCGTCGCGATCATGGGCTGGATGCGGAACACGGCGACGAGGGTGCCGTTGAAGAGCTTGAAGACGATGGTTGCCAGGCAGCAGAGCACGAGGCCGATGATCACGCTGCTTACCGTGATGCTGCCCATGCCCTGCAGGACCTTGACAAACACAGCGCCGGAGATCGCGCCGACGGCGCCGACGGAGATATCCTGGCCGCCGCAGGCCGCGGTCACGAGCGTCATGCCCATGGCGATGATCGCAAGCTCACTCGCGCTGTCGATGACGCTGATCAGATTGCCGGCCAGCACGCTGTTGCCGCTGTTGTTGACGCGCATGGTGATGGAGAAGAAGCTGATATCCCGAAAGAGGTTGAACACGATCAGGATGCCCAGCGCGACCAACGGGATCAGCAGCTGTCCGAGACCGGAAGAGGAACTGTTCTTTTTCTTCATCTCACTGCTCACCTCCCGCGATCGTCTTCATGACATGTTCCTGCGTAAGCTCGTCCCCTGTCAGCTCGCCCACGATCTTGCGGTCGCGCATGACGATCAGGCGCGAGCAGGTACGCAGCATCTCCTCGATTTCCGAGGAAATAAAGGTAAT
Source organism: Oscillospiraceae bacterium (assembly GCA_902778285.1). Classification (GTDB taxonomy): domain Bacteria; phylum Bacillota; class Clostridia; order Oscillospirales; family Oscillospiraceae; genus Limivicinus. The sequence continues at coordinate 48,171 of CACYXC010000002.1, read as the reverse complement.
GCTCATTCCCTCCTCCGCCAGCTTCAGCACCAGCTTCTGGATCTCGGTCTTGGTGCCGACGTCGATGCCGCGCGTCGGCTCGTCAAGGATCAGGTACTGCGGGTGTGTCAGCAGCCAGCGGGCCAGGATGACCTTCTGCTGGTTGCCGCCGGAGAGGGATTTGATCGGCGTATCCGAAGAGGCGGTCTTGATATCGAGCGCCTTGATGTACTCGTCCGCAAAGGCCTCCGCTTTGGCCCGGGAGATGGGGTGGTTCATTCCCTTCACCACCTGCAGCGCGAGGGTGATGTTGTCCCGCACGGAGAGGTCGGCGATGATGCCGTCCCGCTTGCGGTCCTCGGGCAGGTAGCCGATGCCGTGCTTCATGGCGTCGAGCGGTTTACTGATCTTCACATGCTTTCCGTCGACACGGACCGTACCGCCCGTGGCGGGATCGGCGCCGAAGATGGCGCGCACGCTCTCGCTGCGTCCGGAGCCGAGCAGGCCGGTAAAGCCGTTGACCTCGCCCCTGGCGATATGGAAATCGAAGGGGCGGCTCTCGCTGCTGGAGAGATTCTCGGCCTCGTAGTAGTTCACGCTGTTCTCTCCCGCGGGCGGCGCGTGTTTCTTGATGACAGACAGATCCTCCAGATCCTTGCCGATCATCTTCTCCACCAGCTTCACCTGCGGCAGGTCCCTGACCGCATATTCGCCGACGAGCTGGCCGTTGCGCAGGACGGTGATCTGATCGCTGACCGCGTAGACCTGCTCGAGAAAATGCGTGACAAAGATGATGCCCACGCCTCTGGCCTTCAGGTCCCGCATCAGCGCGAAGAGCATTTCGACTTCCTTGTCGTCCAGAGAAGAGGTCGGCTCATCCAGGATCAGGACCTTGCACTCGGTGTCTACCGCGCGGGCGATGGCGACCATCTGCTGAACGGCGAGAGAGCAGCTGCCCAGCTGCTGTCTGGGCCGGGCGGGGATCCCGAGGCTGTCGAGAAGCTCGCCGGAGCGTTTCTCCATCGCCTTCCAGTCGACGCCTCTGCCCTTGCTGCGGCCGATGAACATGTTCTCCGCCACGGTGAGGTTCGGGCAGAGCGTGATCTCCTGGTACACGGTGCTGATGCCGTAGCTCTGCGCCTCCTGCGGGGAGTGGACGACGACGGGATGATCGATCCCTTCGATCCGGATCTCGCCCGCATCCATGGGGTACACGCCGGTCAGGACTTTGATCAGCGTCGATTTGCCCGCGCCGTTTTCCCCCATCAGCGCGTGAATCGTTCCTTTGCGCAGGGTAAAATCCACGTTTTCCAGCGCTTTCACGCCCGGAAAATACTTGCAGATCCCGCGCATGGTCAAAACAATTTCGTTCTGCATCCGTTCAGCTCCTCTGTCACTTCAGTCTGTAAAGAGAAGGCGCGGTGCGGACCGCGGATTTCTCCACTGCTCCACACCGCGCTGTTTGCCAATGTTTTGTTTGCGGGCTGATGAGCTGAGCCGGATCAGCCGAGACCGTAGGTGAGGATGTCCTGACGGCAGATCGTCATGGCGTCGAAGCCCTTCTCGACAGAGATGATCTGGTTGAGTTCGTTCAGGCCTTCGATCTCGCCGCCGGCCTCAAGGGTCTTGATCATCTCATCGATCACGCCGGCCTGGAAGGGGCTGCACTGGCCGTCGTAGTTCCACTCGCCGCTGAACACCTTCTCAAGGGCCCACTTGTTGCAGTCAAAGCCCATGATGATCACGTCGCCGTCAATGCCGTGGGTAATGCCCTTGGCGTCCAGAGCCTGGACAACACCGTCGGCCATGCCGTCGTTCTCGGCGTAGACGATGTTGAAGGACTCGCCGGCGTCAATGGCGGCCTCGGCGATCTTGCGGGCCTCGTTGGGATCCCAGCTGTCGCCGCCGGTGCCTTCGCGAACGATGTTCCAGTTGTCAGCAGCCTCGCACTTCTCGGTCAGAGGATCGCTGCGGCCGATCTGAGCGGCAGAACCGAGCTGGCCCTGGATGTGGAGGATGTTGTACTCCTCAAGGCCGAGGCTTTCGAGCCAGGCGACAGCGGTCTCGCCCTCAAGGCGCATGTCGGAGACGACGGCAGCCGTGTAAAGGCTGGGATCGCAGTCGATCATGCGGTCGAACAGGAAGACCTTGATGCCGGCTTCCTGAGCCTCTTCGAGGACCTCATCCCAGCCGGTGGTCTCAGCGGCGGAGACCAGGATGTACTCGACTTCATCGGTGATGAAGGCTCTGGCGGCCTCGAGCTGCTTGTCGGCGGTGGGAGCGGTGACGAAGGTGGCGTCGTAGCCGTTGTCCTTGGTGAAGGTGTCGTTCAGGTCCTTAACGTTGGCCTGACGATAGCCGGATTCAGAGGGGTCCAGGTTGATGATGCCAACTTTGATCAGGTCGTCGTCGGCGAAAGCATTGACAGCCGTGAACGCGAAGACCATGACCAGCACGAGGAGCAGCGCAATAAGTTTACGATTCATACAGTTTAGCCTCTCTTTCATTTTTAGTGATCCGAATTTGTTCGGACTTGATGCTATCATGATACTGCCATTCCATACGAAAGTCAACGGTTTGTACAGACAGAACGATGATTTCTACCCCTTGGACAATACTAATTTTCGTATCTTTTGTGCCGGAACCATACAAATCCAGCATTTCTTTCAGTATTTGAATGAAATTAAACGTTTTCGCAACTTCTGCGCCGCGATTATCTGTGCTTGAAAGCTCGTCGCTTTGCACAATTTTTCCTGTATTTCAGCGGGCGACGCCCGTTTTTCTCCGCAGCGCTGAAGATTTGTATTGAAAGTGATCGTTTCCTTGGGTATAATCAATTTAGAACAATTGGAGGCATCGGGGAAGGAGGCATTTGCTCTTGAACCTGAAATACCAGATGGTGGCCGAGGCGCTCAGAGCCGGCATCCGCGACGGGGTCTATCAGAAAACCCTCCCCACGGAGCAGGCGCTGTGCGCGCAGTTCCGGGTGAGCCGGCAGACCGTGCGCCAGGCGCTCTCGCTTCTGGAGTCCGAGCGGCTGATCGACAGGAGGCAGGGCAGCGGCTCGCACATCCGCGAGCATCGGGAGCAGGCGGCAAACCGCAGGCTGTCCATCGCCGTGGTCACGACCTATATCAGCGACTACATTTTCCCCAGCATCCTGCGCGAGATCGAGGCTGTCTGCTCGGAAAACAACAGCGTCCCTCTCCTCTTTGCCACGCAGAACCAGTTTGCCAATGAGCGGAAGATCCTCGACACGCTGCTCGGGCTGGAGCAGCTCGACGGCGTGCTGGTGGAGGGCACCAAGACCGGCCTTCCCAATCCCAACCTCAGGCTCTATCAGCAGCTGATCGAAAAAGGGGTCCCTCTCGTGTTCATGCACGGCAATTACGATCAGCTGCAGGATACGCTGTCCGTGCTGGACGACAACGCCGCAGGCTGCAGGATGCTGGTCGAGTACCTGTACCGGAAGGGGCACCGGAAGATCGCCGGGATCTTCAAGCACGACGATATCCAGGGCCTGCAGCGCTTTGCGGGCTATCTCGACGCATTCCAGGAACTCGGCCTTCCCCCCGACGACAACAGCATCCTCTGGTACAGCACCGATCAGAAGGACCGCTTCTTGAAGGACGGCTTCGCCGAGGTGCGGATCAACGAGATCCTCTCCGGCTGCAGCGCCGTCGTCTGCTATAACGACGAGATCGCCTCGCGTCTCGCGGCGCATCTGACAAAACGCGGCCTGTCCATCCCGAACGACGTCGCCGTCGTCAGCTTCGACAACAGCCAGTACAGCGAGATGTCGAGCCCTCGCATCACCTCCCTCTCCCACGGGCCGTACAACGTCGGCCGCTCCGCCGCGGAGCTGCTGTTCCGCCACATGCGCGGCGAGAGCTGCGCCTCGGAGCACATCCCCTGGTACCTTGTTGAAAAAGAGAGCAGCTGAGGGCAAAAAGAAGAAGCGCTCCCCTCTTTTCATTTCATTACCGTTACAAGGCACCGCCGTTCCGATGCGGAATCGGAACGGCGGTGCCTTCATGTTCTCGTCTTTTCCCGGCAAAAGCATTCCCCCCGATGCAGTTTTCCGCATCAGGGGGAATGCTGTCTATTGTCCGTTTTACCGCTTCGGTTCGGATTTGTGACAATCCCTGTTTCCTGTATCCTTCCCGTACCGCGGCGCAGGACTCCGCCGTTTCAGTTCACTTTCTCCTTGAAGGCCAACGCAGCCTTGAATACGGGCGTGTTGCTCGCCTTGATCTTGATGGTCTTGCCCGTCGCGGGGTTGCGGCCCTGGCGGGCGTCACGGTGCCTGCAGCTGAAGCTGCCGAAGCCGAAGATGGATACGGGCTCGCGGGCGGCGAGGGAATCCATGATGCTGTTGAACACGCAGTTAACGACGGCCGTGGCTTCTTTCAGGGTCAGCTCATTCTCGGCGGCGACTTTTTTGATCAGTTCGGTTTTGTTCATTTTTCAAGGCTCCTTTTTGTTTATTTTGGGTTCCTTCGCTTTGAGTATAACGATATGATGGCGAAAAGCCAGAACGCTTTTCGCCGCGCCGCTTTGCGGCGCAGGAAAGCAGCATGGCTGTTTTGCCGTATATGCATTGCTGTGAGCACCGGACGAACGATTCATGAATCATTCGCTGCCAAACTTGTCGTCTGGCAGCGAAAACAATCGAATCCTTGATCGTTTTCGCCATCCGATGATCATTATAGCAGACGGTGTGCACGGTGTAAAGGGATATCCATGTTTTTCCACCGACATACTGCACAATCTGTCCGCAGATTCAGAACGTGACGGCGCGCCCGCGCCCCGAAGCGCCGAGCGCAGAGGAAATCGGTCCGGGTCAGCCCGATCTTTCATTCATCCGTATCTTCGCGCGGCCGCTCCCCTCTCCCCTTGTACTCGAAGCAGAGCATCGTCAGGTCATCGAACTGCTCCCCATCCCTCACAAAGCCATCCAGCGCGCGGCGGACCTGCATCAGGACGTTCCGGGGAGATGCCTCCGGGTCCCTGTTGAGCGCGTCGAGCATACGCCTGATGCCGAACATTTCATGGGCGCTGTCGCCTCCCAGCGCCTCCGTAACGCCATCCGTATACAGGAACAGCTTTGAGCCCGGAGCGATCTGGAGCTCGTATTCCGTATATACTTCGCCGGCAAGGCCTCCGATCACGAAGCCGTGCCTGTCCTTCAAAAGCGCAAAGCGGCCGTTCGGCTGTTTGACCGCGGGGTATTCATGCCCCGCATTGGCGGCTGTCAGTTTTCCCGTAGACAGTTCCAGGATGCCCACCCATGCGGTGACGAACATTTCCTCGTCATTGTTGGAGCATATCGCATCATTTGTCCGGGTCAGGATCTCCGCCGGTGATTTGCCCAGCATGGCACAGCTCTGCAGGATGATCTTGGAGATCATCATGAACAGGGCCGCCGGAACGCCTTTGCCGGAGACGTCGGCGATGACCAGACACAGATGATCGTCGTCGATCAGGAAGAAATCGTAAAAGTCTCCGCCCACCTCTCTCGCCGGCTCCATAGCGGCGTAAATATCAAACTCCGAACGGTTGGGAAAGGGCGGAAAGATGCTCGGCAGCATCGCAGCCTGGATCCGGGTCGCCAGAGACAGCTCGGTGCTGATGCGCTCTCTCTCGGCGGTAATGGTCTCATTTTCCCGGATGTACTCCTTCATGCGCTGCGTCAGCGACTGGAAGGAATTGGCCAGCATCTGGGTCTCGTCACCGGTATCGAGGTCCCAGCTGAAGTCCAGATTGTCCCCGTGCATGGACTGGACTTCCTGCGTGAGCAGACGGATGGGCTTTACGATCTGATTGGAAAGAGCCACGGACACGCCCAGCGCGATCAGCACCGCGGCCCCGAGCAGCCACAGCAGCAGGATGTTGGCCTTCCTGCTGTAGCTTGTCGCGTCCTGAAAGGCCTTGTCCGTCATCGTATCGATGCCGGCCAGCAGCTGATTCGTCGGCGCCTCCACTGCCTCCCGTGCGAGAAACACGACCATTGACCAGCCGACGGTCTTCATCGGAGCATAGGCGGCATAACTCATGACTCCGTCCAGAGAAAGCAGCGTTACGCCCGTCTCCCCGTTGACCGCGCTCTCGGCCATTTCGGCGAGCGCCGCGTCCCCGGACAGCCGAAGGTCCTCCGCATCGGTGACGGCGGCAAGCGTACCCTCGGCGTATGTGGAAAACAGGGCCTGACCGCGCCTGTTGATGATGCAGGCGTTGCTGCTCTCTCCCAGATTCACGCTTCGGACCAGATTTTCCAAATCGTCAAGATACATGCCCGCGCCGGCAACGCCCATCAGCTTGTCCCCGACATAGATCGGCACGCCGCACATGATTCCGAGGCGCGGCGTGTGCGCATCCTTTGTGACGGGCGTGAAATAAGGCTTGCCGGTCTCCGCCGCGCCCTGATACCACGGGCGCTCTTTCGCCTCAAGAGGCATGAGGTTTCCGGCGTCATCGAACTTTTTGGCCGGGATGAAGTCTGCCTGTACCATAAAACCGGATTCCGTCGCCACATAGAGCGAGGCCATATTGTTCTGGCTGGCGTTAACGGCCATGAGCGTGTCCTGCACATTGCCGATCAGTTCAAGCTCTTCCACGATTTCGGGATCCGTCGGGTCCGTCTGCGCGGAATAGAGGACCTGAATACTCAGCTCCCCATCCTTTTTCGGGTCGGGCAGCGGCACGGTCCTCGGGGCGTATTGCCCGGGGTTGTTGTAGATCTCCTCGGCAACAGACGCCGCGACGCATACTCCACGCTCGAATTCGAGGAAGATCTGATCGGCGATCTCCGCTTTTTCCCCCGCAAGCTCCAGCATTCGTTTTTGGGACTGCTCGGTCATATAGGCCGAGGATTTTTCCCCGATGGTCTTGTTGAGGCTCTGATTGGACGAAGCCAGCGTATCCGAGCTTTTCTTCATCGTAAGCGCAAAGATGGAGCCCGCAACCAGAAGCAGGCCGATCACAAGCGCTATCATGGCGCGAAGGATTTTTCTGCCCAGAGATTTATTGTTGATCATGCTTTTCTTTCACTCCGCCTTTATTTTGCATAATTCTGCCGGGGCTTTCGCTGCGGGAGAATCAATAACTAAATCAATAACTATATATGGATCGGAAACTCCTGTCAGGGAAGACTTCTCCTATTTCTCCCAGATAAGCGTGGGATCGATATGCTTCAGGTCGCACGAGGACGTCCTGTACATCATCGCCTGCAGCTGCGCCGTCATTTCTTCCAGCTTCGCCCTGACGCCCTCGGCTCCGTTTTCTTTCAGCGGGTCCATCAGCGCTCTGCCGACGCTGACGGCATCCGCGCCGAGGGCCAGCGCCTTGAAGGCATCGAATCCGCTCTCGATACCGCCGTCGACGATGACGAGGAGCCTCTCGCCCACGGCGGCCCTGATCCGCGGCAGCAGCCTGACCGGAGGGACCGCATAGCGCATCAGCCCGTTATGGTGGCTCAGTATGATTCCGGCGCATCCCAGTTCCGCGCTCCTCAAGGCGTCCTGTACGCTCAATACGCCCTTGATGAAAAAGGGCAGCTTCGTCGACCGTACAAAGCTGCGGAGCTCTTCGGGCGTCGGCAGCTTCATGGGCATTCCGAGGATGTTGTCCGGCGCCGGATCGCCGGCGTGGATCGAATGCTCGATATCCATTCCCACCGCCATCGCGCCATGCTCCTCCGCGAAGCGGAGCCTGCTGAATATCTGCTCGTGATCCGCATAAGGCTTGATGATCTTCATCACCTTTGCGCCGGTATCGAGTACCGCCCCGAGGATCTCATTGCCGCCCATGCCGACGGAAACAGCCGCGCCGGCCCTTCTGGCCCCTTCCGCCATTCCCGCGAGGTCGATGTGACTGAGCGCCGCCGTCATGATGGGCGTTTCAAAGCGCTCCCCGAGAAAGGCAAAAGAGGTCGACGGCTTTTTCGCCCCGATCAGCCGGCTCTCCACCAGCAGGGAATCCATGTATTCTCTGGCGATCCGGATCGAATCGCCCGGCAAATCACCCATAGTGCGTCTCCACTGCGTTTTGTTTTTTCCAGACAGCTGTCTGTATGCATCGACTGAACATCTTTTGCCGGATAGACTTCATGGCTTCTGTTTGAGATTCGTATAAAGCATTCTATCAGACATTCGTGTGAGGACCGGGCAGATGTTCAAAACCCGGATCAGTTCCTTTTCAGCAGGACCTTTCCCGCGCGTCCCCCGATGTATTCGCCGTTTTCCAGCACGGCGCGGCCGTTTACGTATACGGCGGCGATCCCCTGCGGTCTTGCGTCGGGCTTTTGCTCATCGACGCGCATGTTCTCAAGATCGATCACCGTCAGGTCCGCCTTATATCCCGGCCTGATAAAGCCCCTTTCGGGGATGCGGTAGCGCTCGGCCGTTTTGCCGGTCATCTTGTGCACGATTTTCTCGGTCGGGATCCCGTATTTCTTCGCGAGGACGAAGAACTGCGGGAAGGTCTGGAACGCGGCGATATTCTGCAGTCCCTTCTCCTCGACCCACGCGTCCGTCATGAATACGGACAGCTCGTCCTCCATCAGCCTGCGGACGATCTCGGCGTTGTAGTACTTTCCGAGATAGATGCTTCCCGCGCGGTCGGAAAGATCGACCAGCTTGAGATACATATCCAGATTGGAGAGCCCCTCCTCCGCCGCGCACTGAGGGATCGTCTTCCCCTCATATTCCGGGTGATCGTCGGAGATATAGGCGACGACCATATCGTCCCAGTCGATGCCGAGCACCTTGCGGTACATCAGGATCGTGAGCTGGAGCTTGAAGCGGTTGATCGGGCTGGCCGCCTGCTCTTTGGACAGCTGCGCGTACCACTCGGGGAATACGACGGTGATCACGGAGGCCCCGTAATGGAACGAGTAATTGTCGAAGGCGATATCCCCTCCGTTCCTGCGCTCGCGGTAGAACGTGGCCAGCATTTTGTCGAGCAGCCTCCAGCTTCTCTGACCGGTGAAGATGAGATGGCTGTATTCCAGCCTGCAGCCGGAGCGCTTCATGATATCCACGGCCTCGTCGAGGCCCATTTCGAGATGGGATTTCTTCGTCAGCAGCGGATAATCCGCGCTCACGATCGAGCAGGCCCTCGGGTGGATCGTCACGATGCCGTCATACTTCGCGACCTCTCCGGCAAAGGCAAGGATCTCGTCCTCGGCGGCGTAGCGGTCGGGCTCGTACATAAAGCCGAAGGAGCCGCCGAACGCGCCGCCCTCCATGGCTTCCCTCACAAAAGAGAGCTCTTTTTCTATCTGCTCTTTTGTGAACGGGGCGGGGTCATAGCCGGCAATGCCCGCGCGGATGCTGCCCTGGCCGATCAGGGGGGCGATGTTCACATACAGCCTGCCCTCGGCGCGTTCCTTGAATTCCGCGAAGCTGCCGGGATGCAGCGCGTCAAACAGCCCGCCGCCGAGCTTGTCCCGATAAGGCGTGTCTTTCTCCGCGCCGAAGGGCGAAAAGCTGCAGTTGCCGGTGATCTGCGTGGTGATCCCCTGCTCGATAAAGGGTCTGAAGTACTTCTCCGCGTCATCGCGATCATAGAAAAAATCGTTGTGGGAGTGGGCGTCGATAAAGCCCGGACAGAGCTGATAACCGGACAGATCGACCACCTTGTCCGCTTGCTCGTCGATCTCTTCCCCGACCCTGACGATCACGTCGTCCTCGATCAGCACATCCCCGACATACGGCTTGCCGCCGCTGCCGTCATAGATCTCCGCGTTTTTGAACAGCGTTTTCATTTGAGCGCCCTCCTTTTTCGGTTTTGCATGATGCAAGTATTATACAATACGCTCTCGGCGCAGGCAACAGGAAAAGCGCTTCCGCTTCTGCAGGCAAAACAGCTTTCTCTCTTCTCAAAAACTGCTTGTCAAGCGCCTCTCCCGTATTGTAAACTGGGGGGTATCATAGAGCAAACGGAGTGATCACCCGTGAAAAAAACAATCTGCGTCGGCGTCGTCGGCGCCGGCGCTATCAGCGACATCTATCTCAAGAACATGACCGGCAAATTCGATAATCTCCGCGTGAAAGCCGTAGCAGCGCGTCATCTGGAAAAAGCGAGGGAGAAGGCGGCCCGCTACGGTCTTGAGGCCTGCTCCGCGGACGAAATGCTCGCTGACCCGGAGATCGAGATGATCGTCAATCTGACTCCCGTGGGTTCGCATGAAGAGATCACGAGAAGGGCTCTCGAGGCGGGCAAGCATGTCTATACCGAGAAGACCATAACGGATTCCTTCGATTCCGCCCGCGCGCTGTGCCGGCTCGCCGATCGGAAGGGGCTGTATCTCGGCAGCGCGCCGGACACCTTCCTCGGCTCCTCCCTTCAGTCGGCAAGACGGGCGCTGGATCAGGGCATTCTGGGGGACATCACCGGTTTTTCGGCCACCGTCAACCGCAACAACGACATTCTTCTCAGCCTCTTCCCGATCGGCCGTTTACCTGGCGCGGGGATCTGCCTGGACTTCGGCGTCTACTATCTTACCGCGCTGGTCAGCCTGCTGGGCCCGGTCGCGGAGACGGCCGCTTTTGTCCGCGCCCCCTATCCGAGACACAAAAACATCATCCCGGGCACCCCGGAATACGGGCAATGGTTCGATTCTCCGAATGAGAGTGAGGTGTCCGCGATCCTTCGCATGAAAAGCGGGATTACGGGAACCATCCATCTCAACGGTGACTCCAACACGAAGGAGCAGCCCAACTTCATTCTTCTCGGCACCAAAGGCATGCTGTACCTCACCGATCCGAACGGCTTCGGAGGGACAGTGCGCTTTCTTCCCAACATTCTGGACTTCGGCGCACCGGACGCTTTTGAAGCGCTTCCGGCGGGAAATCCGTACTGTGAAAACGAGCGGGGGCTGGGCGCCTCGGAAATGGCCGCCGCGATCCTCAGCGGCGATCCGGGCTTCCGCACCTCGAAGGAACTCGGGCTGCATGTCCTTGAAGTGCTGCAGGGGATGCTGAAAAGCGGCGAGAGCGGGACGTTTCAGGCCATGACGACCGGCTGTCCCGTTCCCCGGGCGTTTTATGAATAAGTGCGTTACACCAAGCGAAAACTCACTGTAAGGAGGAATTTTACATGATCATCGGTACCGCACATACGGCCGTTACGGTCAGGGACATGCCGGAGTCTGTTCGGTTTTATACGCAGGCGCTCGGCTTTCGGAAGGCTTTTGAGCTCCGGCATCCTGAAACCGGCGCTCCCTGGATCGTTTATCTGGGCGTTCACCCCGGCCAGTTTATAGAGCTTTTCTACGGCGGAACGGAGGAGAAGCCCTGGCATGACGCCCTGATCGGATTCAACCATCTGTGTTTCGAGGTGGACGATATTCAAACCGCGGTGGAAACGATCCGCGGCGCCGGCTTCCCCATTGACTCGGAGCCGGTGCAGGGGGCAGATCACAACTGGCAGGCCTGGGTCAGGGACCCGAACGGAGTCAGGATCGAGCTGATGCAGATCATGCCGGGATCTCCGCAGAGTCAATTCCGCTGAGCCGCATCCGTTTCACGCTGAAGCTGCGCAGCCTGCTTGTGAAGCTTTGGGAAAAGGCCGGATTTCGTACAAAAGCGTTTTATTTCCCGTCCGGGAAGCTGGTAAACGACGACCGCTCCATCTTCGGAACTCCGTATTTCTCCTTTGCGTCCGCAATGGCCCGGATCAGGAATACCATGTTGCGCGCCAGATTGCGCATGGTCTGCAGCCCCTCGAGATCTTTCCTGACATCCTCCGCCGAAAAGCCGTGCACCTGATTCCAGTAAGTACTGGTGGCGATCGGCATCCCCCTGATGCTGAAATACTTGTTGAGCACGTCGAAGCTTGCCGTATTGCCTCCCCTGCGGCAGGAGACGACGGCGGCGCCAACTTTGTCGTTCATGGGGGTCTCACCCGAGCTGTAGAACAGCCTGTCCAGGAAGGAGAGGATGCTTCCGTTGGGCGAGCTGAAGTAGACGGGGCTGCCGACAACAAGCCCGTCAGCCGCTTTCAGCTTCGCGGCCGTCTCGTTGACGAGGTCGTTGAAGACGCATTTCCCGGTCCGGGCGCAGCTGCCGCAGGCGATGCAGCCCCGGATGCTCTGATTGCCGACCTGGATCAGTTCGGTCTCGATCCCCTCCTGCTCAAAAACCCCGATCATCTCCTCCAGCGCGGTGGCGGTGCAGCCTTTCGCATGAGGACTTCCGTTGAGCAATAATACTTTCGGCATTTGAATCTCCCTTTCTTTTGTCATTTCCTCTTTTTGCGCAGCGTGTGCTTGCCTGACTGTTTTCCTTAGTCTCAAGGACACTGCTTTTTTGCCCTCCGAAGAAGGTCGTTTGAATCTTTCCCAGAACACAATACCATAAAGCGAAAACGCCTGCAAGCCATAAGCGCGCCCAAAACGCGCTCAGCCGTGCGGCGCGGAGCTTTCAGGCCGCCGGTCTGCGCTGCGCTTGCTGATTCCGTGTGCGGCAGGACAACAAGTGTCCCGAATCTCTTTCCGCCCAAACCGCAAGGGGGTCTTGTCCTGCGCTTTCGGACAACAAAAAGCAGGCAGCTTTTCACATTTGATTTGCACTTTTCACATTTGATTCGATCTTGTTCTAAATGATTATCCCAGACGCTTGGAGCAAAACTATGAATGATACTGGTCACAGGGCAGGGAAGCCGGCCCATCCCTCAGGCTTTCTCCGCCTGGCGGCTTTCGTGCTGGCCGCCTGCCTTTCGCTCTTTCTTCTCGCCTGCAGTACGCAGGCTTCAGGAGCGGCGGTGTCCGCCGTTGTCCCCTCTTTTCCCCCTCTGCCGGAATCGGAAGGCCTCCGTATCGCGATCGCCTCCGATCTTCACTTCGACCCGGAACTCCGTCCGGGCAGCGCGGAGCCCTATGAGGCCGCCTATAATCAGGAGCTTGTCGACGCCCTGCTCCGGGACTGCCGACAGCAGGGCGCGGAGCTTCTCCTTCTCACCGGCGACCTGTGCAACGCGGGGAAGGCGGAACACCACAGGGCGCTGATCGAGAAGCTCAGTCGGGCTCGGGAGGATGGGCTGGCGATCTATGTGCTGCCGGGCAATCACGATCTCGCGCCGGTCACGCAGACAGGATTTGCCGAGCTGTATGCGGATTTCGGCTATCAGCAGGCCCACAGTCGGGACCGCGCTTCTCTCAGTTACTGCGTCCTTCGGGGGGATCTGATGATCCTGATGATGGACACGGCCGGGTACTCCATCGGCTCGATCGATCTTCCCGCCTCACACCGCCCCGATTTCGAGACCGCATTCCTTGCGGGCAGCACGCTGCAGTGGGTCGAGGGTCTGCTGCAGGAGGCGGCTGAGAGGAATTATCATGTTCTGGCGGCGGGGCATTATAATCTGCTCCCGGAAGTGAGCCGTAATCCCGAAAGGACGGGCTACTACCTGAAGAACGGGGATCGCTTCGCCTCTCTCCTGCGGCAATATAAGGTCCCTCTATATCTCAGCGGTCACCAGCACATTCGCTCCGTGTATCAGGAGGAGGGTCTGACGGAGCTGCTGACCGAATACCTTCTCGCTTACCCGACGGCATACGGCGTTCTGGATCTTTCGGATAAGCAGATCGTCTACACCCCGCGGCGGATCGACGTGGATGCCTGGGCGGCCGAAAGCGGAAGCGCCGACCCTATCCTTCTCCATTTTGCCCAGTGGCAGCAGGACGAGCTGTACCGGAGTTCTGTCCGGACCGTTGACGACATGTGCGTCAAAAATCCGCTGAGCAGTCAGGAAAAAGCGCTCGCCGCAGAGTTCTTCTATCGCACGATGGACTCCTTCTGGCAGGGCAGCCTGCATGAAAACAGGGAGGATCTGCTTGCGGCGCCCGGCTATCCTTATTTCCTTCGCAGTTCGGAGGGCTATGCCTATGGCTGGTGGCTCCGGGAACTGATCGAAACGACGTCTCCTCTCCTGGCTGGCTTCTCTCTGTCGTGGTAAAACCGGCAGGATAATCCTCCGGGAGAGCTGATCCGTGTTCAGCCGCCGGTCTGTCTTTTTCCCGCATGGAGCGGCGCCGCAGGAGGCCGGGCTTCCCTTCCGCAGATTCGAGCGAAGCGGAGCTTCGCCAGCTGCAGGCCGGCCGCAAAAAAGCAGGAAATCCCGCAAGGATTTCCTGCTTTTTGGTGTTTGCTGCCGGTCGCCGTGCGGCTTTTGGTAGGACCGGAGCGGTTTCACTTTTTTACCGTCAGAGACTGCCGCATTGTCACATTTGATGCCCTTATCATGACGATAGGATGGCGAAAAGCCAAAAAGCTTTTCGCTGCGCCGCTTTGCGGCGCAGCAAAACAACGGGGCTGTTTTGCCATATATTCATTGCAATGAGCATCGGGCGAATGACTCAAAGAATCATTCGCCCGATGCTCATGATCGAGAGAGGAAAATGAGCGCAATGATAAGTATCAGTATCTCGATCCCTGCTTTCGCCACTATTTTTGGCAGCGCCCGGGACTCTCTTTCAACGCGTTCTTTTACCTGTTGATAGTCCATCGTCATCTCTCCTCATTTGAAATCTGCGATAGAATTTTACCATGAACAGTCCGAGCTTACAATCCAGAAATTTCCTGCAGGCCGTATGACCTGCAGGCATTTTTATGTACCGCAGATCATACCCTCCGCAAATGGCCGCGCTCCCGGTCTGCAAGTCAAAACGGCGCTGCCCGGAAAAAAGGCGGCACAGCGGCGATCTGCTCATCACAGGCGAAAAGTGCGGGCAGTTTCCCGGTGTTTTTTATTTCCCTTTGTACAAGATATCGTCTTGAAGCTTTTGACATATTATGTTATAGTGTATACACAGACTTAGGAACATGATGGGTGGAATGCTGCTTCTTCGTTCCGACATCGCGCCGGACGCTGCTCGCGTTTTGTGAAAACCGCAGCGCGATCAAGATTCCGCTCGCGGCGTTTCGCCGAGCAGCTTTGCTGCTCAGCAGAACAGCTCTGCTGTTTTACCATATATTCATTGCAATGAGCATCGCGCAAATGATGGAACCCATCATTTGCCGCCAAACGTGTCGTTTGGCGGAGAAGACAATCGAAAAGTCGATTGTTTTCTCCATGCGATAATCATTATTATCACTATCTGAGGGGGCCAATATGAAAAAACACAGCTTCTTCACGAAATTCTTCGCATGCATGATCTCACTCGTGCTTCTGGTCGGCATGCTCAGCGGTACCGCCCTCGCGGAGTCTTACACCGCTTCGACGATGCGCCTGCTCCACTATGAGGGGACGGTGGACATCCAGGACGCCGCGGGCAGCGCCCGCGCGGTCATGGCCGACGCCCGCTTCGACAGCGGCGAGACCATGAAGACCGCCGAGGAGAGCTCCGCCTCCGTGGGGCTGGACGACGGCCGCATCGTCACGCTGGATGAGAAAACCGGCGTGGCGTTTGAAAAGCAGTCCGGCTCTGTCTCGATGACGCTCACCGAGGGCAGGCTCTTCCTGGATGTGAGCGATAAGCTGGGCGCGAACGAGACCATGGACATCGAGACCTCCACCATGATCGTCGGTATTCGCGGCACCATCGTGTATGTCTCCAACGAACCTGTCACCGATGGGAAAGCGGTCGGACTGGAGACGGTGGATCTGAGCGTGCTCTCCCCCGAAAAGGGCAGCATCGTCGCCATCTCCCAGGTCGGCGTGCTGGAGGGAACTGCGCAGATCACCTATCTCGACGACGCGGGCAGGGAGCAGTCCCTCGCCGTCGATGCGGGGCAGAAGGCCACGGTGCCGGAATACAGCGAAGATGCGGACGGGATCCCGGCTCCCGCGGTCTCCGCTCTTACGCCGGAGGATATTCAGGGCTTTGTACGCAATCAGGTGGTAAGCGATCCCGCTGTCCTTGAGCGCGTCAATCGGGCCTGCCCCGGTCTGATCGACGGCACCGCAGCCGACTTCTCCGCGGACGGCGACTGGACATGGGACGCCCCTGTTGCCCTTATCGCGCAGAGCGCGAGCAAATACTATGACGGTCGGGCGCTGAATCGCAGCACGGACGTTCTTGTCAGCGGCCTTCCCGAAGGCCTCCGTGTCAGGGCCGAAGCCGGCGGCAGCCGCACGGACGCGGGCGAGAGCGAAAACCCCATATCGTTCTACGCCATCTACAACGAGAGCGGCGAGGATATCACCCGCCACTTTACGAATGTGGAGAAGGTCAGCGGCACCCTTCTGGTGGTGCCCGCTCCCCTCATCATCCACACCGGAAGTGCCGCGAAGGTCTATGACGGCTGGCCCCTGACGAACCCGGAGGCGTACGTCACCTTCTACAGGGGCGCTGAGGAGCGGCAGCAGCCGTGGCGCAATACCGCCTGGGTCGTCACAGAAACGGCCGAGAGCGCAGTATTTGACAGCCAGACCCTGTACGGGCTCTGCGGCGTCATATGGGTGAACGCTGCCAACCCGCTTACCGGCGAGAGGCGCGAGCTCCAGCTGCGGGCCGGTCAGAAGCTGTCGATCTTCCTCTCCGATCTGGACGGCGAACAGAGCATCGAACTGAAGATCGAGGACCTGCGCGAAGACGAGCTTCCCGAGGAGCTGCTGCGCATTTATGCGGCTAACCCGGCCCTCCTGCAGCAGGCCTGCAAGGATACCGGATGGAACTATAATCTTCTCAAGAAGCTTATCGCTGAGCTTCCGGAGCCCTCTTCGGAGGATCCCACCGTCGTGGAGGCCGGTCTGCAGATCCCGGAGGCGGACTCGGAGCGCCTGATGCAGAACCTCAGCAATGTGAAGATCACCATCGATACGGAGATCACCGATTACAACAACAGGGCCCTCGGAAGCGAGGAGGCATTCTACACCTGTCCCGCCGTGGACGAGTCGATCCGGGTGACGGCCACCGGCCGCCAGACCAACGCCGGGACCAGCCTCAACACCTATGTCATCAACTGGGGAAGCGCGAACAAGGACAACTATGAAGTCGCGGAAGAGCTGGGTACGCTGACGGTGTACCGCGCTGCGCTCACGGTCACGACCGGCTCAGCCGAAAAGGAATACGACGGCAGACCGCTGACAAATTCCACGGCGAGCCTCTCCGGTCTCGTCAATGGCGAGACCGCTTCGGTGACGGCGACCGGCTCCATTACGGATCCGGGTTCCGCGCGCAACACCTATTCCATCCAATGGGGCAGCGCAAACGGCGGAAACTATGCAGTTTATGAGAATCTCGGCACCCTGACGGTCACGGAGCCGAAGAGCACGGTCACGCTGACTGCGGCCTCCGCCGAGAAGACCTACGACGGCACGCCTCTGACGGCCGGCGCCGTGACAGCCGAAGGCCTGCCCTCCGGCTACAAGGTCAGGGCCAGCGTTTCCGGCAGCCAGACAGACGCCGGCAGCAGCGAAAACAGCATCACCTCGTACATGATCCTTGACGAGAACAACAATGATGTGACCGGCAAATTCACAAAAGTCGTCATGAAGAGCGGCACGCTGACGGTGAATCCGCTTCCGGTGGAGTTCGATCTTGGCTTCCACGGGGAAAGCATCATCGACCCGGATACCGGAGAGGCGACCGGAGAGGAAGGCGCGGTTGAAACATACAATGGCGACATCTATTACCCCGAATGGATCGAGGCGTCCATTGACGGCGCGGATGAAAAAACGGATCCGGTCAAATCGGAAGCGGACGAGGAGACGGAATCCGATTACTTCTTCATCTTCGAACTGCCCGGCGGCGCTGAGCTCGTTCTGGAAGGAAAGGGATACAAAGACGCCGGCTCCTGGACCTTTGAGCCGGAGCGCAATTTCCGCGCGGGGAACGAGGACAACTACGAGATCACATATGTCTACAACAGTCTGGAGATCCAGCCCGCAGAGCTGACGATCACGGCGAGCGCCTCCAAGGAGTTCGACGGTGTGGCCCTGGACGGCGCCGAGGTCGTCAAGGTTGATGGCTTGGTCGGCGGCGACATGATCACCGTCACAGCCACCGGCACGATCACGGATGCGGGAACTGCGGAGAATCCGTATACCATCGACTGGGGCGAGACCAGGAGCGAGAACTACACGGTCACGGCAGAGCCCGGCGCGCTGGAAGTGACGCCCGTAGCGGTCACGATCAAAACCGGCTCCGCCGACAGAGTTTACAACGGCGCGCCCTTGGTTTATCAGGGTGTCGATGCCGGGCCATGGGTAGAAGGCTATACACCCGTCGTACACGCGACCGGAACGATCACCGACGCCGGAAGCACGCCCAATACATACAACATCGACTGGGGAGACATCAACCCGGACAACTACGTGATCACCGAAGAGCTTGGGACACTGACGGTGCAGCCGGTCGAGCTTGTCCTGATTGCGGACGACGTCTATACCGCTACAACCGACGATGTTATGATTGAAAGCTACGGGTTGAAGGTTGAGGTGAAGAACGTCGACGCCGTCATGTATCAGGTGACGGAAACCGGCGAAAACACCTGGCAGATCGCCTGGGAATGGGGCGATCGGATCACCGTAGGAAAGACGCTGCTGAAAGACGACACCGACTTTTCCATTGTCCCGGTATACGATTTTGAGACCGGAAACAGCGGCAATTACGAGATCGAAACCCAGAGCCAGGACGGCAAATTCCTGACCTCCGACGGCGGCTCCGTTCCCGCCTCCCCGGACGAAGCGGCAGATCCGAAGGATGTTCCCGACGCCGTGAAGCCCGAAGAGACACAACCCGCCCCGGACGGCGCGGAGGGCACGGAGAGCGAGGAGCAGTCCGAAGCCGCCGAGGCCGCTGCTGATCCTGCAGAAGCCGGATCGACGGAAGACGACGCCCAGGCGCAGGCGGAAGAGGAAGCTCCGAAGGAAGAGGAGCCTGCGAAAACGGAAGAAGCTCCGAAGGCGGAGGAGCCTTCGAAAGCGGAGGAGCCTCCGAAAGCGGAGGAGCCTGAAAAGGAGGAGCCGAAGCAGGAGGGATCACAGGAGTCCGATCAGCCCTGAGGATGAAGAATGAAACAGTACCGACAAGTTCTTTTTTCCGTGCTCTGCGCGATCCTCGTGACAGCGGTCATCGGTGCGGGCGTGCTTCGCCGGGTGGACAAGTGGGTGCAGGACGGGCTCTTCCAGCGCCCGTCCTCCACCTCTGGGGACATCGTCCTGTTCGGCATCGACGAGGAGTCCTTCTCCTCGTTGGGGCCGTACAACACCTGGAGCCGGAACGTGATCGCCGATGCGCTGGAAGCGCTGGCAGCGGATCCGGACAACCTGCCCGCCGTCACGGCGATCGACGTGCTGTATACCGGCAACTCTTACGAGCAGGCGGATAACAGGCTCGCGGAGGCCGCAGCGCGGCTGGGCAACGTGGTCACCGCTTCCGCGGCCGTTTTCGGTGAGGAGATCACCTGGGAAAACGGCCGCGCGGCCTCCCGGAACGACGCCGCCGTTCTCGGATATGAACAGCCGTATGAAACCCTGCGCGTCAACACCACACAGGGTCATATCAACGCCATGGCGGATCAGGACGGCGTGATGCGCCACGCCCTTCTTTTCGTTGAGCCGGACGGAAACCGGGTATACTCCGCGGCGTTTGAGACAGCGCGTCTTTTCCTGGAGGGACAGGGCAGGGAGATCAAGGCTCCCCCTGTCGACGGCAGGGGCTTTTTTTACATCCCCTATACGGGGCGTCCCGGCGATTTCTATGACGGCTTTTCCGTCTCCAGACTGATCTGCGGCGAGATCCCCTCCTCTTTCTGGGCCGGCAAGATCGTCCTGATCGGGCCTTATGCGGCTGTCTTCCACGACGCGTATTTCACTCCGATCGATCATGGCGTCCAGATGTACGGGCTCGAGATCCAGGCCAATGTCATCCAGAGCATTCTGGAAAAGAATTTCAAGCGAGAAGTCCCCGACCGGGTCCAGCTGCCTGTTCTCTTTGTCCTGCTGCTGCTGTCCCTATGCGTTTTTGTACGGCTTCGGGCCGATCTCGGCGCCGCGGCCTGCGTCGGGATCATTCTGCTCTCGACTGCCGCTTCGGCCCTGCTCTACCGCTTCGGCCTGATCACGCATCCGCTCTGGCTGCCTGCCGGCGCGCTGGTGATGTACATTCTGTCGCTCGGAATGCACTATGTCAGCGCAGTCGAGCAGCGTCATGCGCTGGAGCTTGAAAACGAGCGCATCGCCACGGAGCTGTCGCTCGCGACGCGCATCCAGATGAGCGCCCTCCCCAAGGAATCCCCTGCTTTCCCGGAGCGCAGCGAATTTGATCTATGCGCTTCCATGACGCCGGCCAGGGAAGTGGGCGGAGATTTCTACGACTACTTCCTCATCGACGAGGACCATCTGGGACTCGTCATCGCCGACGTGTCCGGCAAGGGCATCCCGGCAGCGCTGTTCATGATGGTCGCCATGGATCAGATCCGGCACGCGGCCATGGGCGAAAAGAGTCCCGAGAAAGCGCTGAAGCTGGTCAACACGCAGATATGCTCCCGCAATTCCGAGGAGATGTTTGTGACGGCCTGGCTCGGCATTCTCGAACTCTCCACCGGCAGGCTGGATACCGCCAACGCCGGCCACGAATACCCGGCGCTCAAGCATGCGGACGGCTCTTTTTCGCTCCTCAAGGGAAAGCACGGCCTGGTTCTCGGCGCGTTGGATTCCGCTGCCTACAAAAAGGTCAGTATCGATCTGGAGCCCGGCGCGAAGCTATTTGTTTACACCGACGGATTGACGGAAGCCACCAATGGGGAAAAGGTACTTTTCGGCACCGAGCGCATGACCGAAGCGCTTCGCAGCGGCGAGAACGGCTCTCCCGAGCAGATCATGGATACGGTTTCCGGCGCGGTGGAGCGATTTGTCGGCAGTGCGCCGCAGTTCGACGACCTTACGATGCTCTGCATCCGGTACAACGGGCCGGCAGCCTCCGCTTCGGACGCGTCGCGCTGAGCATCCGCGTTTGAATCGTCTCTTTCCAAAAAACCGATAATGGAAATGGAAGGAATAGCCAGATCCCTCTTGTTTTCACAGCCGGAAGAGACAGGAGACCCGCTCTTGTTTCGATAATAAAACTTAAAAGGAGGAACACTAATGGCCAAAAGACTAACGCGCCGTGACTTCCTGAAAGGGAGCGCGGCAGGCGCCGCCGCCTTGACGCTGACCGGACTGGGCCTCGGCGCAAACAGTACGGTCGCCTTTGCTGAGGCGAGCGAGAAAAAGCTGTTCACCCCCGGCAGCTACAGCAGCATCCAGACCACGGATTTTGCCAAGATCCGCGTCGACTGTGAGATCGATGCGGGCGGTGTGACCAAGGTCAGCTTCGAGGTTCTGGATCACACCGGCGACGACTACTTCACCCTGATGCCCGACGCGGCGCAGGAATACTGCAATCGCATCGCGGAAGCCGGCGGAACCGCGGAGGTAGACGGTATTTCCGGCGCAAGCCTGAATACCGCTGCCATCCGCAGGGGCGTCAATGAATGCCTCGCCCAGGCGCTCGGCGTGGAGCCTGGCAAGGGCGGCGCAGCTGTCATCAACCCCCAGGAAATGAGTTTCACGAACTCCATCACGGACTTCTCCAAATCGGCTTTGTTTACCGACTGGCAGTTCGGCCCGCACACCATCCACAACAGAATGGTCAAGACCTCCGCGCTCAACTGGAACTTCATGCGCCACAATCCCGACGAGTATATCGGCTTCTATCAGCGCATGGCCGAGGGCGGTGTGGAAGTGATCTGGGTCGAGGATTTTGCTGACACATGGACTCGCTTCAAGGGCGCGACGAACCCGATGGAAGACTATGACGTCAAGGCCCTGCTGGACAAGCTGCATGCCGCCGGCGCGAAGGTCGGATATCAGTTCGGCACGATGGTCTGTGCCGTCGGCCCCATGGACTACACCGCACCCTTCATCGGCGACTACAGTACCGAGGAAGTCAAGGAGTGGATCCAGGAGATCAGCGACTGCGCGCTGAAACTGAAGGAGTACGGCTTCGACGCGTATGAGCTGAACATGGCCGCCAACAACCTCGGCTCGTCCTTCCTCACCCGTTACCGCAACAACCGCACCGATGAGTACGGGCCGCAGACGATCGAGAGCCGGACTCGTTTTGCCAAGGAGCTCATCGGCAGCATCAAGGAGAAATGCGGCAAGGACTTTGTCGTGCAGTGCCTGATCAACGGCGTCGAGGAGAACGACAAGATGGTCGGCCAGAACATCGGCTTCAACACGATCGAAGAGACTGTCGCCATCGCGAAGGAGCTCGAGGCCGCCGGGGCGGACTCCCTGCACATCCGTATCGGCCCCTGCTATGAGCACATCACCCAGTTCGCCGGCGACCTGTACTTCGCCGCCCGCGGTCTGGAGGGCTACAACAGCCTCGGCACCCGCCTCGACTTCGACAGGCAGTTCCAGGGCCTGATCCGCGGCAACAATTCCGGCGTCGGCCTGACGCTGGATATCGCGGCGAAGATCAAGGCCGCGGTCAGCATCCCCGTCGGCTGCGCGACCTACAACGATCCCGCACTTGCGCCCGACCTGTTCAACGCGGCCATCGAGGACGGCAAGGTCGATTTCCTGATGATGAACCGGCCGCTGTGCGTCGATCCCGAGTACGTCAACAAGCTGCGCGAGGGCCGCATCGACGAGATCGCCCCCTGCACGCGCTGCCTGCATTGCTTCTTCGATACCCCGTTCGACCGCTGCAATATGGAGCACTGCCGTGTGAACGCGGCATATTTCCGTGCTTACAGCGAGTCCATGCCCGAGGGCTACTATCCGCTTCCCGCAGAAACGCCCAAGAAGGTCATGGTTATCGGCGGCGGCCCCGGCGGCATGGAGGCTGCCCGTATCGCCGCAGAGCGCGGCCACAGTGTCAAGCTTTTCGAAAAGGGCGCAAGCCTGGGCGGTCTGCTTGGCTTTGCCGAGGCGGTCAAGGGCCCGCATGAGAACCTCGGACGTCTGCGCGCCTACCTTGCCAGACAGTGCGAACTGAAAGGCGTCGAGGTCGTTCTAAACACCGAGGTCACGAAGGAACTCATCGAGAGCGAAGCACCCGACGCGGTGATTCTCGCTGCCGGCGGAAAGCGCGCGAGCAGCGGCTTCAGCTCTGTCGGTGCGACGAAGGTCATGCCGATCGAAGATGTTCTCGGCGGAAATATCGGCGAGGACGTGGTCATCCTCGGCAGCGGCGCGCAGGCGGTCGATACGGCTATCCTGCTCCTCGGCCAGGGCAAGAAGGTCACGCTCATCGCATCCGAGGCGCGGGATCACTTCGAGTACGGGCACTCCGCATACATGAAGCAATTCCTCAGCACGGCCTTCTACTCGGCGGGCGGCCGCCTCTTCCCGAGCGCGACGGTCACCGGCGTCGGCGACGGATTTGTATCCTTCACCGCCGAATCCGGTATTGCGTATGAGTATCCCTGCGATACGGTGATCGAGGCGCTGGATATGCTGCCCAACACCGATCTGATCGAGGGCCTCGACAATGCCGTCGCCGTCGGCGACTGCGAGCAGCCTTTCAACATCGCCTATGCGATCGCGACCGGCAACCTGGCAGCCCGCAAGGTATAAGCAATTCGCCGTACCGTCAATCACAAGGCGCTCTCCTGAATAGCTGACGCATAGAAAAACTGACGCAAATGCAGCCGTGAGGCATGATGCCTCACGGCTGCTGTCATTCATTCAGGAAACTGATACGACACTTCTTTTCACTTATTACTTTCCGCGCTTCCTGACGTCGGCTTCGATCGGCGCGCTCCAGTCGGGGCTGATCTTCTCACATCTGCGAACCCTGGCCACTGTTTCGCTGACGACCGAATAGTTCAGCTCCGTACCGGCGCTGTCGCGTTTATACCGCACCGCGCGATCTGCTCTGATACCGAAGCTTTCGGCGGCAGTGATGGCATCCATGTTCGCTCCGAGGAACAAAAACTCCCAGCCATACTTTTCCTGCTCGTGTTTCACCATCCGCCGGACCTCGTGATAGGTATAGGCGCGGCTGGCATTTTCCATCCCGTCCGTGGTGATCACAAAGATCGTCTTGCCCGGACGATCCTCTTCTCTCGCATACTTGTGCACGTTCGCGATATGGTGGACGGCACCGCCGATCGCATCCAGCAGGGCTGTGCAACCGCCGACCTGATACTGCTGTTCCGTCATCGGCTCAACTTTCTGAATGTCTGCGCGGTCATAGAGCACATAACTGCCGTCGGAGAACAGGACCGTAGAGAGAAGCGCTTCTCCGGCTTCCTTTTTCTGCTTTTCCACCATCGCGTTGAATCCGCCGATGGTGTCGCCCTCGAGTCCCGCCATGGAACCGCTGCGGTCGAGGATGAATACGATTTCTGTCAGATTGTTGTTCATAAAACAAACCCCTTTCCTTTGTTGTGGTCATAGGATACCGCAAAGGAAAGGGGGGTTGGTCAATTCCGAGTTGACATTTTCACGCTCTGAATCCCGTCTTCAAAAGCGGCAGGCCGCAGTCGTCCAGAGCAGCGTTGATGAATGTCACGCTGTAAATCTTACGCTCAATATAATACTGTACAACCAGGTCAGCCCTGCTGCTCCGCGTCAAAGCGTAGCCGGCTTTGGCAAGCAGCTTCTGTGTCTGCGCCAGATCCAACTGCAGCCCCAGAGCGATCTGGATGGCTGTACTTTTGGTTGGCTGATAGTCGGGAGTGTTAAGAATTTTGCTGAACAGCTGCCTGCTGACTTCCGCTCTTTTGTACACTTCGGAGTCTTTGCCGTTTCGCTCCTTCAGCAGATCCAGCAGATACTCCGAGAACGTTTTTTCGCGCTGCTTAAGAAAATCATCCAACGAGGAGCTTTCATAGGGCAAAGAATCTGCCATCGGTGCCTGAAGGATGCTGCCCTCACAGGAATCCTGCCTGTCGCGTTCTCTCTCCCTGCGGCGGCGCTGAAACTCCACCCTGCTCCGGCGCGCCGCGGAGAAGCCCGGTCTTTGAAACGCATCGATCTGATACTCTTCTTCTGTTCTCTCCCTGACATAGTTGTCATCAATGTAGCTTTTCAGGTCGTCGAAGATGGAGCCGGCTATACCAAATGCTTTTGCGTTGAACAGCACAAGATAGATCTGTATCTCGTGATCCATCAGAAAATCCGTAAATGCCCGGATTGCTGTAGACAGCGCAATATCGTGAGGAAAGCCATAGGTGCCTGCTGCCATGAGCGGAAATGCCACGGATTTGCATTCCAGCTTATCTGCCAACTGCAGGGCGGCGTCATAGGCCTTGCGCAGGTCTTCCTCTTCATGGTGCTGACCGTCAATCCATGCAGGGCTGACGGTATGCAATACATACTTCGCAGGAAGCCGATAACCCGGCGTAGCTGCAGCTTGCCCCGTGCAGATCTCACCGATCTGTTTCCGCGCCTCGAGCAGCTCGGGCCCGGCCGCTTTATGAATGGCGTAATCCGTTCCGCCGCCGATCACGGGCTCCGGATTGGCGGTGTTGGCTATGGCGTCCGCTTCGACCTTAGTAATATCGTTTCGAAGGATTTGAAACGGCACAAGAATCTCTCCCATCAAGTAATTCTGTTTTTTCAGCTTCTATAATTACGATACCATATCTGTCAAGTTCGATACAGGTCTCTGACCCGATTCTCCGTCCATAGGTCTCCGGATTCTGTACGTCCGCTCGAACGCGAATAGTCCCGATACCTGCCCATAAGAAGCATCGCCGCTCCGATGGGCCGAATCGCCTGTTCGTGACAGTGGTGCTGCTGACTGTGGTTCCAATCCTTTTTGACTTCGCGCAAAAAAAGGCTCCCTCCG
The DNA here is from genome assembly GCA_902778285.1 of Oscillospiraceae bacterium. Lineage (GTDB taxonomy): Bacteria > Bacillota > Clostridia > Oscillospirales > Oscillospiraceae > Limivicinus. The sequence goes on along the minus strand of CACYXC010000002.1, from coordinate 22,454 downwards.
CATTGCAGGAAGGAGCCTTTAGCAATCCGTATGATGTTAGATATCAATAGTGGATGTGCCGTGACCGCCAGATGCAGGGGGCGCGCTTTGCCTGCAGGAGGTCAAAATCGGTTGCTCGTCAAATAGTGGTGAGTGGATTGTTTCTGACGATTGTTGCCCGCCCAACGTCCGGCTGCCAAGCCGCCGGCGGCTCGCAAGTAAACTGGTCATGCTCTGCGGGTTAAGGTGCCGATCACACCGATGGGATGCCGCCCATCTCCAGTACCGCGGATTTTACTCTTGTTTTTGAGATTTGTCAATAAACAAATTGTAAACTCTTACGGGACAGTCAAAACATGACGATCGGAAACGATAGAAGCAAGGCCGCCGGTCGATGTGGCGGTGCTTGTGCCGCCACATGACCTTGCGGCCTTGTTTTGACGTGGCTTAGTAATTTGAAAATGATAGAATGCGACCAGCAAAATGAAACCACAGGAGAAAACGAGTTTCAAATCCGATGAGTCCGGTTTCACTTTTGAAGAAGCCGGATGCATTTTTTGAGGCGGGTTGCATTATCAGGGAACCGCTTCAAGGTCGGGGCTGACTCAGCCCCTCCTACTCGATTGGCGGGTGATTGTTGAGCGCTTACTTATAACCTGCGCAAAACAGGTTTTATGCAGCTTCTGCCGTCTCGTTCATCCGCATGCCATACGCAGCGGCATTCTCACCTGCGATCCTGCCGGACGTAAAGCACCAGCCATGAGCAACACCACCGTAGTCAATGTAGCCGGTCTCTTCCGTAAACAAGACTCCTATGGAATCCGTGCCGCACGCATACAGGCCGGGGATCACATTACCGTCAGCATCCAGCACCTCGATGTTCACATTGACATCCAGTGCACCGTTGGTACTATAGCAATAAGGTGCGGCCTTGATGGCATAGACAGCACCGCTGGCTTCATCGATTTTCCTCAGGAATTCCGCGCCCTTGCCGAATTCTGTATCTTCACCACTCTCGCAGGAGGCGTTGTACGCATCAACCGAAGCACTCAGTTCTGTCGCACCGATCAACTCGGCCAGTTCTGCGACCGTACTTGCCTTATACAGATTCTTTGCCGCGATAGAGCCTTCGATCAACGCATCCATATCCGTGATCGGATCGTTCTCGAGGAGCGCGTACTCATTATTTTCGGAAATAAACGGATACCACGCGGAATCGGAGAAATCCTGAGTATTGATCATCATATACACGCTGTCAAATCCATTTTCTTTCAGATCGTCCATGTAAGCCTGATCAACGATCGCATAATAATACTCTGTTCCGCCACGCCAGTAATTTTCTGCAACCGTCATGCTGCCTGCTTCATTTGCAAAACGCACGCCATTTTCATTGACGGCCAGAATATCATAGTTGTTTGCGATCGCAGAAAGAGCCTTATTATGTCCGGGCGTCACGCCTTCGATCCGGACCAGATTAGCAGTACGTCCCGAATGGCACATGCCGGCTGAAGACATGGAATAAGTACCGGCATTGAAGCCGTCAATGGCCGCCTTTATCATTGTACCATCGTTCTGATACATGCCGTGCAGCCTGATCGGATAGCCGTAAGCTTCCGTCGTCATCTCCCTGTTTCCACCGAAACCGCCGGTACAAAGAATGACGGAAGGCGCGTGGATTTCATAAGTGGTACCATCATAGGCTACAGCCTTTACCCCGGCAACCGCTCCATTCTCATCCTTGAGGATCTCATGCCCTTTCAGTTCGAGCATGTAGTCATTCTTATCGTTCAGTGCTTTGCGACTTTCGATGGCTTTCACCATCATATCGTGGATCGACTGCTCTTCACAGTTATAGGTTGCCCAAACCGCGAGATCAGGATAGAAGAAAGGCATGGTCGGGTAGAACGAGTATCCGAGCTCATTAATTGCATAGTCGAGAGTCTCACCGGATCTGTCCACGATCAGATCGATCAGTTCGTCCTTCGCACCGCCGGCAGTATCTTCCTTCCAGAGAGCTTTGAAAGCCTCTGCATCCACAGTCTCCCCACTCTGCACGCTTTCAGATGCGGGATTTACAGCCATCGGTCCGCTGGTCTGCGTGGATGTACCGCCAATTCTCGCCGCGGCATCAATGCCAAAAACCCTTGCGCCGGCATCAGCGGCATTGCAGTATGCCATGACGCCGGAAGCACCGAGGCCGACAACGACGACATCATAGCCCTCGATCACAACCGTTTCCATGCTCTTTTCCGGCTTCATCTGGAAATCCTTCACGTCACCGCCGGCTTCTTCAATCGCCATGCGGACAGCATTGCGAATACCTGCAGAAGACAGTGTCGCACCGGTCGTTGCATCCACAGCAATGCTCTGCGCCTCGATAATCCGCGGAATGAAGGTGTCTATCGCGGACTGAAGAATGGAATCATCATATTCCGCCCATTCGCCACCGCGGTCAGTCACTTCAATTGCAGTGATGGCGTTATTCTCGAAGGTAACCGCAACTTTGAACGGAATCGTAAAGTTGTTTCCATAAACAGTTTCTTCATAAGTGCCGTCTTTCACTGTAGATTCTGCACCTGCCACCCCACAGCATAATGACAACAGCATGACAGCCGTCAGCAGCAATGCCAATACTTTTCTCATTCTGATTCACCCTCCGTAATCTTTTTTTCGATGGGGATAATCACTTCAAGAAACTCTTCAGCCGATGGTAAAGAGACTGGCAGAATTCTTACGGCAATATCGGAAGAAATCTCATAATCCTGAGCCAGATCTGCGTTTGACAACAGTTCACGAATCTTCCTGAACACAATCAATTCCTCTGGATCGTCTCTGCTGAACTGTAAAACGCCATGCAGAACCGTTTTCCATCCGAATTTGCGATCCCATTTGATGTTGCGGACACTTTCCGGTAAAACATCACAATCCGAAGTCCGCCAGAAGATTCCGCTGGAATCCGCGTTGCAGTCAGACGACAGAATCTGATCTCCGCATGCCTTACGGTCTAAAACCATCCCGTAAAAAGAAATCGGAAGCTCAGCAGCCAGAAGCTTCACGCTGTGATTCCGCTCTTCATCGACGATCGGCAGCCAACCATGCAATTGCTCAAGAAAGAAAACCTCCTCGTTCCACTCTTCAACACGGATAAAGAAGCGGTTTTCTCTCCAGGCCTGTGATAACGTCTGAAGATCTTCAAGGAGCTGCATCTCCCTTTTCAGTTTACGGATTTCGACCTCAGTGCGAGCGATCTTCTGCTGCAGTTTTTCTTCAAACGCTTTATCACCGAAGCTGATCTTGGCCGAAGTGGCATCTTCCAAAGAATAGTCATATGCTCTCAGCATCCGCAGATAAATGAGGGTCTGGCAATCATATCCGTCATAAGCACGATAACCGTTACTGGGATCACGTTTTGGCTCAATGATGTGCTTATCCTCATAATACCGCAGCGTTTCTTTGTTGATACCGAGAACATTTGCCAGTTTGCTTCTCTGATAATAATTATTCTCCATCTTTCATATCCCCATCTTACAGGATTGTAGTACTACAGAGTCAAGCTTTAATATAGAAATGGTAGTTGGTTATACCGTTTCCCAACGGCAATCAAAACAACTCGTTTCCAGTGCAGTGAAGAAAGCACTTGAATATAGAAACCCAGAGAAAGGTTTGGTGTTCCATTCTGACCACGGTGGACAGTATGTTGCCAAATCGTTTGTCTGCCTTCTGAAGAGGAATGGAATGCAACAGTCTTTATCGGCCAAAGGAAGGCCGTGTGATAATGCTGTCGCTGAATCGTTCTTTTCAACCATCAAAAAAGAAGAACTATATCGCCATCAGTGTAGGAGCGCACATGACTTCATGGAGTCTGTTGACAGTTATATTTATTATTATAATAACAAAAGAGTACATTCGTCTCTCAAGTATCAATCCCCAGTACAATTTGAAGCAAATTATTGGGGAAGAAAATGATAATAGCCGGTTGATATAAAGTTGCCGGCATGTTTTTTTATATATGCGGATTTGAAAAGTTTCGTTTTAGCACTGACAATAGTATATATCAAAAAAGCCAGTAATATCAAGGAAAAACGAGCGAAGCGGTTATCGATTCTGATAATTTTGTTCAAAATCGGTAACCGCTTCATTATGGTGCGGGTAACAGGACTTGAACCTGCACGGTTGCCCACTGGAACCTAAATCCAGCGTGTCTGCCAATTCCACCATACCCGCAGATATGAAAAAAAGCAGGCCCATCGCCGAAGCGATAGGCCTGTATGGAGCGGGCAACGAGGCTCGAACTCGCTACCTCCACCTTGGCAAGGTGGCGCTCTACCGGATGAGCTATGCCCGCGTCAGCAGATTGGATTATACCACAATCTGCCGTCTTGTCAAGGATTTATTTCTTCCTCTTCTCCGGCGGGAAGCGCATCCTCCCCGTCCGCTTCGATGATCCCCTCCTGCGGCGTTTCCTCCCCGGAGAGCCCGGCCTCTTCCGCCGTCTCCTCCTCCGCGGGAGGCTCCGGCTCGATCAGGCCGTCCTGCACCTGCAGGAAGTACCAGCTCAGCTCGCCAGTGCAGGGCGGATAGGCCGAGACATCCCAGCGGCAGTCTTCCCACATGAGCTCGTCCCGGATCAGAAAGCCGCCGTCCAGATCGCCGCCGGCGCAGACAGCCGGGGCCACATGGTAATAATCCCCGTCCACGCTGACGATGTTCCAGCAGTAATCCTCCCAGCTGCGCTGGCCGTAGACCATGCGGCAGTCAAGCCCAAGCAGGGTGCAAAGATGCACAAAGGCGAAGGCCATGCCCTCCTCGTCCGCGCATCCGCGGATCAGGGCAGAATACAGATCGCTGTTGCCCTCGGGATCATAGACGCAGTGCTCGGAAAGCCACAGCGTGGCGGCCAGCGCCCGATGCGCCTCGTCCAGCCCCGTGATCTCCATCCCTTCAAAGGGGCTGAGCGCGTGCAGCTCCTCCAGCCGACGCTGCCGCTCGGCTTCCTCCATCCCGTAGTCCAGGTCGATCTCGTAGAGGCGCTGCGTGCCGCTGCCGCTGAGCATCATGACGCTGATCTCCGGCGCGCGGGGCGAGAGGATCGGCTCCTCGCGGTAGGCGTTGCGGACCAGCTCCTCCATGCCCTCTTCGCCGGTATAGCTGCTGCTGATAAGCACGGCAAGCCTCGTGTCCCCCGCCGTCATCATCTTCCGCACCAGCTCGTCCATGCCGCTGGAATAGGTACGGCGCAGTACTTCCTCAGGGGCGCAGACCGCATCGCTGTAGCGGATGCTGATGCGCGCCTCGGTGTAGTTGACGATCTTGGTCAGATCATAGGAGATGTTCTCCACGCAATAGGCGCAGAGCGCGTCCTGCGTGCGGACCTGCCAGCAGGCGCTGGCCATGTCCTCGCTGATCTCGCCCTCGTAGTCCGCGTCAAAGGCGATGCTGCTCTCCCGCACGCCGTCGGAGACCAGCCCCAGCAGCGCCAGGCGCAGTCCGTACAGGTCCGTGACCGTGATACGGCCCTCGCCCGAATCGCTGATCGGCGCGGGAGGCGTGTACTCGCCCACCACCACATATTCCTCACTGAACATGCTGCCGCAGCCGCACAGCGCAAACAGCATCGTGCAGCACAGCGCAAGGCAGGCAAGGCGTTTCATCAGCGGACCTCCGAAATGCTCTCAAAGCCCTTGCCGAAGACGTTCTTGGCGTCTGTCACCACGAAGAAGGCGTGCTCGTCCACGCCCTTGACCAGGCGGCGCAGTTCGGGCAGCTGCGTGCGCTTGACCACGCACATGACCACGTGCTTCTCGGCGTGGGAGTAGGCGCCCTCTCCCTCCAGAATCGTTACGCCTCTATGTACGGTGCCGGAGAGGATCTCATCGGTCAGCTTTGCGCTCTGGTCGCTGATGATGAAGCAGAGCGCGGAGTTGTCGATGCCGTAGAGGAAGAGGTCGACGACCTTGGTCACAACATACATGGCAATGATCGAGTACATGGCGCTCTGATACTGACCGAGCACCATGGCGTAGGCCACGACGACTGCCGTGTCGACGGTGAGCATGATGGTGCCGAAGTTTATGTGGCTGTACTTCTGGCGCAGGAATTTGACAACGATGTCCATGCCGCCGGTGGAGCCGTTGCAGTAGTAGATCAGCCCGAGGCCCGCGCCCTTGATGACGCCGCCGATCACTGCTGCGAGCATGGGGTCTGTCGTCAGAACCAGCCCTGAGAGCGAGAAGGTATCCACCAGCACGGAGGACAGGCCCATGCCCACGAGGGACGCGAGCATGAACTCCAGGCCGAAATGCCGCCAGGACACCAGAAACAGCGGCACATTCATCAGGATGATCATGACGCCGACCGGCCAGTGCGTTATGGCGTTGATGATCATGGCGATACCGGTCACGCCGCCCGCCACGATCTCGTTGGGGAAATGGAAAAACTGGAAGGCCGCGGCGTAGATCGCCGCCCCAACCATGATCATCAGGTACTTCCAGATTATCCGAAAGATCTTTTTGCTCTGCAGTTCTTTCATTCTTCCGTCACTCCTCGATCAGTGACATCTGCTCCTCGCCCTTGTCCTCCGGCTTGAGCAGCGCGCCGGCAGCGGGCAGCGAGCGTACGCGGTAGCGGCTCTGATTCTGAATGGGCGTATCCTTCAGGAAAGCGGCGCTTAGAAGCGTCTTGCGCACCTTGAGGCTCATGACGCCCACGCCCTGGGTGCTCCGGCTGGTCTTGGGCTGCAGAAGGCTCGTGTGGAAGAGGAGGCAGCGGCCGTCGCTGGCATAGCAGACCACGTCCGTCTCGCCGTCCAGCACCAGCAGCGCACGCAGCGGACTCTTGTCCGAATAAGCGCCCACAAGCTTCCTGCGGTTGGTCTTGGTCTCATAGGCCGAGAGTTCCACACGCGCGGCCTTGCCGTTTTCAAACACGAACAGCAGATGTTTGCGGTAGTCGCCCGGGTCGAGCACGGTGAAGACGCTCTCGCCCTCGTCCATCTGGAGCTTTGCCGGCAAATAGACGCCGAGTGCGGAGGCCTTGCCGTCCTCGAAGTCGCTCAGACGGACCTTGTAGACCTGCTGCCTGTCGGTGAAGACCAGCAGCTCGCCGCGGTTCGTGGCCTCGAAAGTCAGAGCGGGACCGTCGCCCTCCTTGTACTTCTGCTCCCCGCTCATGCGCAGGGACTGGGCCGTGATCTTCTTCAGATAGCCTTCCCGGGACAGGAAGACGGTCACGGGGTAATCCGGAACGTTCTCGCTCTCGTCGAACTCCTCGATCTCGTCGGCGTAGACGACGGCGGTCCGGCGCGGCGCGGCGTATTTCTTCTGGATCTGGCGCAGCTCGTCGATGATGATGCTCTTGATCCGCCGCCGGTTGTTCAGCGTGGCCTCCAGCTCGGCGATGTCCTTCTCCAGCGCCTCGGTCTCGGCGGTGCGCTTGAGGATGTACTCGCGGTTGATGTTGCGCAGCTTGATCTCCGCCACGAACTCGGCCTGCACCTGGTCGATGCCGAAGCCCATCATCAGGTTCGGCACGACCTCGCTCTCGAGCTCGGTGCCGCGGATGATCTCGATGGCGCGGTCGATATCCAGCAGGATGCGCTGCAGGCCCTGCAGCAGGTGCAGCTTCTCACGTTTCCTCTGCAGCTCGAAAAACACCCGGCGGCGCACACAGTCCATGCGCCAGGCCGTCCACTCCTCGAGGATCTCGCGGATGCCCATGACCCGCGGATTGCCGGCGACCAGGATGTTGAAGTTGCAGGGAAAGGCGTCCTGCAGGGTGGTGAGCTTGAAGAGCTTCTGCATGAGCTTGTCGGGATCCGCGCCGCGCTTGAGGTCGATGGCAAGGCGCAGACCGCCCAGGTCCGTCTCGTCGCGCATGTCGTTGATCTCCCGCACCCGGCCGGTTTTGATGAGCTCGGCCACCTTGTCGATCACGGCCTCGGAGGTCGTGGTATAGGGGATCTCATAGATCTCGATGATGTTTTCCTTCTGCAGGTAGCGCCAGCGGGCGCGCAGCCTGAAGCTGCCGCGGCCGGTCTCGTATATGCTCTCCATCTCCTGCCGGTTGTAGATGATCTCGCCGCCCGTGGGAAAATCCGGCGCCGGGAGCGTCGCGTGGAGGTCACATTCCGGGTCGCGCAGATAGGCCGCCGCGGTCTCGCACACCTCGCCGAGGTTGAAGCCGCAGATCTGGCTGGCCATGCCGGCGGCGATGCCGGAGTTGGCAGAGACCAGCACGTTGGGAAAGGCTGTGGGCAGGAGCGCGGGCTCCTTCATGCTGCCGTCGTAGTTGTCGACAAAATCCACGGTGTCGCGGTCGATGTCCCGGAACAGCTCCGCGCAGATCGGCGCGAGCCGCGCCTCCGTGTAGCGGGAGGCGGCGTAGGACATGTCGCGGGAATAGACCTTGCCGAAGTTGCCCTTGGAGTCCACAAAGGGCGTCAGCAGCGCCTGATAGCCCGCGGAAAGACGCACCATGGTCTCATAGATGGCAGCGTCGCCGTGGGGGTTGAGGCGCATGGTCTGGCCCACGATGTTTGCGCTCTTGGTGCGGCTGCCGCCCAGCAGGCCCATCTTGAACATCGTGTAGAGGAGCTTGCGGTGCGAGGGCTTGAAGCCGTCGATCTCCGGGATCGCGCGGGAGACGATGACCGACATGGCGTAGGGCATGAAATTCCGCTCCAGCGTCTCGGTGATCGGCTGCTCCTGCACGCCGCCGCGCAGACCCATCACATTGGGATTGTCGTATTTTTTGCTTTCGCTTTCCTTCTTCTTAGCCATAAAAGCCTCTTATCGTCTGGATTTCTTGACCTTCTTGCCGCTGTGCAGATCGCGGCTGCAGTGCGGGCAGACCGTGACCTTCAGCGCACCGCCGATGATGCTTTTTCCGCAGTGGGGGCAGCGGCAGAATCTGGCGGCGCAGACGACCATGCCGAAGAGCATCGCCAGGGACAGGAACATCAGCGCCATGTTCAGCGGCGTGCCTGGTTTGGTAAAGAACAGCGCGCACACGCCGGTGCCGATCGCGCCGGCGAGGCAGTAGCGGACCAGCGTCTGGCCGCGCTCAAAGCTGCTTTCGTAGTTTGGTCTCACAATGCTTCTCCTCTCTGTATGGGTAAATGATCCCGAAAGTCCTCTGCCGAACAGGCGGGGTCAGGAGATATCCGCAAGGTCCAGATACTGCGCGCCGAACTCGGCGATGTGATTCTTGCGGCCCTCCAGATCGTCGCCGAGCAGAAGATCGAAGCTCTGCGCCATGCGCTCGGCGTCCTCCGGCATGACCTTGACGAGACGGCGGGTCTCGGGGTTCATGGTGGTCATCCACATCATGTCCGGGTCGTTCTCGCCCAGGCCCTTGCTGCGGTTGATCGCGGCCTTCGCGCCCTTGAGCTTCTCCACGATCTCGGCCTTCTCCCGCTCGGAATAGGCAAACCAGGTTTTCCCTTTGCTCTCGATCTCATACAGGGGCGACTCGGCGATATACACGTAGCCCTCGCGGATGAGCGTCGGCACGAGGCGGTAGAGCATGGTGAGGATCAGCGTGCGGATGTGGAAGCCGTCCACGTCCGCGTCGGTGCAGATGATGACCTTGCTCCAGCGGAGGTTATTCAGATCGAAGCTCGACAGGTCCTTGGTATGTTTGTCCCTGACCTCCACGCCGCAGCCGAGCACCTTCATCAGATCGGTGATCACGTCGCTCTTGAAGATGCGCACGTAGTCCGCCTTCAGGCAGTTGAGGATCTTGCCGCGCACGGGCATGATGCCCTGAAACTCCGCGTCCCGGGAGAGCTTGCAGGCGCCGAGAGCGGAGTCGCCCTCGACGATGTAGATCTCCCGCTTCTCCGGGTCTCTGCTGCGGCAGTCGACAAATTTCTGGACGCGGTTGGCGATGTCGATGGAGCCGGAGAGCTTTTTCTTCATGCCCTGGCGGGCCTTCTCGGCGGTCTCGCGGCTGCGCTTGTTGATGAGCACCTGCTCGGCGATCCGGTCGGCCTCGGGCTTGTTCTCGATGAAGTAGACCTCCAGCTGAGACTTGAAGAACTCGGTCATCGCCTGCTGGATGAAGCGGTTGTTGATGGCCTTCTTGGTCTGGTTCTCATAGGATGTCTGGGTGGAGAAGCAGTTTGTGACCAGCACCAGGCAGTCCTGCACATCCTGAAACTTGATGGCGCTCTCGTTCTTCTGGTATTTTCCCTGCTGCTTGAGGTAGGCGTCGATCCCGGAGAGGAAGGCGCTGCGGACCGCCTTGTCCGGCGCGCCTCCGTTTTCCAGCCACGAGGAGTTATGGTAATATTCCAGGACGTTTACCTTGTTGGAGAAGCAGAAGGCCGCGGAGATCTTGACCTTGTACTCCGGCTTGTCCTCGCGGTCGCGCCCCTTTCGCTCGGTGGAGATGAAGTAGGGCGCGGTGAGCGGCCCGTCCCCTGCGAGTTCCGTCACATAGTCCATGATGCCGTTTTCGTAGCAGTAGTCGCGGGTCTCGAAGCCTCTCCCCTTCTGGATTTTCAGCCGGAAGGTGACGCCCGCGTTGACCACCGCCTGGCGGTGCAGCACGTCGTCAAAGTATTCCACGGGGATGTCAATGTCGGTGAAGACTTCAAGATCCGGCCGCCAGCGGATCGTCGTACCGGTCTTTTTCCGGTCCGCCGGCTCGATCGTCAACTCCTCGCCCTTTTTCCCGCAGGGCTTGCCCTTCCTGAAATGAAGGGAATACTTTCTGTCGTCGCGCCAGACCGTCACGTCCATAAACTCGGAGGCATACTGTGTGGCGCAGGAGCCGAGGCCGTTGAGGCCGAGGGAATACTCGTAATCGCCCCCGTCGGCGTTCATGTACTTGCCGCCCGCATAGAGCTCGCAAAAGACCAGCTCCCAGTTCCAGCGCTTCTCCTTGGGGTTCCAGTCCAGCGGGCAGCCGCGGCCGAAGTCCTCGACCTCGATGGACTTGTCCTCAAAGTAGGTCAGCGTGATCAGATTGCCGTGCCCCTCGCGCGCCTCGTCGATCGCGTTGGAGAGGATCTCAAAGACGGCGTGCTCGCAGCCGTCCAGCCCGTCCGAGCCGAAGATGACGCCCGGGCGCTTGCGGACGCGGTCCGCTCCCTTGAGCTGGGCGATGCTGTCGTTTCCGTACTGTGCGGTGCTTTTGCTCATAAATGCGTTTCCTTCTCAAATACTATATCTTGTATCGTATAGCATACCTATTATATCTTATGTAGTTTATCACCGGAAAGCGGGAATTTCAACAACACAACGGTTACGAAGGAGCGGCAGAGCCGCAGTAATCAGTTTTCAGTTTTTCAGTTTTCAGATTTCAGTTATAATGATTATCTGATGGCGAAACGGCTTTCAAACGAAAAGGAAGAAGGAGGGAGCATAGCGCAGTTTTCGTCATGTATGACGGAAACGGAGCGGTGCGAGCTTCTTCTGACGCAGCCAAAGGGCGGGGCACGTCTGTGCCCCGCCCCGCGGTCCATCCGACCGCTTGACAATTTTCCGTTTTGGATGTATCTCTATATCAGAATACAGGATAATCATCCGGCGGCTCTCTGTCTCTCGCGCCCGGAAAACCGTCCGCGCTTAGTATATGCCGCCCGCTGCAAATTATCGAGGTGAACGCATGGAAACTCTCTCCAGTATTTTGATGATCGCCGCAACGGTGGTCTTTATCATCCTGCTCATCAAGATCCTCTCGGCGCCGATCCGCTGGATCTTCAAGCTGGGGCTCAACGCGCTGCTGGGCTTCGTGGTACTGTTTATCTTCAACTTTTTCGGTGAGTTTATCGGCATTTCGATCCCGATCAACCTGATTTCATCCCTGATCACGGGTTTCTTCGGCGTGCCCGGCGTGGTTTTTCTGATCCTGTATCAGATCCTGTTCTAAGCCGCCTGCGAACGCAAAAGCAGGAGCTTTCCGCAGTTTCGGAGAGCTCCTGCTTACCTTGTTTTGTCAGATATCGTATTTTTCGGAATACTCCTCGTAAAGCTTGTCAAAGTCGTGCGCGCGGAGCTCCTTGAGGCTGATGACATAGCCGTGCGTGTCGTACGCATCCGACTGCAGCTCGATCATGGCGATGGCGATGTTGGAGCAGTGGTCCGCCACTCGTTCGAAATTGGTGATCAGGTCGTTGAACACGAAGCCGACATTGAGCGAGCAAGCGCCCTGCTGCAGCCGCTCCACGTGATTGAGCTTCATCTCGTCGCAGAGGATGTCGATATGCTCCTCCAGCGGCTCCACCCGATAGGCCAGAGACAGATCCTCGTTGATGAAGGAATCGACCGAAAGCTGTAGGATCTCGGTCAGGGCCGCAGTCAACACCTTCAGCTCGTGCTCCGCGTCGCCGGAGAAGGTGATCTTCTTTTCGTGGATCTCCCGCGCGGCCTCCATGATATTCATGGCGTGGTCGCTGATACGCTCAAAGTCTGAGAGCGTGTGCAGATACTTGGAGACGCTCTCGTTCTGCTCCTTATTGAGCTCGTGTGTGTTGAGCCTTACCAGGTAGGTGCCCAGCTTGTCCTCATACAGGTCGACCAGATCCTCGGTCAGCTCCACCTTGCGGGCGTGACTTTCGTTGAAGTCTCCCAGCAGGCCCACCGCGCGCAGCAGGTTCTCCCGCGCCGCGCGCGCCATGGCGTTGACTGTCATGCGGCTCTGCTCCACGGCCAGGACCGGGTGCTCCAGAAAGCGCTCGTCCAGACGGTCCAGCTCGCCGGCCAGGGTCTTCTCATCCTCGCTCTCCTTGATGAAGGCGACCGTCAGCTTTTCGATCTGTCTGTCAAAGGGCAGCAGTGCAAAGGAAGTGGCGGCGCGGAAGATCGTGTTGATCAGCGCCACCGAGAAGGTGCCGACCACCCAGGTGTCGAGCCCGAAATGGAAGAGGGCGTCGAGAACATAGTACAAAACGCCGAAAATCAGCACGCCCAGGATCTCGATGATCAGATAGGACCATGCGGCCCGGCGTCCGTCGGCTTTCGCGCCGAGGGCGGACATCAGCACCGGCAGCGAAGAGCCGATGGCAATGCCGAGGATCAGCGGATAGGCCTGGGCAAATGTGATAGCGCCTGTCATGGACAGCGCCTGCAGAATACCGACCGCGGCGGATGCGCTCTGCAGGATCGCGGTAAAGGCCGCGCCGACCAGAATGCCCAGCAGCGGATGGGACACGCTGGACATCAGGTGCAGGAAATGCGCGTTCTCCCGCAGGGGCTCCACGGCGCCGCTCATGCTGTGCATGCCGAACATCAGCACCGCAAAGCCCAGCAGGATATCGCCCACATGGTGGTGTACCTGCTTTTTGGAGAACATACGCAGCAGGATGCCCACGATGGCCACCATCGCAGAGAGGTTGGAGGTGGACAGCAGCGCGGTCCAGCCCGCTCCCTCCACGCTGGACAGGGCGATGATCCAGCCGGTGATGCTGGTGCCGATCAGGGCGCCCTGAATGACCGAAATGGCCTGGTTCAGCTTCATGACGCCGGAGTTGACGAAGCCCACCACCATGACCGAAGTTGCCGACGAGGACTGGATCACGGCCGTCACGCCCGCGCCGAGCAGGATCCCGCGCAGCGGTGTGCCGGACAGTCGGTAGAGCACCAGCTCCAGCTTGTTGCCCGCCACTGTCTTCAGGCCGTCGCCCATCAGGGTCATGCCGAATAGGAAGAGCGCGATGCCCCCGAGCAGGCTAAAAACATTGGATATCGTCAAAGAATCACTCCCATAGTTCTATGTGATAACAGGCGAAAGCCCAACTTCCACCAAATACTATATTATCACAAATTTCAGGCGCGGGCAAGAGAGAAGCTTGCTTTTCCCATCGTATCATCGTAGAATCGTTTTGCTGGGAGGTGATCGTGTGGATCTGGATATCCTGTATCAGGACGGGCAGATCGTCCTGTGCGTCAAGCCGGCGGGCGTGCTGTCCGAGGAGGGCGGGATGCCGGAGCTGCTGCGGGAGCAGACAGGTTCGCCTCGGATCTTCTGCGTACACCGGCTGGACCGCGCCGTCGGCGGGCTGATGGTCTATGCCAAAACGAAAGAGGCGGCGGCCTCCCTCTCCCAGCAGATCGCCGGGGGCCGATTTGAAAAACGCTATCTCGCCGTATGCAGGGGCGACGCGCCGGAGCGCGGCGAGATGCGCGATCTCCTGTATCACGACGCCAAAACGAACAAGAGCTATGTCGTCAAACGCATGCGCAGGGGCGTGCGGGAGGCCGTGCTTCGCTTTGAGACGCTGGAGACCCGCGAGGGCTTGAGCCTTGTGCGCGTGGAGCTGCTGACCGGCCGCTCCCACCAGATCCGGGTGCAGTTCGCCTCCCGGCAGCTGCCTCTGCTGGGCGACCGGCGCTACGGCGGCGGGGAGGGCGAGCCCGCTCTCTGGTCGGGCGAGCTGCGTTTTCTCCATCCGACGAGCGGAAAGGAACTGCACTTCACCGCGCCGCCGCCCGCAAAGGAGCCTTGGACGTACTTTACCAAGCCGTAATATACAGAAAAAAGGACAGCCTGTCAGCTGTCCTTTTTGTTTTCATTCTGGGAAAAGACCCATTTTTTCTGGATCGAATAGCTTGCCAGAAACAGCACCGCGTCCACGCAGATCTTGATCGCGGTGGAGAGCGCCGGCGCCGTGACGCCGAGCGCGCGGTCGAGAAGGGTCACGAGACCGGCGGAGCAGAGCATGATCGGCACCGCCAGGCAATAGTAGCGCAGCAGCGCTTTCCCGTAGCCCCCCTCATGCTCGAACACCAGCTTGTTGTTGGCGTTGAAATTGAAAAAGGAGGAAAACGCGCGGGCCACGGCCGTGCACACCAGGTCGGCCGACATGCCGAGCCTTGTCCCCAGCAGCGTCTTGAGCAGCAGGAAAAGGCCGTTGTCGATCACCCAGGAGGCCACCGAGCTGAGGGAATACTTGATGAGCTGTTTGAACTTTCCCATGGCTCAGCGTCCGTTTCTGAGCATGATCTTCAGGATGCGCCACGAGTCCTTGAAGGCGTTGTAATGGGAGCTGTAGTCCTCCGGGTCGTAGACCGTGGCGATGGGCTGCTCGACAAAAACGATGTGCTGCTTTTTCATCTGCAGGAGCATATTGGTCTCGTACTCGAAGCGCTCCCCTTCCATCTCGCAGAAGCGGTCCAGAAAACGCCGCGGTATGGCGCGCAGGCCCGTCTGCGTATCGGAGATGGTGATGCCGTAAAAGAGCTTGAAGAGCCGGTTGGTGGTCTTGTTGCCCGCGACGCTCCGCGGCGGGACGCCCGGCGCGTCAAAGTCCCGGCAGCCGAGGACCACCTTGTCCCCCTCCGCCAGCATCCTCTCCGCGCAGGCGACGATATCCGGCAGGAGGTGCTGCCCGTCGCCGTCGATGGTGATCACGCCCTCGAGCTCCGGAAGCTCTCTTCGCACATGGTCGAAGGCCGTTTTCAGTGCACGGCCCTTTCCCCTGTTGACGCCGTGGTGCAGCACGGTGCACTGGGGATAACGGGCGGCCTGTTCAAAAAAACGCTGATGCTCCGCGCCGCTGCCGTCGTCCACGATGACGATGTGCTGAAAGCCGTTTTCCACAAGCCCGTCCACCACGCGGGAAAACTTCACATCAGGGTCCAGGGAGGGCAGGATGACTGCCACCCTCTCCTGACAGCTTAGCTTGTCTGCCATAGTCGAACCTCGATCAATAGTTCTCCACCGTCACCACGCGGTATTCCGTTCCGAAGTCCTGCGCGATGATGGTCAGTCCGCCGAATTCGTGGAGCGTACCGTTGTCGCCCTTGTTGGGGTAGACGACCGTTGTCTCCGTCGTGACGTCCAGAATATAGTAACCGCCGCCCACGTCGATGGCGCTGTTGAGCACCGCGCCGTTGAACTCATAGGAGACCGTGTGGGCCCAGTCGTAGCCGTCGAGTGCGAGCCAAAGGCGCTTTTCCAGATCGCTGCCCTGAATGATATAGGGGTTGAGGCGGGCAATGGCGGCCGTGGGATCGCCGGTACCGGCGGAGAAATGCTTGTACGCGTCGGAAAATGCGACGGCGAAAGCCTCCAGCCGTACCATGGTCTCCTGCGGCGGCTGCTTGATATACTGCATGTCGTTTTTGGACTCGTCGTAGACAAAGATGTTTCCGTCCTCGTCGTAGACGACGGGCTGCTGCACGCCGAAGATATTGTGGACCTCGTAAGTGACCTTGGTGGGCAGCCCCTCAAACTGGCTGTAATAGGGCTCGAGCACGTCGTAGTGGATGCCGCGCTCGGTAATGTACTGCTCGCCCACCGGCACGTTGTTGATGCGCACGGTGTAGTTCTCCGGCACCGTGACCTTCAGAGAAGTATACAGTCCGTCCACGAAAAACTCGTTGCTCTGAACGATCCAGGGGATCTGCAGATCGGGCATGGTGCCGCGTTTGGACTCATCGCGCACGACGGTCGCTTTGCCGATCAGGTTTTTGCCGCAGATCAGGTCGTACTCCACGATGCCGGAGGCATCGCTGCTGCCCGGGCGGCGGCGATAGCTCCACTCGCCCTCGAGCATATTGCGCACGATATCCACGCACTCGGCGTCGGTCTGGAATTCGTGCGGCATGGCCGCTACGGTCTGTGCCATGCCCTCGTCCCAGATGTTGTCCTTCAGCTGCTCGATGTAGACGTCCATCGTCGCCTCGGGGACGACCGCGTCGATGGTCTTGGCATACTCCCACAGGCGGGAGAGGCCGAAGACGATCGCAACCGCAAGGACCAGCACATAGACGATCAGCGCCGCCGCATAGGCGCCGGCGCCATGCGTGTTTTTCCTTCTTCTTTTAGCCATCTCTCATACCTCCATCAGGGCTGCGCCGCCGTGTCCGCCTCGGAAGCGTGCTCCTGCGCCGCCCCGAGAGGACGGATCAGGAACGCGTCGGGCAGGGCGCGGGCCACGCCGTTGGCGGAAGAGCTGCTGTTGAGATACTCCCCGTAGCAGTACATGCTGGAGGAGGAGCCGCCGTCCAGATTGCAGGCATTGATCGCACCGTGGTCGGCCATGATGCGGGCCAGATCGGTATAGGTGGCGCCGATGCTGTGGACCTGTCGGCCGTCGATGACGAGCATCAGGATCGCGCCGTCGGCACGCTGGCCGATGGCGGTGCGGGGATTGACGCCGCTGGGGATCTTGCCGGAGTCGGTGACGTTGCCGTTGATGATGAGAACCGGACCGAAGGAGACGCCGTCGGTGATCTCCGAGGCCAGAACGTCAGCCAGGGTATAATAGCCCACATGCAGCACGCCGTTCTTGTCCAGACCGACAAAGGCGTCCGCGCCGTAGCCCTCGTTGCGCACTTCCCCCTCGAGGATCGTGAGGCCGTCGGGCTTGTCGCCGAAGCCGCTGCCGTTCTTGTCGACGAACGCGCCGCCGTTGATGCCGCCGACCGCGCCGTACTTCTCGCACATCTGCTCGAGCGTCAGACCGTAGCCGCTGTTCCGGTTGGCGGCGCCGACGAAGACGCGGTGCGGGTCCTTGACGACGATCATCCTGCCGACAAAGCCGCTGCCGCGGACGGTCTCGATGATGATGCCGTCGCCGTCCTCGTCGACCAGACCGTAGGCGTCGGGCTGCGGGCCGTCGTTTGTGTCGGCAGGCTGCTCCTCTTCGACTGCCAGCGAGATCAGAGAAGCGTCAAACTCCTCCTCCACATGCTGGTTGCGCGTGGCCTTGAGCTCCGCGACCTCCTCCTCGGTCAGGAAGATGTTCGGGATCCAGGTAAAGCGCCGCGTCTCGAACATGGTCATGGCAAAGGTATTGCGCAGCGTCTCCGAGGGTCCCTTAAGCAGAACGTATTCCAGCGCGAGCCCGCCCAGGCCTGCCATGATGACGGTGGCGAGGACGAAGCCGAAGATACGGTTGATCGTGCGGCTGCGCGCCTTCTTTTTTGCCCTCCTGCGCCTGAGCTCTCTCTGTTCTCTGAGTTCCTCGGGCGAGAGCTCCTTCACATCTTTTTCTTGATCCATAGCGGTAGTAACCTCAAAATCAGTGGTGTTATGTAGACATACATACGGAATGATTTTACCATAAGCCTCGCATAAAGGCAAGGCCAATTCTGCATTTTTAAGGTTTTCTCCCCGAAAAAAAGCGGAGAATCATGCAGAATTATGTAAAAAAGACCATGGCGCGAACACACCATGGTCTTTTTTGCTCAGAGCAGATTACTCGTTGATGCCGATGACAACACCGGAGCCGACGGTACGGCCGCCCTCGCGGATAGCGAAGCGGAGGCCCTTCTCGATGGCGATCGGGGTAATCAGCTCGACGTTCATGTCGACGTTGTCGCCGGGCATGCACATCTCAACGCCTTCCGGCAGCGTGATGACGCCGGTCACGTCGGTGGTACGGAAGTAGAACTGGGGACGATAGTTGTTGAAGAACGGGGTGTGACGGCCGCCCTCTTCCTTGGACAGGACGTAGACCTGACCGGTGAACTTGGTGTGGGGGTGGATGCTCTTGGGAGCAGCCAGGACCTGACCGCGCTCAACGGACTTCTTGTCGATGCCGCGCAGCAGGCAGCCGACATTGTCGCCGGCCTCGGGGCGTACTCGAGGGTCTTGTGGAACATCTCGGTGCCGGTAACGGTGGTCTCGGTGGACTCGTCCTTCAGACCAACGATCTCGACCTTGTCGCCGATCTTCACGCGGCCACGCTCAACACGACCGGTAACGACAGTGCCGCGGCCGGAGATGGTGAACACGTCCTCGATGGGCATCAGGAAGGGCAGGTCAGCCTTACGGTCGGGAGTGGGGATCCAGGTATCGACAGCGTCCATGAGCTCCTTGATGCAGGCATACTCGGGGGCGTTGGGATCGTTGGACTCGCAGACCAGAGCGTTCAGGGCAGAGCCGCGGATGATGGGGGTGTCATCGCCAGGGAAGCCGTAGAAGTCAAGCAGCTCGCGAACTTCCATCTCGACCAGCTCCAGCAGCTCCTCGTCGTCGACCTGATCGCACTTGTTCAGGAAGACCAGGACGGAGGGCACGTTGACCTGACGGGCCAGCAGCAGGTGCTCGCGGGTCTGGGCCATGGGGCCGTCGGAAGCGGCGATAACCAGGATCGCGCCGTCCATCTGAGCAGCGCCGGTGATCATGTTCTTGATATAGTCGGCGTGGCCCGGGCAGTCGACGTGAGCATAGTGACGGGCTTCGGTCTCATACTCGACGTGAGCGGTGTTGATGGTAATGCCGCGCTCTCTCTCTTCGGGAGCCTTGTCGATGGAAGAGTAATCGGTGTACTCAGCCTTGCCCTGCAGAGCCAGGTACTTGGTAATGGCAGCAGTCAGGGTGGTCTTGCCATGGTCGATATGGCCGATGGTGCCGATGTTCACGTGGGGCTTGCTTCTGTTGTACATCTGTTTTGCCATTATGGGAATCCTCCTAAATTAAAAAGAATAAGATTGTTTAAAACTTACCGTTGGAAAAACCCGAGCGACTGTTCACAAGGGATTCCTGCAAATTCTTCGGCAGTTCGACGAAGTGGCTGGGCTCCATGCTGTAGGTAGCCCGGCCCTGGGTCTTGCTGCGCAGATCGGTGGCGTAACCGAACATGGTGGACAGCGGGACGAGGCTTTCGACGATCGCCGCGCCGTTTCGGATGTCCGAGCCGGTGATCTGTCCGCGCCTTGCATTGATGTCCCCCATCACGTCGCCCATGTAATCCTCGGGCGCAGTCACAACGACCTTCATGATAGGCTCCAGCAAGGTGGGTTCAGCCTTCTGGCACGCCTCCTTGAAAGCCATGCTTCCGCAGATCTTAAACGCCAGCTCCGAAGAGTCGACCTCGTGGAAAGTACCGTCCAGCAAAGTGGCCTTCACGTCCACCACCTGGTATCCAGCCAGAATGCCGGAGAGCATCGCGCCTTGGATGCCCTGATCGACACAGGGGATGAATTCCTTGGGGATGGCGCCGCCCGTGATCTTGTTCACGAACTCATAGCCCTTGCCGGGCTCGTTGGGCTCGATCATAAGCTTCACATGGGCGAACTGGCCCTTGCCGCCTGTCTGCCTTGCGTAGCGGGTGTCGACCGTTGCGGCACGCTTGATAGTCTCCTTATAGGAAACCTGCGGCTTGCCCACGTTGGCCTCGACCTTGAACTCACGCAGAAGTCTGTCCACGATAATCTCCAGATGCAGCTCGCCCATGCCGGCGATGATGGTCTGGCCCGTCTCCTCGTCCGTATAGGTCTTGAAGGTGGGGTCTTCCTCCGCCAGCTTTTGCAGGGCGATTGCCATTTTTTCCTGGCCCGCCTTGGTCTTGGGCTCGATGGCCACGCGAATGACGGGATCGGGAAATTCCATGGATTCAAGGATGATGGGGTGCTTTTCGTCACAGAGGGTGTCGCCGGTGGTAGTATTCTTCAGCCCCACCGCGGCGGCGATATCGCCGGACCAGACCTGGTCGATATCCTCTCTGTGGTTGGCATGCATCTGCAGGATGCGGCCGATGCGTTCTCTCTGACCTTTGGTGGAATTCATCACGGTCTTGCCGGTCTCAAGGGTACCGGAATAGACACGGAAGAAGCCCAGCTTGCCCACGTAGGGGTCGGTCATGATCTTGAACGCCAGCGCGGAGAACGGCGCTTCATCGCTGGCCTCGCGCGTTTCGACCTCGTCGTTCTTGGGGTTCTTGCCCTCCACCGCCGGAACATCCAGCGGAGACGGCATATACTCCACGATCGCGTCCAAAAGCTTCTGCACGCCTTTGTTTTTGTAGGAGGTGCCGCAGGTCACGGGAACCATCTTCACCGCGACAGTGGCCCTCCGGATCGCCGCGCGGATCTTGTCCGCGGGCACTTCTTCGCCTTCGAGATACAGTTCCATGATCTCTTCGTCGAAGTCGGAAACCGCTTCCAGCAGCTTATCACGATACTCCTCCGCAAGCTCACGCATATCCTCGGGAATCTCCTCGTTACGCATGTCCTTGCCAAGGTCGTCGTAATAGATGCGCGCATTCATATCCACAAGGTCGATAATACCTCTGAACGCATCCTCACTGCCGATGGGCAGCTGGATGGGAACGGCGTTGCACTTGAGCCTGTCATGTACCATATCCAGCACATGATAGAAATCGGCGCCCATGATGTCCATCTTGTTGATGTAGATCATGCGGGGCACGTTGTAGTGATCCGCCTGACGCCACACCGTCTCGGACTGGGGCTCGACGCCGCCCTTGGCACACAGGACCGTCACGCATCCGTCCAGCACACGCAGGGAGCGCTCGACCTCAACGGTAAAGTCCACATGGCCCGGGGTATCGATGATGTTGATGCGGGTGTCGCGCCAAAAACAGGTGGTAGCGGCGGAGGTGATGGTGATGCCTCTCTCCTGCTCCTGCTCCATCCAGTCCATGGTGGCGGTACCCTCATGGGTCTCACCGAGCTTGTAATTGACGCCCGTATAGAACAGGATACGCTCGGTAGTCGTGGTCTTGCCGGCGTCAATGTGGGCCATTATGCCGATATTTCTCGTTTTTTCAAGTGAATACTTTCTGGGCATGGAAAACTCCTGGTAAACGGATTACCACCTGAAGTGCGCGAAAGCCTTGTTGGCCTCTGCGTTCTTGTGCATATCCTCGCGCTTCTTGACGGAGGCGCCGAGGTTGTTGCATGCATCCATGATCTCGCCTGCCAGGCGTTCTTTCATGGTCTTCTCGCTGCGCTTGCGGGCATAAGCTACCAGCCAGCGCAGAGCCAGGGTCTGACGGCGGGCGGGCCGGACCTCGATGGGGACCTGATAGGTCGCGCCACCGACACGGCGGGCCTTGACCTCCAGAGCCGGCATGATGTTGTTCATAGCTTCGGTGAATGCATCAAGGGGCTCCTTGCCGGTCTTATCCTTGATGATGTCGAAGGCGTCGTAAACGACCTTCTGAGCAACACCCTTTTTGCCGTCGAGCATAACGCCGTTGATGAGCTTGGTCACCAGAACGCTGTTATACATGGGATCAGGCAAAATTTCTCTCTTGGGAACATTACCTCTTCTGGGCACGTTGCTTCCCTCCTTCATTAAAAAATGGAATCACAGGTACTCGAACGCTGCATGCGTCCGTTGCGCCCCGGGGTCTATCCACACATATAGATAAACGACAGGGCAAAATGCCGCTTTGTCGGAATTACTTCTTCTTGGCAGCTTTGGGTCTCTTCGCGCCGTACTTGGAGCGGCCTTGCATACGACCGGTGACGCCCTGGGCATCCAGAGTGCCGCGGATGATATGGTAACGGACGCCAGGCAGGTCCTTGACACGGCCGCCGCGGATCATGACCACGGAGTGCTCCTGCAGGTTGTGACCGATACCGGGGATGTATGCGGTGACCTCATAACCATTGGTCAGACGGACACGGGCGATCTTACGCAGAGCGGAGTTGGGCTTCTTGGGAGTCGAGGTACGGACTGCGGTGCAGACGCCTCTCTTCTGGGGGGAGCTCAGGTTGGTCTCCTTGTTCTTCAGGGTGTTCAGACCCTTCTGCATGGCGGGGGAAGTGGACTTG
>CACYXC010000001.1 GCA_902778285.1 Oscillospiraceae bacterium | reverse complement strand
ACGGACACGTCCGGAGCGGGGATACGCATGGACATACCGGTGAGCTTGCCGTTGAGCTCGGGGATGACCTTGCCGACAGCCTTGGCAGCGCCGGTGGAGCTGGGGATGATGTTGTTGTAGATGGAGCGGGCGCCGCGCAGATCCTTCTTCTTGGGGAAGCCGTCGACGATGGCCTGGGTGGCGGTGGAGGCGTGCACGGTGGTCATCAGACCCTCGACAACGCCGAAGTTGTCGTTGACGACCTTGGTGATGGGGGCCAGGCAGTTGGTGGTGCAGGAGGCGTTGGAGACAAACTGCATGTCGGGAGTGTACTTCTCCAGGTTGACGCCGCAGACGAACATCGGAGTGTCGTCCTTGGCGGGGCCGGACATCACGACAACCTTGGCGCCGGCGTCGATATGAGCCTGAGCCTTGGCCTTGTCGAGGTACACGCCGGTGCACTCGAGCACGTACTCCACGCCCAGCTCGCCCCAGGGGATCAGGGTAGCGTCGCGGTAGGTCTTGTCAGACAGGACCTTGACGACCTTGCCGTTGACGGTGACGGTGCTGTCCTCGTCGTTGCCGACGACTTCGCCGTCGAAGCGGCCGTGGACAGAGTCATACTTCACGCAGTATGCGATGTGGGAAGCGGGATGGCCGGGGGCGTTGATGGCGACGACCTCGATGTCGTCAGACTTGATAGCCGCGCGGAAGGCCAGGGAGCCGATACGGCCGAAGCCATTGATGCCGACTTTGATCATTCGTAATATCCTCCATTTTTAATATAGTGCAAACTTTACCATGGCAAAGGCTTCCTCGGAAGCCTCTGCGCTCTCATGAGCGTTTAAATTGTAACATATACTATCTGTAAAAATCAAGCTTTCTTTCTATGGATTTTGCCCAAAAATGTGCCGAAATTTTGAAAGAAAACGGGTATTCTTTCCCTACATTCTTGTGTAATTTGTCGTAGTCTGTTACAATGATCGTACAGCTGTGCCGCCGGCGCCCGTCCGGCGGGAAGGGAGTGCTCCATGATTCAAAGTCCCCTTGACGTTCTCATGCTCTCCGGCGAGGCCGCGCTCTGCACCGAAGGCGGTCTGATCCGCTTTGCCAATCAGCCCGCCCGCGCCCTGTTGGGCCGGGACGTGGTCGGTCTGAGCGTGCGGGAGGTGTTCGGCGGCGAGCTCGCTTCGGTGCAGGCCGCCAGTTTTATCGCGGCCTTCTCCCTCGGCGCGCGGCCCTGCACCGCCCGCTTCTCCCGGCTGGAGAAAGGCTATCTGATCTTCCTCTCCCCGGAGACCGACGGCAGCGCGATCCTGAACGACCCGCTGCTGTTCAGCCTGCGCAGCTCCCTCATGAACCTCGGCATCGCCGCCGACAGTCTGCGCTCTTACGCCGAGCAGCACGAAGACGCCGCGCTGCGCCGCAGCACCGCCGCGCTGACCAGCTGCTATTACCGCATCCTTCGCCAGGTGGAGAATATCGGCTTTGTCATCAGCCTGTTCAAGGGCGAGGCTGCGCTCAGCGCATACCCCTGCGATCTGCAGCGCCTGTGCATCGACACCGTGGAGGCCATACAGCCCTTCTTCACGCGGGTGGAGTTCGACCTCGTGCCGGAGGGCGGGACACGGATCGTCGCAGACCCCGCGCTCTTCAAGCTGCTGCTGAACAATCTGCTGGCCAACTGTCTGGTACACGCAGACTGCCGCCATATCCGCGTGCGCCTGAGCGAGACGCCGCATAGTCTGCTGCTGTCCGTCACGGACGACGGCCGCGGCATCCCGCCCGAGCAGCTTCACCGCGCCTTTGACCGCTATCGCTACGACTTTGACCCCGGCCAGATGGGCAGAGGCCCCGGCCTCGGGCTGAGCGCCGCGCGCGGCGTGGCGGAGCTGCACGGCGGCACGCTTCTGCTGGAGAGCCGCCCAGGCAAGGGGACGGCGGTGCGCGTGACCTTCAGCCGGAGTCTCAGCCCCGGCGAGCGGCTGCTCGAGGGGAGCGGCGGCGAGGGCTTCACCACCCGGGATCTGCTGATCGGCCTGGCAGACTGCCTCCCGGAGGAGGCGTTCACGGAGAAATATCTCGATTGACCGCATACGGCGGATGTCCGGGACATCCGCCGTTTCAAGCTGTCGACAGCTTGAAACGCGAAAATGGGAACTTCTATACCAGTTCCCATTTTCGCATGGATAGGGCGCGAAGGGGGCATACCCTCCCCCCCTCTCGCGCTCTCCCCATAAATCCAACCTGTTCGCGCAGTGTTTATCTGAAGTTGAAGCGGCCTCAGGCGAGGCCGCTTGCTGCTTCGTAATAGTAATTGACCAGCAGGTCCACACAGGCGCCGTAGCTCCTGAGGCCGAGGTCCTGATCATAGCTGTGCAGGAAACCCTCGTACACGGTGTTGGACACGGTCTGCACCGGGGTTTCAAACTGCTTCCAGTAGGCGCGCTCCGCCGCGAAGTCCCGGCGCACCGGCTCGGAGAGCGTGGACGCGATCTCCTCCCAGGCGGCGCGGTCCGCGCCGTACAGGGCGTTGCCGAGATGGGTATAGGCCAGCAGGCAGGCCGAGTAGCAATAGACCGGATCGCCGTACAGGAGACTCGCCATCACGGCGCAGAAATTCGCCTCCTGCTCCTTGGCAACGCCGCGCTGGTGTGCCAGCTCATGGGCCACGGTCGCGGCGAAGAGCGCCGGCGGGAAGTCCGTGTTGACGTTGGCCTCCGCCGTGAAGGGGAAGAAAAAGCCGGTGAAATCCGTATAGCTCATGAGGCGGGAGAAGAAGATCCCTTTGGCCCGGATCGCCGGCCCCGCGAGGCAGGGGCAGCGCCTCTCCGCCTCGGCATAGACCTCGGACGATCGGCGCAGCAGCTCCGTACGGTCCGCGGCGCAGACGCCGTTTTCGTCCCGCGGGACCTGCCCGGCGTACTCATTGCAGAGCCCGGCAAACCAGGCCGTCACGGTCCTGAGCTCCTCCATCGAGACGGGGTCGCTTTTCAGTCCGCTTTGCGCGGCGAAGTCGTCCCCGTAATAGAACACGCCCCACAGCAGGCAGAAGCCCGCGTAGACCGCGAGGGCGGCGCTTGCCAGCGTAATAAGCATTATGTAAACTTGCCTGATCCTGTGTTTTTCAAAAAGCAGGCGTTTGATGCTAATAATTATGTAAACTATCAGCGTCAATGCCGCAAGGCCGATCAGGAGCTCCGCCTGGGAAAAGGGCAGCCGCGCCGCCGCGAGGCTCATGGCGCGGTGCAGCGGGCGCACGAAGCGCTCCGACAGCCAGCGGTTGAGGGCGTGGCTGCGCCGCGTCAGCAGGTGGGC
The DNA here is from genome assembly GCA_902778285.1 of Oscillospiraceae bacterium. GTDB lineage: Bacteria > Bacillota > Clostridia > Oscillospirales > Oscillospiraceae > Limivicinus. The sequence continues at coordinate 92,809 of CACYXC010000001.1, read as the reverse complement.
CGCGATCACGGCGGCGCTGACGAGCAGCAGGACATGCCGCCCCGGCGCGAGGCGGAAGATGGAGTTTTTCGTCTTTGTCTGTTCCATGAGCCTATTGTACACGAGCGCTCCCTCTCTGACAAGGAGGGAAAAAACTTTCCAATGGGACACGGGCAGGAAGAGGCTGTATAAAACACAGTGTTTCCCACAGGGGGCGCGTATCACGCGCCCGCCCTGTACAGCCATGTGCCATGCCGGCGGACGAGCAATGCTCGTCCCTGCGGTGCTTTCCCGGACAGGCAAACATGACAAAGCCGGGGCTGCTTTCACAGCCCCGGCTTTGCATATGGATTCTTATTCAAAAATGACCTGCGCGCTGTCGCCGTAGAACAGGGAGAGGTACTCCTCCAGCGTGGCGTTCATCGCGTGGATCTGCTCGGCCGCGGCCTCGCCCACATAGCGGAAATGGCAGGGATCGGCGTCCCGGCCGGTCAGGATCTCGCTGCCTGCGGGGTAGCGCAGGATGAAGCCGTACTGCCAGGCGTTTTCGCGCAGCCAGCTCAGCAGCGCCTCGTCCCCGGCAAAGTCCACCGCGAGGCCCAGTTCATGCTCGCTGGTGCCGGGGCGGCCCACCCGCATGGACGCAATGGCCGTCGCCTCGTTTTCGCTCAGGTCGCCGCCGGCCAGCAGGCTCCGCACCGTCTCGTCAAAAAGCTCCTGCTGCTCCGCCTGCGTACGGTAGCCCGCGGTGAGCGCCGGGGCAAAGCCCGCCCTGCGGCACTCGGCCAGCAGCGTTTCCAGCGGCTTTTTCATGTTTTTGTCGATCTGGATCCCGTCAAACTCGGTCGGGCGCGGCGCATAGCCGCAGTTGTCCACCCCGTTCCAGGGGTTGACCAGCGCGGTCAGGCGGTTGTCCTGCCCGTGATGGCTCCAGCCGCCCAGACGGATGGCGAGCGCGATCACCAGCGCCGCGGCCAGCACGCCGAACACGATCTTGACCCATGGTTTGATTTTGATTCGCTTCGCCGCAAGCTGCTCGCTGCTCATCCCTTCGCCCTCCTCCCGGCTCTGCGTGACCGTATTCTAACATATGTACGACGAAAAGAACAGGCGGGATGTTCCATTTTAAGAAAGATTAAGGTTTTTCCTTCGTGGAAAAACTTACCGGCCGCGGCGCATCTGCAGGTATTCCTCCAGCGTGACGCCCAGATCGGTGATCTCTTTTGCGTAGCGCTCGCCCACGTAGCGGTAGTGCCAGGGCTCGTAGATGATGCCGGTGATGTCGGTGGTGCCGTTGGGATAGCGGAGGATAAAACCGTAGCGCCAGCAGTTTTCCATCAGCCAGTTCTGCGTGGCGGTCTCCTCCTGCCCCTCGTCGAGGATGGCATAGTACTCGTCGATGATGTCCACCGCCATGCCGAGCTGGTGCTCGCTGGTGCCGGGCCGGGCCACGGCGGTCGCCGCGATGTCCGGTGCCTCCTCGGCGCTGTTTCCCTCGAGGATCACGCGCAGCACCTTGTTGTCAAAAAGGTCCTGCTGGTTCTTCTGCGTGCGGTAGGCCGAGCAGATCCAGGGGTGGCCGCCGCCCTCGCGGCAGTCGGCGATCATCTGCTCCAGCTTGTCGGCGCAGCGCAGATCCATCATGTAGTCGGTGCCGAATTCCCGGCCCACCTGCTGCAGCTGCGGATCATAGTCCTCCGGCAGCGCGTTCCAGGGGTTGACCAGGATCAGCAGCTCCGGCTGCTCCTGCGCCCGCAGCGCCGTGCGCGCGTCGGGCTGCCCCGTGAGGGCGAGCTTTGCCGCCCGGACGCTCTCCTCCTCCAGCTTATGCCGCGCCTCCAGCGTCTGCACCGCCGTGGCGCTCATGGCGCGGGCGAGCCGCTCCCCGGCCTGCCAGCGCTGACGCTGCTCATTGGCGGCCAGCGTCAGCTGGATCATCACGCCCAGCATCAGCCCCAGCACGACGACCACGCCGAGGAAGACCGCCGCTCTGTTCGTTTTTCGTTTTGTCTTGCTTTTCGCCATATGCAGTCCCGGATTCGTATCAGAAATGGATGATCCCCAGATGCTCGAGCAGGATCTTGAGCCCGATCAGGATCAGGATGCCGCCGCCCAGGCGCTCGGCCTTTGCCTTATAGCGCGCGCCGAAAACATGGCCGATGTAAATGCCCGCGGCGGAGAGCGCAAAGGTGGTCGCGCCGATGAGCGACGCGGCCGGCAGGATCCGCACCTCCAGAAAGGCGAAGGTCACGCCCACGGCCAGCGCGTCGATGCTGGTCGCGACGGCCAGCAGCAGCATCGTGCGGAAGCCGAAGTCGTCGCTCAGCTCGTCCTCCTCGCCGAAGGACTCCTTGATCATGTTGGCGCCGATCAGCCCGAGCAGCACGAAGGCGATCCAGTGGTCCACGCTCTGGATCATCGCCTCAAAGCGGTAGCCCAGCAGCCAGCCGATCACCGGCATCAGAAACTGGAAGCCGCCGAAATACAGTCCCGCGAGCAGTGCGTGCCTCACTTTCAGGCGGCGCACGGACAGGCCCTTGCAGATCGAGACGGCGAAGGCGTCCATGCTCAGGCCCACGCCGATCAGAACCAGCTCCGCAAAATGCAAATCTCTCACCTCTGTAAGAATCAACTGTACATCAGCCGCCCGGAAAAGTCAAATAGAAGCTGTTGGAAAAAGAAGACGGATTCCCACGGGCCTGCGGCCCTCGCAATGACATGCCTTCTGTCATTGCAAAGCCCCAAGGGGCTGTGGCAATCCGTTGTCTTCCTGTCCGAAGTCTCAGAACTTTTCGTCGAGCTTGTAGGTGATGTCCTCCTCGAAGCTGATCCGCTCCTCTTTTCCCCGGCTCAGGCGGAGCAGGGCCGGAATGTGGTAGAGAATCACCAGGCACGCGCTGAAAACGCTGATGAGCATCGTCAGCCGATCATCCACCACCAGCAGCGCGGTGACGATCATGATCGCCGCGCCGGCGACGGCGCCGGCCGAGAGATAGCGCGTAAGGAAGATCACGGCGAGCATCACCACCGCAACGGTAACGCCCAGCGAGAAGTCCACGCTCAGCGCCGCAACGACCAGGGCGACGCAGCCGTGGTGCGTGCCGCGGAAGCTGTTGAACGCGGGCCAGAGCCGTCCCACCAGCATGCAGTAGCCGCCGAAGGCCGCGCCCACGGCCGCGTGGTGCTTCACGGCGAGCAGACCCGCACCGATCAGGATCGGGATCAGGTCCTTGACGGCCTCTGTGAGCAGGAGCCTGGCAAAGCCCCACCAGCCATAGAGCCGCCTGAAGTTGGAGATCCAGGCGCTGCCCGTGCCGAGGCGGCGCAGGTTCCTGCGAAAGACGAAGCGGGAGGCCACGCGCAGCGTGCTGATGCTGCCGATGCAGTAGGCCAGAAAGGCGATGATCAGCAGCACAATCCAATAGACGATCATTCCTTGTCTCCTTTCTGGCGGATCACGATGCGCACGGGGGTGCCCTCCAGCCCGAAGACCGCGCGGATCTGGTTTTCAAGATAGCGCTGATAGGAGAAGTGGAAGAGCTCGCGGCTGTTGCAGAAGATGACGAAGTTGGGCGGTTTGATGCCCGTCTGGGTCATGTAGTAGATCTTCAGACGGCGGCCCTTGTCGGTGGGCGGCTGCACGCGCGCCTGCGCGTCGGCCAGGACGTTGTTGAGCATGCCGGTGGTGATGCGCATGTTCGACTGGTCATTGACGAAGTTGATGAGCTCGAAGATGCGGTCCGTGCGCTGGCCGGTCAGGGCGGAGATGAAGAGGATCGGCGCGTAGCTCATGAAGCTCAGGTCGCGCATGATGTCCTTGCGCATCTTCTCCATGGTGCCCGTCTCCTTCTCCACCAGGTCCCACTTGTTGACCACGATGATGCTGGCTTTGCCGGCCTCGTGCGCCAGACCCGCTATCTTGGTGTCCTGATCGGTGACGCCGTCGCGCGCATCGAGGAGGATGAGGCAGACGTCCGCCCGCTCGATCGCGAGCTGCGCGCGCATGACCGAGAACTTCTCCACCCGCTCGTCCACTTTGGACTTGCGGCGGATGCCTGCGGTGTCGATGAAGAGGTAGCGGCCGTACTGATTCTCATAGACGGTATCCACCGCATCGCGGGTGGTGCCCGCCATATCGGAGACGATGACGCGCTTTTCGCCGAGGATGTGGTTGAGCAGCGAGGATTTGCCGACGTTGGGCTTGCCGATGATGGCGACCTTGATGAGGTCCGCCTCGTCCTCCTCCTCGTCGCTCTCGGGGAAGTACTTCAGGCACTCGTCCAGCAGATCGCCCGTCCCGTGGCCGTGCACGGCGGAGACGGGGATCGGGTCGCCGAGGCCGAGGGAGTAGAATTCATACACGCCCGCGTCGGTGGCACCGGTGGAGTCGGCCTTGTTGACGGCCAGCACCACAGGCTTCCTTGAACGCAGCAGCATGTTGGCCACGTCCTTGTCCGCGGCGGTCACGCCGGTGCGCAGGTCGGTCACAAGAACGATGACCGTGGCCGCGTCAATGGCGATCTGCGCCTGCTCGCGCATGAACAGCAGGATCTCGCTGTCGGTGCTCGGCTCGATACCGCCGGTGTCCACCATATCAAATTTGCGCCCGCACCACTCGCACTCGGCGTAGAGCCGGTCGCGCGTGACGCCCGGCGTGTCCTCCACGATGGACAGGCGCTGCCCCACCAGGCGGTTAAAGAGCATGGATTTGCCGACATTCGGCCGCCCCACTATGGCAACCAATGGTCTCGACATACGGCAAACCTCCTTCTTTCAGTTTCTGTCGTCCGTCAGGATATGGACGACATAGGGTTTCGGCTCCGCAAGCTCGGTGCGGAAGAAGCGCGGATAAAAGGGCTTCTCCGAACCGGGGCTGAGCCACTCCAGATATTCCGCTTCACCGTCGTCGGTGAAGCTGCCGCACACCGGCTCGAAATCCGGCGGCGTGATCATATAATAGTAAAAGGAGATCTCATAGATGAGCTTCCCCATCTTCGAGGGTACGTCCGCGTAGAAGTAGTTTTCCTCCACGAAGCCCAGGCGGTCGATCTCGAGCCGGCAGCCGGTCTCCTCCTCCACCTCGCGCAGCACGGCCTGCTCCGTCGTCTCCCCGAAGCGGACACGTCCGCCCACGGAGTAGTCGTAGGGATGATAATGGTTGCCGACCATGAGGAAGCGCCCGTCCTTGAGAATGATGGCGCCAACGCGGATATTCAGATAACCGCCGTCAACCGGCAGGGTCAGGTCACTGTTCATGTTAATTCTGATTATACCGGTAGTATTCCGTCCCTTCCCCGCGTTCGGGGAGTTTCACTTCCGGCAGACGCTCGCCCGAGATCGCTTCCCAGAAGGCAAAGCCGTCGGATTCGTTGGGATAGATGGGCAGACCCAGCGCCGCCGCGGCCTCCTCCAGCGTCACGTCGTCCAGAAAGTCCATCTCCTGGCGGCGGAGCATGTTCTGTGAGATAAACAGGCGCCCGCCCAGATCCCTGCCCTTGAGCTGCGCGATCAGGTCCCGCCCTGTGATGAGGCCGGAGACGTTGATGCTGTGGCCGAAAAAGTCGTTGACGATGGGATAGACCCTCCCGTCGAGCTGGGGCCAGCGTTCTTTCGCCAGCGCGAGCAGGCCCTCGAAGAAGGGGCCGACCGAGGTGCCGCAGGCGATGGAAAAGGGCACGCCGTCCGGCGCGTCCGAGAGCTTCAGCGCGGAGCGGAACTCGGTTTCGAGCAGCCGCAGCATGCCCACCCCGTTTTCGAGCTGGGTGTATTCCTCGTAAAACTCATCCGGCGGGAGCGGGCGGCCGCATTTGAGATACAGCTCGTCCCCGCACCAGAAGATGCGGCTGCCGTATTTTTCCATGCAGCGGTCGCCGAAGGCGGTGATCTGGTCGATGGTCTCCGCCGCGTGCTCCGGCGTGAAGGGCGTGAGCTTTTCGAGACCCTCGCGGTATTTCGTCAGCCCCACCGGAACGATGGACACGCTGTGTACCCCGGGGTACATCGCAGCCAGATCCTCCATCGTGCGCTGCAGCTCCTCCCCGTCGTTCCACCCGGGGCAGCAGACGATCTGGCAGTTCATGACGATGCCGTGGGAGGCAAACTCGCGCATGGTCTCAATGGTCTCGCCCGCGCGGGGGTTTTTCAGCATCCGGCAGCGCAGCTCCGGATTCGTCGTGTGCACCGAGACGTTCACGGGGCTCACGTGCAGGTCGATGATGCGCCGGATCTCGCGCGGGGAGAGGTTTGTGAGCGTGATGTAGTTTCCCAGCAGGAAGCTCAGGCGCGCGTCGTCGTCCTTGAAATACATGGTCGGGCGCATGCCCGGCGGGAGCTGGTCGATGAAGCAGAAGACGCAGCTGTTGGCGCAGGAGCGCGGCGAATCCATCAGGTAGCTCTCGAAGTCCAGGCCGAGATCGCCGCCCTCGCTCTTGTGCACGTCCACGTGGTATTCCGTCCCATCCGGGCGGCGCAGCAGCACGTCGAGGTGCCGGTCGTAGGCGTAGAATTTGTAGTCCAGCACGTCAACGACCCGTTTGCCGTTGATGGATATCAAATTGTCGCCGATCCGGGCGTGATGCCGCAGAGGGCTGCCCGGGTCGATGGATTTGATGATGTTGTCCATTTCAATAACAATTCCAAATAGCCTTCCCCCCTCGGGGGAAGGGGGACCGCAGAGCGGTGGATGAGGGGCGTTCGTCCTGCGCGCAGCACGAAGAGACCTCATCCGCCCCTTCGGGGCACCTTCCCCGTGTGCGGGGAAGGCAACGCCCTCATCGCCCTTTTAAATCGTTTTTGAGGCCGCTTTGCCGCCTCAAAAACTCCCTGAACCGAGCTCTGCGAGCTCTCGCGCCGGCGTCAAACGAAACTCACTCCAGTCCGCTTCCGCTTGAGAGCGAAAGCTCCCTATCCGTTCCTTCCGTTTTCCTTTTCAAACTCGAAGCGTCACGCTTCGAGTTTGGGAGGAAGAAGGAGGAAGCAGAGCGCAGTTTTCGCCGCACCTGGCGGAAACGGAGCGCCGCGAGCTTCTTCTGACGATAGCAAAAGGAGGAGCAGGCTAACCCTTCTCCTCCTTAAGCTATCTCTTACTTGCTCTCCTCGACGTTGATGACCGCGCGGCCCTTGTACTGACCGCAGTGGCGGCAAACGCGGTGGGGCATGCAGTACTCGCCGCAGTTGGGGCAGACAATGATGCCGGGGGCGGTGAGCTTCCAGGTGGAAGAACGTCTCTTATCGCGTCTCTGCCGAGATACTTTTCCTTTCGGGACTGCCATGTTGACACCTCCTGATTTCTGGCTGTTCTGAGCAGCACATTATTCTTTATCCAAAAGCTGCTCAAGCACAGCAAATCTTGGATCGCGTGGTTTTCTGCATCCGCAGGGCCCGAGGTTGAGGTTTGCACCGCATGTGTCGCACAGACCTTTGCAATCCTCTCTGCAGAGGAACTTGGTCTCCATATCGAGGATCAGGCTGGTCTCCAGGATCTCGTCCAGATCGATCTCGTTGCCGTCCAGAACGAACAGCTCCGGAAACTCCTCGCTCTCCTCCTCCACGATGACGGCGTCGAGCGGAAGCTCCTTCACGCTCTCAAACTCCGCGCCGCAGCGGTCGCAGATGCACAGCATCTCCGCCGTCAGCGTGCCTTTGAGATGGAGGACGCCCGCCTCGTTATACACGCGGCCCTGCGCGTACGGTCTGCTCAGATACGCCTTTACTGACGGAAAGCTCAGCCGCCCGGTCTCAAGCTCTGTCTCAAAGGGGACCGAGCCGCCGGGGACCTCAATAATCTCACGTAAATCAAGACGCATGGCAATACCCCTCGTGCAATCGCGCTTTGATATTATAGTTGAAGCCTTTCCACTTGTCAACACTTATTTTCCGGTATATAATACGAAAAAGTAAAAAAAGCAAGCGTCATTCTGAGCGCAGCGAAGAATCTGCGGAAGCAATGAGATCCTTCGCCGCTCCGCTTCTCGGGATGACAGCTTTTGGAGTCTGTATGAAAGAATTGACGATCCGGGCCAACGACGCCGGGCAGCGGCTGGACCGCTTTGTATCCAAGGCCGTCCCCCTGCTGCCGGAGAGCCTGCTGCAGAAGTATATCCGCCTCAAGCGCATCAAAGTCAACGGGAAAGGCGCCAAACGCGACGCCCGCCTGCAGCTCGGCGACGCCATACAATTATACATCAACGACGAGTTTTTTGAAAAGCCCCGGGAAGACAATTCCTGGCTCAAGGTCGGCACGCCGAAGCTCAGCATCGTCTACGAGGACGAAAACATCCTCCTGGCTGACAAGAAGCCCGGCGTCCTCTGCCACAGCGCCGGCGTCTGGGACTACAACACCCTGATCGCGAACATCCAGGCCTATCTGGCCCAGAAGGGCGAGTGGCGCCCGAAGGAGGAGAACGCCTTCACGCCCGCGCTCTGCAACCGCATTGACCGCAACACCGGCGGCATCGTCATCGCCGCCAAGAACGCCGAGACCCTGCGCATCCTCAACGAGAAGATCCGGGACCGGGAGATCGAGAAGTACTATCTCTGCGCCGTGCGCGGCCGCCCGAAGCCTCCGGAGGGGAAGCTGGAAAACGTGCTCTTCAAGGACGCGAAGAAAAACCAGGTCTTTGTGAAGGACAAGCCCGAGCCGGGAGCAAAAACCGCCGTGACATATTATAAGGTGCTCAAGTCCAAAGGCCCGCTCAGCCTGGTGGAGTGCCGCCTGGGTACCGGGCGCACACACCAGATCCGCGTACAGATGGCGCACGCCGGCTGGCCCCTGGTGGGCGACGGGAAATACGGCAGCGAGCGCTTCAACAAGGACTACGACGAGAAGGGGCAGGCCCTGTATTCCTACAAGCTGCGCTTTGAATTCCCCACCGACGCGGGCATCCTCAATTACCTCCGCGGCCGGGAGTTTCAAGTGGAAAAGGTGGACTTTGCGGAGAAATATTTTGGAGAGACAGAAGTATGAAAATCATCCCCTATGACGATGCCTACCGGGATGACATGATCTTTATGGTCCTTCAGGCGAAAGATGCGCTGGGACGCCGTCCGCATCTGAACGACGATCTTCTCTCCGTTGAAGACAGCTATCTCCGTACCGGGGATATGTTCTGGCTGGCGATCGACGAGCAGGACAGGGTCGTCGGCTGTATCGGATATCACCGCATAGACAGCACAGCCGAAGCATTTCTGCACAGGCTGTATGTCAAGGCTGACCGCAAGCGTCAGGGAATCGGCAGCAAGCTGCTGCAGACTGCCGAAGATGCCATGCGCGCATCCGGCATCACGGTCTCTCGTGTGCATCTGGGGGAACCGAGAGAGCAGTGGTTTGAATCGTATGCTTTCTACCCGAAGCACGGCTACCGGGAATATCAGCCGCGATACATGAAAAAAGAACTCTAAGCTCTATTCTGCCGACCAATGGTCTGCGCTACGAGCATCCCCTTTCCGTAGCGCCGAGCAGCGCTCGGCGTCCCTGCGCGATCCCGAACCTCGCCGACCAATGGTCTGCGCTACGCGGAAGCTTCACATCCGTAGCGCCGAGCAGCGCTCGGCATCCCTGCGCGGTCCCGAACCTCGCCGACCAATGGTCTGCGCTTCGCGGAGGCTTCACATCCGTAGCGCCGAGCAGCGCTCGGCATCCCTGCGCGGTCCCGAACCTCGCCGACCAATGGTCGGCGCTACGCGGAGGCTTCACATCCGTAGCGCCGAGCAGCGCTCGGCGTCCCTGCGCGGTTCCGAACCTCGCCGACCAATGCTCGGCGCTTCGCGGAGGCTTCACATCCGTAGCGCCGAGCAGCGCTCGGCGAATGCGAGAACGCATCCGCGCACGAAAAGAAAGAGGTTTTTAATGGAAAGCGCTTCACAACACAAGCGATTACGACTTCCCGGATACGATTACAGCACACAAGGAGCCTATTTTGTCACTATTTGTACGAAAGATCGGCGAAGAATCCTTTCAAGCATTTCTGAAGATCATCTTCCCTTCTCAATAGAACCGTCACTGACTGAAATCGGGAAGTGTCTCGATTTATCGATCTCAAGCATACCAGACCATTATCCGGGTGTATATGTGGATCAATATGTCATCATGCCTAATCACGTACACATTCTTTTACGTTTTGAAACGGACGCGAGGGCGAAATTGGGAAGAATCATCCAGCAATTGAAAGGTTTCGTCACGAAGCAATGCGGAAAGGCAATATGGCAAGATAAATATTATGACCATATCATCCGGGATGAGGGGGATTATCTCACGCGATATCAGTATATTGTCAGCAATCCGGGAAAATGGGCTGAGGATGAGTACTACTGACGTCGTAATCGATCTGCGCCGACCAATGGTCGGCGCTACGCTAAAGCTTTATTCCTGTACCACGCCGACCAATGGTCGGCGCTACGGCAGAATCGTTCCTCACCGCCGATCACCGATCGGCGATTCCCCACCCGTAGCACCGATCACCGATCGGCGATCCTCCACTTCGTAGCGCCGAGCAGCGCTCGGCGTCCACGGACGTCAGGCATCACGCCGACCTATGGTCGGCGCTACGAAGGACCTTCATTCCCGTAACGCCTACGCGGTGACTTCACCTATTCTCATCCAAGCACAGAAAGGAGCAACTACATGGAAGCAAGGGCACTGCTTGACGCGCTGCACGTCGCCGAAAAGCTCAAGGACGCGACGCGGCACTGCTATACCTCCGGCGGGCGGCATGAGAGCGTGGCGGAGCACAGTTGGCGCCTCGCGCTGACGGCTTACTGGCTGCGGGACGATTTCCCGGAGGCGGACATGGACAAGGTCATGCGCATGTGCCTCATCCACGACCTGGGCGAGGCCTTCACCGGGGACATCCCCACCTTCGTCAAGACGGACGCGGATCGGGCCGTGGAGGATTCGCTGCTGTCCGGCTGGGTCGCCTCCCTGCCCGCGCCCTATGCGGAGGAGATGGCGGCGCTCTATGCCGAGATGGAGGCGCGCCAGAGCCTCGAAGCCCGGATCTACAAGGCCCTCGACGGGCTGGAGGCGCTGATCCAGCACAACGAGTCCGATCTCTCGACCTGGTCGGAGAACGAGTACGGCCTGAACCTGCGCTACTGCGACGACCGGGTGGGCTTCTCCCCCGCTCTGAGCGCCCTGCGCGAGGCGATCCGGGAGGACACGATCGCCAAGATCGCCGCCGAAAAAGGCTGAGCCGAAGCGGCATTTTTATAGTTATGTAAACCGAAAAAGGGAGAATACGCCATGCTTACCGTCAACGACCTGTCCATGCAGTTCGGACCCTCGGTGCTTTTCAGCCGGGTCGATCTGCAGTTCACCGCCGGCAACTGCTACGGCATCATCGGCGCCAACGGCGCCGGCAAGTCCACCTTCATCAAGATCCTCTCCGGCGAGCTGGAGCCGACGGGCGGCAGCGTCGTCCTCGACCCCAAGCGCCGCATGTCGGTTTTGAAGCAGAACCAGAGCCTCTACGACGACTGCGCGGTGCTCGACACGGTCATCATGGGCCACCAGCGGCTCTACGACTGTGGGAAGGAGCGCGAGAGTATCTACGAGAAGGAGGACTTCTCCGACGAGGACGGCCTGCATGCTGCCGAGCTGGAGGAGGAATTTTCCGAGCTGGGCGGCTGGGAGGCCGAGTCCGACGCCGGGCGCATCCTGCAGGGTCTTGGCGTGGACGTAGGCCTGCACCAGAGCCTGATGCGGGATATCGACCCGCGCCTCAAAGTGAAAGTCCTGCTGGCGCAGGCGCTCTTCGGGCACCCGGACGTGCTGCTGCTGGACGAGCCGACGAATAACCTGGATCTGGCCAGCGTCGTGTGGCTGGAGGACTTTCTCATGGACTACGAGGGCACGGTCCTCGTGGTCAGCCACGACCGCTATTTCCTCAACAATGTCTGCACCCACATCGTGGACATCGACTACGGCAAGATCAAGATGTACGTGGGCAACTACGATTTCTGGTACGAGTCGAGCCAGCTGATCCAGAAGCTGATTCGCGACCAGAACAAGAAGGCCGAGCAGAAGATTCAGGAGCTGCAGACCTTCATCGCCCGCTTCTCCGCCAACAAGTCCAAGTCCCGGCAGGCGACCTCCCGCCGCAAACTCCTCGACAAGATCACCGTGGAGGAGCTGCCCGCCTCCAGCCGCCGCTACCCCTGGGTGGGCTTCAAGGCCGAGCGCGAGCCGGGCAAGGACCGCCTGTTCGTCACCGAGGTCTCCAAGACCGTGGACGGCGTGAAGCTCCTCAACAAGGTCAGCTTCATCGTCGGCAAAGAGGACAAGATCGCCATCCTCGGCAAAAACGAGCTGGCCGTCACCATGCTCTACAAGATCCTCACGGGCGAGGAGGAGCCGGACGAGGGCACGGTCAAGTGGGGCGCGTCCATCACGCCCAGCTACTTTCCCAAGGACCACAACAGCTACTTTGACGGCTTTGACGCAGACCTCATCGAGTGGATGCGGCAGTTTTCCGAGGACAAGCGGGAGAGCTACCTGCGCACCTTCCTGGGGCGCATGCTCTTCAGCGGCGACGATGTCTACAAGAGCGCGAAGGTCCTCTCCGGCGGCGAAAAGGTGCGGTGCATGCTCAGCCGCATGATGCTCTCCGGGGCGAATTTCCTGCTGCTCGACCAGCCGACCAACCATCTGGACCTGGAGTCCATTGCCGCGCTCAATAACGGCCTCGAGGCCTTCAAATACAACATCCTCTTCTCCTGCCACGACCACCAGCTGACCCAGACCGTGGCCAACCGCATCATTGAGATCACCGAGGACGGCGTGATCGACCGCCTCTGTACCTACGACGAGTACATGCACCTGACCCGGCCGGAAGAAACCAATTAAAATATTTGTTGTATTTTCCCCCGGAACGCGGTATACTCCCTGTATCCATACGATGCGGGGAAACGCCCCTTGTCATCCTGAGCGAAGCGAAGGATCTCCTCGGCCGTCTTCCGAGATTCTTCGTCGCTCCGCTCCTCAGAATGACGCGAAAAAGCCGCAGAACGATACAGGGAGTGTTGTCATGGACGCAAACAGGAAAAAGGAATTCTGGCGGGCGGTCAAATTCACGCTCTTTTCGATATCGGCCGGGCTGATCGAGATCGTCAGCTTCACGCTGCTGACGGAGTTTTCCGGCTGGAGCTACTGGCCCTGCTATCTGATCGCGCTGGTGCTGAGCGTGCTGTGGAACTTCACGCTCAACCGGAAATACACCTTCAAGTCCGCGGCGAACGTGCCGGTGGCCATGCTCAAGGTGGCCGCCTACTACGCGGTCTTCACGCTGCTGAGCACCGTCGGCGGAAACTACCTGGCCGAAAACCTGGGCTGGAACGACTATCTGGTTACGGGCATCAACATGGTTTTGAACTTTGTCACCGAGTTTCTCTTCCAGCGCTTCGTGGTCTACGGCAAGAGCGTGGATACGGCGGAATAGTTTTCAGTTTTCAGAAAAGACAGGGGCTGCGCCTTTGGCGCAGCCCCTCAGACTGTAGACAAACCCATACAGAGCAAGTCGGACTCGCATGGGTATTCCCTCTCGCGTTTGATATTCTCAAAAATGAGAACTTTTTCGAAAGTTCTCATTTTTGATTCTCAGGGTGTCGACACTTTGTCGACACCCTGAGGGGCTGCGCCTTTGGCGCAGCCCCTGTCAAGCTGTAGGCAAAAAACTGTTCTGTCATTCTGAGCGAAGCGAAGGATCTCAAAAGAGTCTGTAATCTGAGCAGTATATGAGATTCTTCGTCACTTCGTTCCTCAAAATGGCAGTGCTGTTCGGCGTTTTCAGGCCTTGCGGCCGCTCAGAAAGCCAGCGCGTGGTTGCGCAGATACATCAGGATCTGGTTGAGGCCAGCGGAGTTGAGCGTCTTGCCGTTGGCGGAGGCGTACTCCGTGAGGAGGGAGCCGTTGCTGTCGCTGACGGCGGAGGCGGCGTCCACCAGATAGGCACCGGTGTCCGCGCAGATCCGCGCGAGCCACTCGTTTGCCCGGTTGACCAGCGTGAACTCCAGCCCGTCGCTGCCGGAATAGCTGATGGTGACGGAGGTGATGGTGCAGACCACGACGGTGGTGTAGGGGCTCGCCTCCTGCACGCCGCGGATCAGCGCCTCAAAGTCGGAGATGAACTGCGTCTCGCTGCTGTCCGCGAGCCCGTCGGTCCCGAGGGAGATCACGAGGATGGAGGGCTTGGCGATCATGGCGGCGTCCGTCGGGCTGATCTCCGAGCCGTCGCCCGGGAAGCGGATCTTGAAGCTTCCGAGCTGGGAGGCGGGGATGTTGCCCGCGCTGCTGCCCCAGACCTGGGTGGTGGCGGTGCCCTCCCGCAGCAGGCCGTAATCGCGCAGGCCGATCAGCGCGCTGTCGCACAGGAAGGTCAGCGAGTCGATATAGGCCTGGCCCGCGTCCCCGCTCTCGCCGAGCAGGTAGACCTCGCCGGGGCCCGCCGCCTGCTCGGCCTTTTCCTCGGCAGCCTTTTTCTCGGCCAGCGCCGCGTCGCGTTTCTCGGCGGCCTCGCCCATCAGGACGGTGGGCCGTTCCAGCTCCCCGTGATGGCGGGTGAAGGCGGCAAAGCCCAGCGCCACGAGCAGCAGCACCAGAGACACCACGATCGCGATGGCCCAGGCGGTATTTTTGATGTTGGATAACTTTCCGTTCATCGTATCACCAACTGAAATCTAAAAACTGAAAACTGAAAACTAAAAAAACAGCGACCCGGGGGTCGCTATTACAATCTAACTTCCTCTTTAATTCGCGGCAAAGCCCAGCGGCAGCGGGTTTGACACGAGAAGGAAGAATGAATGTGACGGTCGATGCGGCCGCGCAGGCGCGGCCGCATGACCTTGCACATTTATTCTGACGTTACTCCTGCTCGGCCAGTGCCTTGGCTTCCTCGATGACCTTCTGCTGCACGTTGCCGGGGGCTTCCTCGTAGCGGATGAACTTCAGGCTGAAGGAACCGCGGCCCTGGGTCATGGAGCGCAGGTCGATGGTGTAGGAACCCATCTCAGCCATGGGGACCTCGGCCTCGACGGTCTGCATGCCGTCCTCGGCGTTCATGCCGAGCACGGTGCCGCGGCGCTTGGAGGAGATATCGCTCATGATATCGCCGAGGTTCGCGTCGGGGATGGTGACCTGCAGCAGGCCGATGGGCTCAAGGATGGTGGGCTTGGCCTTGGGGATGCCGTCCTGGTAGGCAAGTCTCGCGGCCGTCTGGAAGGCCATATCGTTGGAGTCGACGGGGTGGTAGGAGCCGTCGTACAGGGTGGCCTTCAGGCCGACCAGGGGATAGCCGGCGAGCACGCCCTTCTGCACGGCGTTGCGCAGGCCCTTTTCGACGGAGGGGAAGAAGTTCTTGGGGACGGAGCCGCCGAAGACTTCCTCCGCGAAGATCATATCGTCGCTCTCCTCCTGGGGCTCGAAGCGGACCCAGACGTCGCCGAACTGGCCGGAACCGCCGGACTGCTTCTTGTGGCGGCCGTGGGCCTCGACGCGGCCCTTGATCTTCTCGCGGTAGGCCACGCGGGCGGGCTTGAGCTCGGTATCGACGCCGAAGCGGCTCTTGAGCTTGGCACAGAGCACGTCGACCTGGATGTCGCCGGCGCCGGAGATGACCATCTGATGGGTCTCGGCGTTGTTGACCAGGGAGAAGGAGATGTCCTCCTCGTTGAGGCGGGCAAGGCCGGTGGCGACCTTGTCGTCCTGGCCCTTGGTCTTCGGGGCGATGGCCACGGAGTAGCAGGGCTCGGGGATCTCGATGGCGGGCAGCTCGACCTCGTTCTTGGGGTCGCAGACGGTATCGCCGGTCTTCCAGTCCATCTTGCCGACGGCCACGATGTCGCCGCAGCAGGCGTCCTTGGTCTCGGTCATCTTCTTGCCGCAGGCGGTGTAGAGACGGCCCAGCTTATCGGTGCTGGAGGCGCGGACGTTGCGCAGGGACATGTCGGAGCTGATGCTGCCCTTCATGACCTTGACGAAGCTGTACTTGCCGAACTGGTCGGACACGGTCTTGAACACGAAGCCGAGGGTGGGGCCGTTGGGATCGATGCCCTCCATCTCGTCGGGACTGGGGACGTAGTCCACGATGCCCTGCAGCAGGGCCTCGGTGCCGACGTTCAGCATGGCGGCGCTGGCGAACACGGGAACGACGCCGCGCTCCTTCATACCGGCCTTGATGCCGGCGACCATATCGGCCTCGTCCAGCTCCATGGTCTCAAAGAACTTCTCCATGAGCTCCTCGGTGGCGCCGGCGGCGGTCTCCATCAGCTCCATGCGCAGGTCCTCGACATGGCCGGCGTCGGCCGCGGGGACGGTGCCCTTGACGGTCTTGGCGCCGTTGGAGCTGTAGCAGACGTTGTGCACCAGGTCGATGACGCCCTTGCCGTCGGAGCTGGGGATGGTCACGGGGGCCACGATGCTGCCGTACTTGGCGCGCAGGGCCTCGACCACGGCGAAGTAGTCGCCGTGCTCCTCGTCGGCCTTGGAGACGACGAAGGCGGTGGGGAGATTGGCGGCCTTGAGGTATTTCCAGCTGCGCTCGGCGCCGACGGACAGGCCGTCCTTCGCGGTCAGCAGGATGAAGCCGGCCTCGACCGCGCGCAGGGCGCACAGCACCTCGCCCACGAAGTCAAAGTAACCGGGGCAGTCGAGCACGTTGATCTTGCTGCCGGCGAAGCTCACGGGAGCGACGGAGGAGGAGATGGTGATCTGTCTCTTGGTCTCTTCGGCGTCGTAGTCGCAGACGGTGTTGCCGTCCGTGACCTTGCCCATGCGGTCGATCGCGCCGGTGACGAAGAGCATGCTCTCGGCCAGGCTGGTCTTGCCGCTGTTGCCGTGGCCCAGGAGGGCGATGTTGCGGATGTTTTTGGTTTCCATGTGTTGCTTCCTCTCTATCAAGAATAATCGCTGATAATGACCAGGCTTCCAGAAGATGCTTATAGCATGTCCAAACAATTATACACGAAAGCACCGCGCGGTGTCAACCGCGAGACTCTATTTTTTCTTGGGAAGAAAAAGATCGGGAAAAGAGGATTTCCCGCTTGTGCCTTTGGCATTTCGATGGTAAAATTACTGTATATCAATATGCCTTAAGGCAAATATGACGGAGGAACAAGGAATGATCAATCTGTGCAGCGGCTGGGAGTTTGCCGAGAGCTGGTCCGAGGGACTGCTTGCGGGCGGCGGGGAAACCGTTCCCGTGCGCCTGCCCCACTCGGTGGGGGAGACGCCGCTCCATTACGCGTCGCCGCAGAACTACGAGGGCGTCTGCGGCTATCGCCGCGCGCTGGACATTCCGGAGAGCCTGCGCGGCAAGCGGCTTTTCCTGCAGTTTGACGGTGCGGCCCACATCGCGGAGGTCTTCGTCAACGGCGTCAAATGCGCCGAGCACCGCTGCGGCTACACGGCCTTCCGCGCGGAGATCACGGATTATGTAAACTTTGGCGGCGACAATACGATCTGCGTCCGTCTCGACTGCACGGAGAATCCCGCGGTGCCGCCCTTCGGTTTTGTGATCGACTACCTGACCTACGGCGGGCTCTATCGCGAGGTCTGGCTCGACGTGCGGGAGCAGGACTATATTGCCGACCTCTATGTGACCACCCCCGGCCCGGGAAGGCTCGAGGCCGAGCTCACGCTCTTCGGGCGCGAGCACAAGGTGCGTCTGAGCGTCTGGGACGGGGACAAATGCCTGGCCCGGCAGACGGGACAGCAGCGCTTTACGATCCGCGTGCCCGGCGCGAAGGAGTGGAGCCCGGAGTTCCCGATGCTCTACACCGTGCGGGCGGAGCTGCTGGATGAGGACGGGAAAGCCCTCGACACGCAGGAAAAGCGCATCGGCTTCCGCCGCGTGGAGTTTCGCGCCGACGGCTTCTATCTCAACGGCAAAAGGAGCTTCCTGCGCGGGCTCAACCGCCATCAGTGCTACCCTTATATCGGCTACGCGGCGCCGGCCCACCTCCAGTGGGAGGACGCGCGCATCCTGAAGGAGGAGCTGCACTGCAACGCGGTGCGCACCTCCCACTATCCCCAGAGCCAGCACTTTATCGACGCCTGCGACGAGCTGGGCCTGCTGGCCTTCACCGAGATCCCCGGCTGGCAGCATGTGGGCGACCGCGCCTGGCAGGATCAGGCGCTGGAGAACCTGCGCGAGATGGTGATGCAGTACCGCAGCCACCCGAGTGTCGTTCTGTGGGGCGTGCGCATCAACGAGAGCCAGGACTATGACGAGTTCTACACGCGCACCAACGAGCTCTGCCGGCTTCTGGACCCCAGCCGCCCGACCTCCGGCGTGCGCTATCTGGAGAAGAGCAGCCTGCTGGAGGACGTCTACGCCTTCAACGACTTCTCCCACACCGGGGAGAACCCGGGCTGCCGCCCGAAGGAAAAGGTCACGCCCGACATGGGGAAGGCCCTGCTCATCTCCGAGCACAGCGGGCACATGTTCCCCACCAAGAGCTTTGACCCCTGGTCGGAGCGGCAGGAGCACGCGCTGCGGCACGCGCGCGTCCTCAACGCGGCCATGGCCGACGGGGAGCACACCGGCTGCTTCGGCTGGTGCATGTTCGACTACCCCACCCACAAGGACTTCGGCTCCGGCGACAAGGTCTGCTATCACGGCGTGATGGACGCCTTCCGCAACCCCAAGCTGGCAGCCTCCCTCTATGCCAGCCAGGGCGACGAGAGCCCGGTGCTGGAGCTCGGCTGCCCCATGGACATCGGCGACTACCCCGGAGGGAATGTGGGCGAGATCTATGCCTTCACCAACGCCGACCGTGTGGACCTCTATAAAAACGGCAGCTTTGTGGCCTCCTTCGAGCCGAAGGGCTGGAGGGGGCTGCCGCACGGCCCGGTGCTGATCGACGACACCATCGGGTGCCTGCTCGAGACGCAGGAGGGCATGCCGCACGCGCAGGCGCAGCCGCTCAAGGAGGCGCTGATCTCCGCGGGCAAGCACGGCATGAGCAACCTGCCCCTCGCCGACAGGGCCAAAATGCTCTACTGCATGACGCGCTACGGCATGAGCTTTGCCCAGGGTACGGAGCTCTACGGCAAATATGTGGGCAACTGGGGCGGCGAGGCCACGGTCTGGCGTTTTGAGGGCGTGAAGGACGGCGTGAGCGTCGTGTCGCGCATCTGCTGCCCGGGCACGGCGCTGCATCTGGAGGTCCGTGTAAGCCAGCGGCAGCTCCGCGAGGGCGAGAGCTACGACATGGCCGCCGTCCGCGTGCGCGTGCTGGACGAAAACGGCAATATCGCGCCCTACGCCCAGCTTCCGGTGAACTTCAAACTCCGCGGCGCGCTGAGTCTCGTCGGGCCGGACACGGTCACAGCCGAGGGCGGTATGTGCGGCTGCTATGTGAAAACCGTCGGCAAGCACGGGAAAGCGAGCCTGACGGTCACGGCCGGGGGCTGCGCGCCCGTGACCGTGGACTTCACGGTGAAGTGAGGAAAACCGATGGCCAACAGATTCCGCTACAAGATCACGCTCAAAAACCACCCGCCCGTCTTCGGCAGCGTCGTGTTTTCTCAGGGCACGCTGCGCATCACGGAGGAGCTGCCGGAGGATGTCCTCGTGAAGGTGGAGGCCTCGCTGAACGTGCCCATGAGCGCAGAGGGCCGCATCTTCATGAACGGCTACCAGAGCTGGACCTACTGCCCGGAGTACGACCGCAGCGGCAAAACGCGCGGCATCGGGCATCTGCCCGGGCGCGTCATCGAGCACTACGCTCTCGACCGCTACGGTGATTATGACTTCGTCAGCTACCCCAACAAGTCCGGCGTCACCCACGGCGTCAGCTACTGTTATTTCCGCGAGGGGGAGGAATACCGTCTGATCGGCTCGCTGGACGAGCATCCGGGCTACACCCTTTTTCAATATGACAGCGCCAGCCGCGAGCTGCGCCTTGAGCGCGACTGCGAAGGGCTCCGCTGCGGCGGTGAGTTCCACGCCTTTGACCTTTTCTTCGCCCGCGGACCGGAGGACAGGGTCTTTGACGCCTGGTTTGCCGCCATGGGCGTCAAAGCCCGCACGCAGGAGAAGATCGCGGGTTATACGAGCTGGTACAACCGCTACGAAAACATCAGCGCCGAGACCATCCGCGAGGACCTCGAGGGCTGTATCGGCCGGCTGCGGCCGGGCGACGTCTTCCAGATCGACGACGGCTGGGAGCCCGGCGTGGGCGACTGGCTGGAGGCCGATCCCGTCAAGTTCCCCGAGGGCATGAAGGCCGCGGCCGACGCGATCCACGCAGCGGGCTTCCGGGCGGGGCTGTGGCTTGCCCCCTTCTGCGCCCGGACGGATTCGATCCTTTTGCGCGAGCATCCCGACTGGTTTTTGAAGGATGAGAAGGGCAGGCCCTGGCGCGCCGGCTGCAACTGGGGCAATTTCTTCGGTCTCGACATCGACCATCCCGGCGTGATCGACTACCTGGAGGGGGTCTTCGAGCGCGTGCTCAACGACTGGGGCTACGATCTGGTAAAGCTGGACTTCCTCTACGCCGCGGCGCCCTTCGGCTCCGGGCGGGAGACCCGCGCGGGCCGCATGATCCGCGCGATGGAGCTGCTGCGAAAGCTCTGCGGGGACAAGCTGATCCTCGGATGCGGCGTGCCGATCATGCCCGCCTTCGGACTGGTGGACTACTGCCGCATCGGCGGGGACGTGACGCTGGACTGGGACGACAGGCCCCACATGCGCCTTGCGCACCGGGAGCGCGTTTCCACGCGCCAGTCCATCGGCAACACGATCTTCCGCCGGCAGCTCAGCGGCCGCGCCTGGCTCAACGACCCGGATGTGTTCTTCCTGCGGGACAGGAACCTCCGGCTGACGGAGGAGCAGAAATACGTGCTCGCCACGGTCAACAGCGTGCTCGGCGGCGTGCTGTTCCACTCGGACAACATGGCCGAATACGGCGCGGTGGCGCGGGCGCATTACGCGCAGCTGCTGAAAAACCGGGACGCCGCGAACATTCGGATCGACGACCACGAGGGGCTCGCCCTCTGCTACGAGCTCAGCGGCCGCCCCATGCGCGTGAAGATCGAGTAATTACAATCATTTGCCATATAGCCTCCCCTGTGCAAGGGGAGGCGGCGCAAAGCGCCGGAGGGGTTGGATGATAACGCTCCGAAAGGACAGGAAGCGTCAACACACGCCCCTCATCCGTCCCAGTGTGAGCACTGGGACACCTTCCCCCGAGGGGGAAGGCTATAAGGGAAGGATAGAGATATGAAGACCATCGCAAGCTTTACCGTGGATCATGACAGGCTGGAGAAGGGCATGTACATCTCCCGCATCGACGGAGACGTTGTGACCTACGACGTACGCATGAAGAAGCCCAACGCGGGCGACTATCTCAGCGACGGGGCCATGCATACCTTCGAGCATCTCTTCGCCACCTGCGCCCGCAACAGCAGATGGCAGGACAGCGTCCTCTATGTGGGGCCGATGGGCTGCCGCACGGGCTTTTACCTGCTGCTGCGCGACAGCGTCTCCCGCAGCGACGCGCTGCAGCTCGTGCGCGAGTGCTTCGCCTTCATCAAAGACTTCGAGGGGAAGATCCCGGGCTCGGAGCGCAGGGAGTGCGGCAACTATCTGGACCACGACCTGCCCGGCGCCAGAGCCGTGGCGGAGGACATGTGCCGCGTGCTCGCGGACTGGACGGCGGAACGGATGGATTACGAGTCATGAGAAGAAAGATTCCTGCCATCTGGGGGATCATGTTCTGCGTGATCGCGCTGGGGCTGATCCTCTGGGGGCGCATCATGGACGCGCGGCACATGGCCGCGGAGGCGTCCCGGACGGCGGCGGAGACGGAGAGCGAACAGGCGCCGGCGCCCACATCGGAGCCGACGCCCGAGCCCACCCCGACGCCCACGCCCATCCCCTATGTCTCCCCCATCGACTTTGCGTCGCTTCAGAAACAGAACGGCGACGTGTACGCCTGGCTGTGGATCCCGGACACCACGGTGGATTACCCGGTGCTGCAGCGCGCGGGGGACGACGAATACTATCTCAACCGGAATCTGGACGGGAGCGAGGGTCTGCCCGGCAGTGTCTTCAGCTTCAGCGGCGTGGCGAAGGACTTCTCCCGCTTCAACACCATCCTCTACGCCCACAACATGGCCGACGGGACCATGTTCGGCGCGCTGCGCTATTTTGCGGACGAGGACTTCTTCATGGCCCACCGGGAGATCGTAATCTACACGCCCGCGGCGGAGTACCACTACCGCGTGTTCGCCACCACCGTCTTCCCGGATATCCTGATCGACGCCTTTTATGACGAGACCGTGATGCAGGACCGCGTCGACTACCTGCAGAGCGTCGTCAACAGCACTGCCCCCGGGACCGTGGTGCCCGGGGATACCGAGATCGCGCTGGAGGACCACATCCTCACGCTCAGCACCTGCGTGGACGAAGCGCCGGAGGCCCGGCGGCTCGTCCTCGGGCTGCTGACGGAGGTCATCGACGAGGGAAGGGAGGCGGCGCCATGAGCTGTTTCGGACCTGCCGACATCCTCCTGCCGCGTGAGGAGCTGCTGGAAAAGTGGGCGGTGATCGCCTGCGACCAGTTCTCCTCGGAGCCGGAATACTGGGCGGAGACCGAGCGCATCGTCGGCGCGGCTCCCTCTGCCCTGCGGCTGATCCTGCCGGAGGCGGAGCTGGCGAGCGCCGGCGCGGAGCGGATCGCCGCGATCCACCGAAGCATGGAGGAATACCTGCAGGGCGGCGTCTTTCGCGAATACAAAAATGCTTTCGTCTATGTGGAGCGCACGCTCCGCGACGGCAGCGTGCGGCAGGGAGTGGTCGGCATGCTGGACCTGGAGGCCTACGACTACCGCGCCGACGCAAACACGCCCGTGCGCGCCACGGAGGAGACCGTGACCGGGCGCATCCCGCCCCGGATGCAGATCCGCGCCGACGCGGCGTTGGAGCTGCCGCATGCGCTGCTGCTGTGCGACGATGCGGAGGATCTGCTCATCGGCCTGCTCTCGCGCCAGAAGGCCGCCTTCCCGAAGCTCTATGATTTCGAGCTGATGCAGGGCGGCGGGCATGTCGCCGGCTGGCTCGTGGAGGGGGTCGTGGCCCGCAGGCTGCGCCAGCGTCTGGACGCCTACGCCGCCGGGCGCAAGCTGCAGTTCGCCGTAGGCGACGGCAACCACTCGCTGGCCACGGCCAAGGCCTGCTGGGAGGCGCTGAAAAAAGAGCGCCCGGGCGAGGACCTGTCCGGCCACCCGGCGCGCTATGCGCTCGTGGAGCTCGAGAACCTGCGCAGCCCCGCCCAGCGCTGGGAGGCCATCCACCGCCTCGTCACCGGCTGCAACGCGAAGGCACTGATCACCGCCGTCCGGCGGGAGCTGGACGACGGGGAGGGCGCGCCGATCGTCTGCCTTTGCGGCGGCGAAGAGCTGAAGCTCTTCGTCAGCACGCGGGACGGCGTACTGCCGGTCGCAAGACTGCAGGCGGTGCTGGATGCCTGGCTGCGTGAGCACGCCGGAAGCATCGACTATATCCACGGGGAGGCGGCCCTGCATGCGCTCTGCGCGAGCGAAGGCGCCGCGGGCTTCCTGCTGCCCGCCCCGGACAGGGAGGCGCTGTTCCCCGGCATCGCGGCGGGCGGCGTGCTGCCGCGCAAGACCTTCTCCATGGGCAGCGCGCGCGAAAAGCGCTATTATCTGGAAGCAAGAAAGCTGCTTAACCTATAGGGAAATCAACTACGCCAGAGGGAAACAGGCTCAGATTCACGTCCCGGAGGAGATACCATTTGTTTTTGGCACGGCTCCGCCGCGGCAAAAACACCCTGAGGCGAGTCGTACGAGCCCTCGCTTCGACCAAGCGCGGCGTATTACACACCGCCGCGCGCGATAAAAGCGAGTCGTTCAATTGTGAAACGAAGTTTCGCAATTGAAGAATCGAAAGGAGAATCAACCGATGGATCAAAAGCTGATGGAAACCTATCTGGACATCCTGCGGGAGGAGCTGGTGCCCGCGATGGGCTGCACCGAGCCGATCGCCATCGCCTACGCCGCAGCCCTGGCCCGCGACACGCTGGGCGCCATGCCGGAGCGCACGGTGCTCACCGTCAGCGGGAACATCGTCAAGAACGTCAAAAGCGTCGTCGTCCCCAACACGGGCGGGCGCAAGGGCATGCGCTGCGCAGTGGCGGCGGGTCTCTGCTTCGGCAGAGCCGAGAAGGAGCTGGAGGTCATCGCCGAGGCCACCGAGGAAGACCTGAAGGCAATGGACGCCTGGCTGGAGACGGCCGACATCGCCATCCGCGAGGCGGAGTCCGAGCTGCCCTTCGACCTCGCGGTGGGGCTTTTCCGCGGCGGGGAGAGCTCCTATGTGCACATCGTCTCCCACCACACCAACGTGGTCTGCATCCGCAAAAACGACAGGGTGCTGCAGGAGAAGCCCTGGTCGGATAAGATGGACGAGATCCCCGAAAACCGCTCGACGCTGAATGTGGAGGACATCGTACGCTTTGCCGACACCGTGGACGTGGATCTGCTCCGCCCCATTCTGCAGCCGCAGATCGAATGCAACATGGCGATCGCCGAGACCGGCCTCAAGGGCGACTACGGCGCAGGGATCGGCAAGATCCTGCTCCGCTCCTACGGCAACAGCGTCCACAACCGGGCCAAGGCCTGGGCAGCCGCCGGCTCCGACGCGCGCATGGACGGCTGCGAGATGCCGGTGGTCATCAACTCCGGCAGCGGCAACCAGGGCCTCACCGCCTCGGTCCCGGTGATCATCTACGGGCGCGAGATGGGGGTGTCGGAGGGGACGCTGCTGCGGGCGCTGGCCGTGTCCAATCTGGTGACGATCCATCTGAAGACCGGCATCGGCAGCCTCTCGGCCTACTGCGGGGCGACCTCCGCGGGCGCGGGCGCCGGCGCGGGCGTCTGCTACCTCTACGGCGGCCGCTACCAGGAGATCGCCCACACCGTCGTCAACGCCCTCGCCATCAACTCCGGCATGATCTGCGACGGGGCCAAGGCCAGCTGTGCGGCGAAGATTGCCTCCGCGGTCGAGGCGGGCATGCTGGGCATGCGCATGTACATGCACGACAGCCAGTTTTACGGCGGCGACGGCATCGTCGTTCAGGGCGTGGAGAACACCATCCGCGCCGTGAGCACCATCGCGCGCGACGGCATGCGCGGCACGGACAAAGAGGTCATCCGCCTGATGATGGGCAACGACAGGAAATAAAGGCTGAACACGCAAAGCGCCGGCCGGATCGTAAAAACGATCCGGCCGGCGCTTTTTGCAAATTCTGTTTTCTGTCCTGTCATCCTGAGCGGAGCGAAGGATCTCATCATGCCGACCGGAGGCCTCGCAGATCGTCAGGTCCACGGCCTCCTTCTCAGTTCATGCAGGCCAGCAGGCGCTTCTGCAGCCGGTCCGCGGCCAGGTCGCTCAGGTCGATGACGCGGATGTTCAGCTCGGCGGCGCGGCTGCGCATGCGGGCGTTGCCGCGCTCGGCCGTGACGATCGCGGCCTTTGCCATCTGCCCGCCGAAGCGGTCGCGCAGGACGGCCAGCTCGTTGAGCGCCTCAGTCTTCACGTCGCAGGTCTTGCAGCTGATGAACAGCGGCACCACCCCGCGGCTGCACATCACGTCCAGCTCGTTCGAGACGGCGTTGCCCTTCGACTCACCCTCCCAGTCCACGACCACGCTGGTGCGCACGTCGTCGAAGATGCCGGTGTCCAGGCAGGCCTTGTAGACGTAGGTCTCCAGCACGCTGCCCACATCCCGCAGCCAGGCGCGGATCTGCGCGTCGCGAAAGCGGAAGGATACGCGCTCGTCCTCAACGCGCAGCTCGCTGATAAAGCCGATGGCCGCCAACGCGCTCAGCGCCTGTTCCGGCGCCTCGATGCGCGAGCCGCGCTCGCCCTTGACGACGCGCGCTCCGGAGGCCAGCAGCGAATACGAGCCGTCCTGCCCGCCGGGCGAGACGCGCTGGATATAGGTGACGATCTTCGTCCAGTCCCGCCGGTGGTCCAGATAGACCCGGAAGAAGGGGTCAAAGTCCTGCATGTAGCGGGAGAGGATGGCGTTGTCCACCCTTCCCTCGCGCACCGAGCCGCCCGCCATGCGGAAGAAGTCCTCGACGCGGTAGCGCAGGTCGCAGGGACGCCCGTCGGCGAAGTCCGCGTTTTTGATGTTGTAGAAGCAGTTCTTCTTCCGGCTGTAGGTGAAGACCGGGATCTCGGTCTCCGCGCTGAGCATGCCGGCGGCGAAGAGCACGGCGTCGGTCCCGCCGGTGATGTCCACGGCGCAGTCCGGGAAGCGTTCGACGATGCTGCGCAGCAGTGCGAGAACGGCGCCGGCGTCATACACGTCGGCCTTGAAGAAGACCAGCTCCACCCTCTGTCCGCGGCAGCCGAAGTAGGAGCGCATCTTTTTCTGCAGCGCCTGATCCCGCGCCGCGCTCTCCGGGCAGATGTATACCACGCGCTTCGGGCGAAACATCTCCGCGCCGAGCACGTTTTCCAGCGGCCTCTCGTCATACAGCTCGATCAGGGTTTCCATACGCATGCTCGCATCCTTTCGGGAGATTCTGTCTCTGCGGCTATTGTAAATCTTTTCCGCCAAAAAAGCAATCGGCAGGGCGAACGCCCTGCCGATCCGAGGAAAATGTTACTTTGTGCCGAAAATACGGTCGCCCGCGTCGCCCAGACCGGGGACGATGTAGCCGTGCTCGTTGAGGTGGTCGTCGAGCGCGGCGACGAAGATATCCACATCGGGGTGGTCCGCCTGCATCTTGGCTACGCCCTCGGGCGCGCCGATGACGCTCATGAGCTTGATGTGCTTGACGCCGGTCTCCTTGAGGAAGGTGATGGCGGCGGAGGCGGAGCCGCCGGTGGCGAGCATCGGGTCGACGACGATCACGTCGCGCTCCTCGATATCGGGGGGCATCTTGAAGTAGTACTTGACGGGCTCGAGGGTCTCGGGGTCGCGGAAGAGGCCCACATGGCCGACCTTCACGTTGGGCATCATGCTGACCATGCCGTCCACCATGCCGAGGCCGGCGCGGAGGATGGGCACGACGGCCAGCTTCTTGCCGGCGATGCGGCGGCATTTGGCCATGGCAACGGGGGTCTCGACCTCGATCTCCTCGAGGGGCAGATCGCGCGTCGCCTCAAAGCACATCAGCATGGCGATCTCGGAGACGAGCTCGCGAAATTCCTTCACGCTGGTGCGCTTGTCGCGCAGGATGGACAGCTTGTGCTGGATCAGAGGATGGTCAAATACGCATACTTTGCTCATGGTGTTGTTCTCCTTTGTTATAATATATCCGGGCCCCAGGGATCGGCCCTTTCACGGGAATACAGCGTTAAGAACAAAATCAAGGCCCAGCAAAGCGGGCTCGATTTTGAGAGGAAAAACAACGGCGGCGGTCGATGAGGCTGACCGCAGGGCGGCCTCATGACCTCTCGGCGTTGTTTAGACGAGCCTGCCGCTCCCGCTCGGCCTGCGACAGGCGCAGATACACGGGCAGCAGGCTGTCCGCCGTGCCGGGCTCCCTCTCCGACGCGGCCATCGCCACGCCCCAGGCGCTCTGCCAGCGCAGATTCTCCGGCGCCATGCGGAAGGGGATGCCGACGGTCTCGAGATACTTTGCCGTGATCGCCGCACCGTCGCCGACCAGGAAGGCGGGGCTCTCCAGCTCTCTGAGCTGCGGCGCGAGCTCTTCGAGCGCGATGGGCCGGTCCCCGCAGAGGCGGACGGGCTTTCCGTTTCGGATCTCAAAGAGCGCGTTGTAGACCTGGCCGCGCCGCGCGTCCATCACCGGGCAGACGACGCCGCCCGCGGCAAGTCCGTGCCAGGCCATGGCCTCCAGCGTGGAGACGCCGACGCAGGGCTTGTTCGCCGCCCAGGCCAGGCCCTTGACCGTGGACACGCCGATGCGCACGCCGGTAAAGGAACCGGGGCCGTGGGCCACGGCGAAGAGGTCCACGTCGCCGATCGTGAGCTCCGCGTTTTTGAGCATGTCCTCCGCCATGGGCAGGAGGGTGCGGCTGTGGGTCAGGGCGCTGCACTGGCTGTACTGGGACAGCAGGCTCCCGTCCCGCAGCAGCGCGACGGACGCGGGTCTGGCCGAGGATTCAAAGGCTAAGATCAGCACGGCTCCGCCCCCTCGATGGTGATTTTCCGCTTCGTGTCGCCCAGCTTTTCGATGCGCACGACGATCTCGTCGCCGAAAAAGGCGTCCTCCACGTTTTCGCTCCACTCCACGGCGCAGACCGCGCCGCGATTGAGATAGTCCTCCCAGCCGATGTCGAACAGCTCGTCCGCGCCGCCGATGCGGTACATGTCGAAATGGATGAGTTCCCGCTCGCCCAGGTATTCGTTGACGATGGTAAAGGTCGGGCTCGAGACGCGGCAGCTCAGCCCCATGCCGCGGGCCATGCCGCGCACAAAGGCCGTCTTTCCCGCGCCGAGATCCCCGTACATGGCGACCACGCTGCCGCCGGGGAGCCCGGCCGCCAGACGGGCGCCCAGCGCCTCGGTCTCCGCTTCGTTGTTGCTGATATATTCCGCCATGGATGCTCCTGAAGGCCCGGCGGGCCGGGCCCGCCGAACGATGGTTTTTAAGAAATATTTACATCTTTGGCTATTATACCACCGACAGGGCCGTTGCGTAAAGTCTTAGTTTGTGCTAAAATGTGCTCCAAACGATATTTGATGCTGTCTTCCCGAAAGGGGTGTTTCCCGATTATCAAAAAGCTCAAGCCTTATTTCCGGATGTTTTTCGACCGCGCGGATATGTTTCTGCTCGGCGTGTGCATCGTCAGCGCCCTGTACGGGACGGTGATGGTCTATAAGGCCGCCACGGGCATGCTCGCCGCGGGGGCGGAGATGGACCCGACCAAGCTCGTGATCGTGCAGCTGTTCTCCATGTTTCTGGGGATCGGCGCCTTCGTGGTGCTCACGGTGCTGGACGCGGACCTGCTGGCCGACCAGTGGCGCTATCTGATCGTCATCAACATCCTGCTGCTGGTGGCGCTGGTCATCTTCGGCGTAGAGGACAACACCGGCAACAAGAGCTGGATCCGCTTCGCCGGCATCGGCATCCAGCCCTCGGAGGTCATCAAGATCATCTATGTCATCATCTGCGCCAAGCACATGACCTGGCTGAAGGAGTACCGGGATATCAACTCTTTTCTCTCCGTCGGTCAGCTCGCCGTTCATTTCGGGATCGTCTTTGTGGCGATCGTCGGCGTTTCGTCCGACCTCGGCTCGGCCTCGATCATCCTCTGTATCTTCGCCTCCATGCTCTTCGTGCTGGGCGTGCGGCTGTACTGGTTCGCCATCGGCGGCGCCGCGCTGGCTGCGGCGGTCCCCCTGCTCTGGAACCACTTTCTCAAGACTTACCAGAAGGAGCGCCTGCTGGCGCCCTATGTGCCCAGCATCGACCCGGACGGCTACGGCAAAAACTGGCAGACCGCCCAGAGCAAGCTGACGCTGGCCTCGGGCCGTCTCACCGGCGTGGAACCGGGGCACCGCTCCACGGTCTTCACCGGCAAGCACACGGACTTCATCTTCGCCGCCATCGGCGAGGAGCTCGGCATGATCGGCTGCCTTGCGGTGATGCTCCTGCTGATCGTCATCATTCTGCGCTGCGTCTACATAGGGCTGCACTCCAGCCGGACCTTCGACATGCTCATCTGCTTCGGCGTGGCCTCCGCGGTCACGTTTCAGACCATCATCAACATCGGCATGTGCATCGGCATCACGCCGGTCATCGGCATCACGCTGCCCTTTTTCAGCTACGGCGGCTCCTCGATGATGACGATGTTCGCGGCCATGGGCCTGGTCTCCGGCGTCCGGTTCAAGCTCAAACCGAAGCTGTTCTCTCTGGCGGGATAAACGGGACTTCCCTGTTTCCCCGCATCTATAACGGAGGTGCCTATGCATCACAGACGAAGAAAGAGAAGAAGCCATGCGGGCAGATCCCTGCTGGTCCTTCTGTGCCTGCTCCTGCTGGTCGTTCTGGCTGTCGCCGGCGTGATTTCCGGCAAGCTCGCGCATCTCGACCGCGACGGCTATACCGACGTGGTCGACGAAAACGGCAATATCGTGAGCATCCAGCAGGGAAAGACCCGCACGGGCGGCGTTTTCGGCGTCCTCAAGGGCGCGCTGGGCATCGGCAGTAAGGACGTCGTGAACATCCTGCTGATCGGCTCGGATATGCGCATCCCCAATACCGACGATATCGGCCGCGGCGACGTGACCATGCTCTGCTCGCTCAACAAGAAGACCGGCGCGGTGAAGCTCGCCAGCTTCGAGCGCGGCACGGGCGTCCCTTGGGAGGGGCATGAGTGGCTGATGCTCACAAGCTTTTACCGCTTCAACGGCGCCGTGGCCACCACCAAAGTGCTGGGGGACTGCTTCAAGGTCGACTTCGACGGTTATGCGCACGTGGACTTTGACAGTTTCCGCAAGATCATCGACACGATCGGCGGCGTGGATGTGGAGCTGACGGCCGGCGAGGCGGACAAGCTGGGGCTTCCCTACGCCGGCATGAACCATCTGGACGGTGAGCACGCACTGGCCTTCTGCCGCCTGCGTTCCATCGACAGCAACTGGCAGCGTACCGGCCGCCAGCGCAGAACACTGCAGGCTGTGCTGACCAAAGCCCGAGGTATGAGCCTCACGCAGCTCAACGAGCTGGCCGATACGGTCCTGCCCATGATCGACACCGATCTCGACAATGAAACCATTACCGGCATCATGATGAACGCCATCAAGTTTGCCGGAAAGACGGCCGACCAGTTGGTGGTGCCGGATCAGGGGCATATCCTCCCCGGCGGCATGGGCTACAACAAGGCCGACTTCGATTACGAGGCCGAGCGTATCCGCCTCTTCCTCGAAAGCTGAACGCGGAAAAGAGCAACACCCCGGCGGTTGAACCGCCGGGGTGTTTTAGCATACGCATATGTTAACGGATGATCTGCTTGATGAAGGCCGGGCGCGTGACCGGCTCGGCGGAGAACTCAAAGCATTCGAGCAGCATCCGCGCCGCCTCCTGCGCCTTCTCGGAGCTGGACGCGTGGATCGTGGCGAGGCTCTCACCGCTCTGCACCGCGTCGCCCACCTTTTTATGCAGCACCACGCCGACGGAGAGGTCGATGGAACTCTCCTTGGTGGCGCGGCCGCCGCCCAGATGCATGGAAATGAGGCCGACCTTTTCCGCGTGGATTCGGTTTACATAACCTTCTTTTTCTGAGGGGACCTCCAGCGTCACTTTCGCCTGCGGCAGCAGGCTCGTGTCGTATACCGCCCGCGCGTCGCCGCCCTGGGCCCTGACCAGCTGAGCGAGCTTGGCCAGCGCGCTGCCGTCCTCGATGGTCTGCATCAGCGCGAGCTTGGCCTCCTCAACGCTCCACTCTGTTCCGGCCTCCACCATCATGCACGCGCCGAGGGTCAGGCAGAGCTCCAGCAGATCGCCCTTCTCCTCGCCGCGCAGCACCGCGATGGCCTCCTTCACCTCTACGGCGTTGCCCACGGCATAGCCCAGGGGCTGGTCCATGTCGGTGATGACCGCGGCGCATTTGCGTCCGGCCAGGCGTCCGATGCGCGTAAGGCCGCGGGCAAGCTCCGCCGCCTGCGCCTCGGTCTTCATAAAGGCGCCGTCGCCGCACTTGACGTCCAGCACGATCACGTCCGCCCCGCTTGCCAGCTTCTTGGACATGATGGACGAGACGATCAGCGGGATGGAAGGGACGGTCCCCGTCACGTCGCGCAGGGCGTAGATCTTCTTGTCGGCCGGGACGAGGTCGGCGGTCTGGCCCATGATGGCGATGCCGATATCGTTCACATTTCGGAAGAAGGTCTCCTCGCTGATAGCGGTCGAGAAGCCGGAGAAGCTCTCAAGCTTGTCGATCGTGCCGCCGGTGTGCCCGAGACCGCGGCCGGACATTTTGGCGATCTTCAGTCCCGTCGCCGCCACCATGGGACAGAGGATCAGGCTGGTCTTGTCGCCGACGCCGCCGGTGGAGTGCTTGTCCGCCTTGACGCCGTGAATGGGGCTCAGATCCAGCGTCTCGCCCGAGTGCATCATGGACATGGTCAGGTCCAGCGTCTCCCGCTCGTCCATGCCGCGCAGGAGGATCGCCATACACATGGCGGACATCTGATAGTCCGGGATCTCGCCGCGGGTATAGCCCCGGATCATGAATTCGATCTCCTCGGTGCTCAGCGCGCCGCCGTCTCTCTTTTTCGCCAGCAGATCGGTCATTTGCATACGCTCCGTCTCCTCTCTGTCTTCGCGTTCTTTTGTTTTATTATATCATTATATACCCTCTACCAGTGAAAAACAATGTATTCTTTCCCGTTTATGACCATGGTCCGCACCATTCGGCTCTGATCGTGCAGTTCCGCCGGGATCGCCAGCAGCCGCGCGCTGCGATCGTACAGCATCCCGTTTGCGCCGGGCGTCCAGCCGCTCCTCTCCGGCGGCGCGGCCATCGCCTCGGTCGATGCGTATTCGATCTGGGCCGGAAGCTGCCGCCGGCTCAGTCTGCGGCAGAGGACGCAGCCGCCGCTTCCCGGCTCCATCACACCCAGCAGGCGGCTCTCCCCTTTCCCGCAGAGATACAGCCGCGTCAGCTCCGTCCGCAGCGGAAGCCGCGCCTCGAAAACCGTGTACAGCCCCTCCTGCCGCGCCCGCAGCCGCCCGATCTCCATCCCCTTTTCCACGATCGGATACTCCATGCAAAAACACCCCCTGTGAAAACAGAAGCATCTGTTTTCACGATTGTGAACGCGAGAGGGAATACCCAATCCCCTCTCGCCCTCTCCCCATGCGAATCCCGGTCTGCGGGGTTTTGCGTGCAAAAACACCCCCTTCAATGTATGAAGGGGGTGTCGTACTTATTCGGTCGGGTGGTTCGTCGGCAGACCCATACTGACCGCGAGCGCGCTGTCCACGGCGCTCATGGTCTTCTCGTCCAGCCGCCCCATGCACTGGCGCAGTCGGGATTTGTCCAGGGTGCGGATCTGCTCGAGAAGGATGATGCTGTCGCGGTTCAGGCCGGTGGTCTGACTGGACAGGCGGATGTGGGTGGGCAGCTTCGCCTTGCCGGTCTGGCTGGTGATGGCCGCCGCGATCACGGTGGGGCTGTGTCGGTTGCCGGTGTCGTTCTGGACGATCAGAACCGGGCGCATGCCGCCCTGTTCGCTGCCGACCACCGGGCTCAGGTCGGCGTAATAGAGTTCTCCTCGTTTGACCATGGTATTCACGCTCCGGGAAAAGAATCGCCCAAACCAGTATATGTATGGGTGCAGTGCTATTCTCCCACCGAAGGGTGATTTTTATTCTCAATGAAAAATGAATAGCGAATAATGAATCATTGCGGAGCCGCTTCGCGGACACCATTATTATTCATTCTTCATTTTTCATTCTTCACTATACCAAAAACCCGCCGTCTACCGTGATGACCTGCCCCGTCGTCAGAATAAGACCATATGGTCAGGAGGCGGCATGGATGCCGCCTCCTCGACCGTTGGCCTTATTCTTCCTCTCAAAACCAAGCCCGCTGCGCTGGGCCTTGGTTTTGTTTATACCAAAAAACCCCCGTCCACCGTGATGACCTGTCCCGTGATATAGGGGTTTTCGGCCACGGCGAGGACCATCTGCGCGATCTCCTCGGGTCTGCCGAGCCTCCCCAGCGGGATCTCGCGCGCGAGCTCGTCCAGCGTCTCCTGCCCCAGCACCTGCACCATGTCCGTGTCGATGACGCCGGGCGCCACGCAGTTGACGCGGATGCCGGAGAGCGACAGCTCTGCCGAGAGCGAGCGCGTCAGCCCGATGATGGCGTGCTTGGTGGAGGAATAGGCCGCCTCACAGCTTGCGCCGTGGCTGCCCCAGATGGAGGAGATGTTGACGATGCAGCCCGCGTGCGCATGGAGCATCGCCCCCAGCACCGCCTGGCTGCAGTGAAAGCAGCCGCCCACATTCACGGCGTAGAGCCGCTGCCAGGTCTCCTCCTCGATATCCTGAAACTGCTGCTGTTTGGCGATGCCCGCGTTGTTTACCAGCAGCGTCACCGGTCCCAGCTCCCGCTCGATGCGCCGGACCATGGCCCAGACGCCCTCGCGGTCGGCCACGTCGCACTGCTGGGTGATGACCTCGCCGCCCGCGGCGCGCAGCCTGTCGGCCAGCGCCTCGGCCTTGTCGGCGCGCTCGATGTAGTTGATGCAGACGGCATAGCCCGCGCGGCTGAGCGCCTCGGCGATCGCGGCGCCGATCCCGCGGGACGAGCCCGTGACCAATGCGACCTTTTTCATGCTTTCAGCCCCTCTTCGATGCGCTTTCTGCTGTACTCCGCCAGCTCCGCCGTGCTCATGGCGCAGACCCGATCCGCCGGGATCAGCTCGAGGATGTCCAGATACACGTCGGTGGGCCGCAGGAGCAGCCGTTTTTTGATCTTCTCCGTCCCGCGGACGCAGGCCACGGCTATGGGGACCTTTGCGCGCTGTGCGGTCTTGAAGGAGCCGCTGTGGAAGGGCAGCAGCTCCCCGTCTTTTGTGCGGGTGCCCTCCGGGTAGATGCCGATGGAGCAGAGATCGCGCTTCATATAGTCTGCGGCGGTGAGGATGGTTTTGAGCGCGGCGCGGTCATTCTCCCGGTCGATGGGCAGATAGCCCGCGTTGTAGGCGATGTCCCCCGCGAGGGGGATGGCCATGTTGGAGGGTTTGGAGATGAAGGAGATGTTCCACTTGTAGAGGTAGCCGATCACGATCAGCGGGTCGAACATGGAGCGGTGGTTGCAGACGAAGAGGAAGCGGCTGTCCGTCGGAAGCTTTTCCTCCCCGCTGATGTGGGGCCTGAGCCCGCCGTAAAGACAGAGGAAGCGGCCCACGCCGCGGCAGGCCTCCCGCGCGCGCGGATTCTGCTTCTCAATGGGCTTCGATCGGTCCACCGGAAGCGTCAGCAGCCACCAAATCAAAACGTAGACCGCGTGCATCAGCGCAAAGGCCAGCACGAAAACCGGCACGCCCAGCAGCCAGTGCCAGTGGGCCAGCGCCACGACCGCCCAGGCGGCGGCCAGCGCGCAGAGCAGAAACAGGATCGCATAAAGCATAAGCGGGTACCTCATGTTCATGAACTACCCGCTTATTTTATATCAGATCCCGCGGAAAAGCAAGGATTTCCCCGCTCTCCCGCCTGCCTGCGGGCTGCGCCGCGTCAGCCTGCCAGCTGTTTGACCGCCTGGTCGGCGCCGGTGGCGGCCAGGCCCGAGGCGATGCCCACCGCCGCGGCGTCGATCAGGTTCGAGGCCGGGAAGTCCGGCATGACGCCCATGGCCAGCAGGCCCAGCAGACCGCCCAGCAGGCCGCAGAGCAGCGGGATCCATTTGTTGTCCAGCGGTGAAAGCTTGACGCCCAGCCCGCCCAGATAACAGATCAGGGTGATTCCGGTAATTTCCATACTATCTCCTTTCTCTGCAGCCTTCCCCCTCGGGGGAAGGTGCCCCGGTGTGAGCACCGGGGCGGATGAGGGGCGTTTGTACCCCGCCCCTCTCCTTTTTCAGCGCCCGCCCTCAGCGGTGTGCCTTGTTGTTCAGGTGCTTTTCGATCTTTTCGATGGCCTCCGTCACCGGGCCGTTGCAGCCCTGCTCCTTCAGCCCCTTCAGGCAGGCCAGCACGCCGTAGGTCAGCAGGCCCTGCTCCTCCTTCAGCGCGGCGATGTCCTCCTCCTGCCGCTGCTGCTTGCGGTACCAGTTGTAGGCCCGGTTGTAGTAGCCCAGCAGCGCGAGCGCCGCGGCGAGGACCGCCGAGGCCGTGATCAGATCCTGAATGCCGATGTACATCGCTCACACCCCCAGCAGCGCCTTCCAGCTCTCCGGGCCCAGCACGCCGTCCGCCGAGAGCTTTTTCGCGCGCTGGAACTGGAAGAGCGCGCCGTAGGTGGCCGGGCCGAAATCGCCGTCCGCGCCCCAGGGGCCGCAGCGAAAGCCGCGGCCGATCAGCAGCAGCTGCGCTGCGCGCACGCTCTCCCCCGTATCGCCGCGCCGCAGCCAGGGAAGCCTCAGCTCCGCCTCCAGCTCCGGCACGGCCGTCTCCCCCGTCTTCTCCGGCGCGGGCGCAGGGCGCTCGATGTGCTCCTTCTCCGCAAGGGACAGGTAGTCCGGCTTTCCGTAGCCCCGGATGAAGCGGGAGTCGACGTGCAGCTTTCGCAGGCCCACGGCGTCGGACTTGTTGCCCTCGACGACCGTGATCACGTCGCCGTCCAGTTCCAGCACGATGCCCACATGGTCGCTCGCACCGCGGCAGTCGCCGACGCCGGCATCCTCCCAGTCGTAAAAGATCACATCGCCCGGCCGGGGAATGGCGCAGTCCTGCTCCTCCCAGCGCCCGGCCTTCCGATACAGCGCGATCATCGGCTCGCAGGCGCACTCGGGATAGAGCAGCGCGCCCAGCCCGGCCTTCGCGCCGACTGCCGAAACGAAGGCCGCGCACCACGCATCGCCGTAAGTCATCCGGTAGCCCCTCGGCAGCGGCGAGATGCTGTTGTACACGTCGATGATCTCGCGGTGGCTGCCGTCCGCTTCCCGTCTGCCCAGCCAGGCCCGCGCTGTGCCGCAGACCTGCTGCCTCAGTTCATTTTCCGTCATATTCCCCGTCCTCAGCGCTGGGTGAGCGTGTTTTTGAAGCCCGCTCCGCCCCCGCCGCTCGTTTTGCCGCCGCCCGACGCCGCGCGGGCGGCGCTTTTTATGACCGGCGCGCTCTCCTTCTTCTCCTGCTGCGGCGTGCCGCTCCGGTAAGCGGCCGCGTTGGACTGCTGGCCGCCGCCGTGCGTCCGCTCGTACTCCTTTCGCAGCGCTTCGGCGGAGGCCCGCGTCAGCCCCGCGGCCCGCAGCTCCTCGTCGGTGGGCACATAACCCGAGAATGTGATCAGCTTATACAGCTTCTGGTAGTTGTCCTGCTGCTGCCTGTAGCTCTGCTGGGATGCCTTTGCCTGCTGCTCGCTCCGATAGCGCTCGTCGGAGAGCGCGTCGCGCTGCCGCTGATAGGCGTCTGCCTGCCTGTCGCGCTCACGGGAGTAGGCGTCGGCGCTGCGCTGATGGGCCAGATCGTACTGCTCGCGCAGGGCCGCGCCCTCGTCCCGATACTGCTCGTAGGCCATGCCGTAGAGCTCCGGCAGCGCCTCGCTCAGAAGCCGCAGGTATTCGTCGTACTGCTGCTGGCCCACGCGCTGGGCGTAGCTGGAGCCGTAGCCGCCGGTCAGCGCCGCGGCCGTGCCCACGCTGTCGCGCATGGCCATGCGTCCGTTCTGGACGTAGCGGTCGGCATAGCTGCGGTAGAGCGGATCGTCCTGCGCCCGGTACCGAAAGGGCTGGCGGCCGGTGATGGCGGCGTACAGCGCGTCCAGCTCCGCGTCGCTCTGCCGCTCGTCCCAGGTCTGCCCCGGGACCTCAATGATTCTGTTCACTTCCATGTCTTCTCTCCTGTCATAAGCTCATTGCCATCTGCCGCGGATCAGCAGGCGCAGCGGGAGGCTCAGCCCGGTGCGCGCCGCGGCGCTGAGCACATAGACATTGCCGGTATCGCTCAGGCTCGCGCCGAGATTCCCCATCGCCCAGCAGTAGATGTCCGCGACGGACGCGGCGGCGTAGTCGATGGCCGTGATCGGGAAGGGGTAGCTCACGCTGCTGAGGACCGCCGCGTAGTACAGCGCGCCCCAGTTTCTGTTCACATCGGCGCTGACGCTTGTGCTGCCGAGCAGCTCGAAGCTGCCGTCGTCCCATTTTCGCCAGCGCCAGATACCGCTGCTGCCGCTCTCCGTCAGCGGGACGTAGCGCTCCGCGCCGCGCCGGATCTCCCAGGTCTCCGGGATCTCCAGCCGCAGCGCCCCCTGGGGTGCCATCCCGAAGCCCACGCCCGCGCCCGTAGGGTGGAATTTTATGGCCCAGCGCCGTCCCGGGATCTGCCGCAGGATCACGCCGCTGCCGCCCACCGCGTCCCGGATCTCCAGCTTCAGCTCATAGTTCAGGTCCGGGTCCAGCGCGGGTACGATCACGCTCTGGCCGTCCGGCTGGAGTGTTTCCGCGCCGAAGCTCCCGGACAGCACGCGCAGAGAGCGCAGGATGGAGGCGCTGTTGTCCCCCGCCAGCGCGCTGAACACCGCCGACGCGCTCACCGAGCAGTACTGCCCGTCCTCGGCCGCCATCCCGTTTTCGTCACAGCGGAATACGCTCACGTCGGCAAGCGTCGGCGCCGCGTAGCTCAGCGGCGTGAGCGTGAGACTTTCCGAGGCGCTGAAGCCGCGGGAGTCGCGCACCGTGACGGTGATCGCGGTCTCCCCGTTCAGTACCGGCGTCCGCCAGGGGCTTTCCGCCGCGCTGTTTCCCCTGCAGCTGACGGTATAGCCCGCGATGGACGCGCCGTACTTCGTGCTCACCCGATCCGCCCGGAAGTTGAACGCCGCCCTGCTGATGCCGGAAATATAGCGGGCGATCGCGGCCGCCGCGCCGGTGTTGTACGGCGCGTGGCTGTACCAGCCCTCGCTGACCGTCGGCGCGACGTCCTCCGCCCGAAAGCGCAGCGTCACGCTGACGCTTCGGCTCCCGGCCAGGAAGCTGCCGTACCAGGTCTGTACCGTGATCGTCGCCTGTGCGCTCGCGGCGTTCGGCAGCAGCGGCGCGAAGACCGCGACCGTCGGCGTCCAGCCGAGCACCGTCGCGCTCCCTTTGGTCTGCAGCGTCTCCGTCCGTCCCGCGCAGGCGACCGACACGGTGTAGGCCGCGCCGGCGCTGCCGCCCGAGAGCGTGATGCCAAGGCTCTCGCCGAAATACCCGTTCCCCGCCGCGGGATCGGCCGCGTTTCCGTAGCTGCCGCTGAGCGTGACGCTCACGCCGCCGATCTGCCAGCGGTTGTAGCTCGTCGTGTCCGGGTAGATCCAGAGGTAATACGTCGTGTTCGGCTGCAGCGTCACGTTGACGGTCCCGCCGCTCGTCAGGTAGTGCGTGCTCGTGTCCGGCCAGTAAACGCCGACGGCGCTGCCATCGGTGCCCGTATGTCCGGCCAGAGAAGTGCCCGTCCCCGTGATGCGGAAATGGAACTTGTCATAATTGCCGCTGCCCCAGTCGCTCGAGCCCGCAGGGCCCAGATCGCTCGTGCGGAAGCTGAGCGTGCCGGCCCCGGCCGCGCCGGTCGTGAAGGCGAAGCGCCCCACCAGCGCCCCGCCGTCGTAGCCGATGTTCCCGATATACTCCCCGGTCGCGGCGTTCACGCCGCGGTACCATGTCGCCGTCGTGTTCATGTTCCAATCCTTTCCTTATAGCCTTCCCCTCTGGGGAAGGCGGCGCGCAGCGCCGGATGAGGTCTCTGTCTCTCCCGCAGGGGCGAGCATTGCCCGTCCGCTCCGCTCGTCTCCCTGCGATCCTCACGCCCCGAGATACTTGATCCCGAAGCCGCCCGCGGTGGAGACGGCCCAGTCCGCGCCGAGCTGCAGACCGTCCTCCACAACCTCGCTGATCACGTGCAGCCTGCCGTCGCGCGAGTCGAACCAGCCGCGCTTGGAACCGTTGACCCAGAACTGCCAGCCCGTGGCCGTGTACAGGCCGAGAGTCTGACCAGGCGCCAGCTCGTAGTATTTCAGACCGTCCTCCTCGTGCACCTCGCCGGTGAACTGGAGGTTCTCCGCGATGGCGATGCCCGTCACGGTCTCCCCCGTGCCCGGGTCGGTGATGAGTCCGCGCCGGATCTCGCCGCGGATGGCCGTCATGTAGAGGTCCAGCGCGTCGGCCCGGTCGTTGACCGCCTCGATCAGCGAGGCGAAGTCGTAGCTCTCCACCACGCCCCGCGCCGTCGCCGTGAAGCTCGTCTTCACCTGCTCCATGTATTCGCCGAAGTCGGACTTGGCGAGATAGCGGCTCTCCATATCCTGCCGCACCGCGCCGAGCTCCATGGCGAGCGTATCCGCTTCCCCGGCGGTCTTGACGATGAGAGCGCGCAGATTCGCCGCGTTTCGCCGCAGGGCGGCGAACCTGTCCTCCTGCTCCCGCGCCGCCTTATGATCCCGGGCGTCGGGGAGGGGCCTGCCCATCCCGCCGTCCTCCGCTCCGGCGGCCGGCTGCGCCTGCTGCAGCTTCTCCATGCTCTGCGCCAGGCGCACCAGATAATCCCGCAGGGCGAGGAGCTGCTGCTGTTCGCTGCCCGTCAGGATGGGCGGGTATTCATACATTGCGTTCGCCTCCCCGCCTCACATATCGCTGCCCGTCTCGAGGATGCGGGTCAGCGCGCAGAGCCTGACCTCGCCCTCGCCGCAGATGCGCAGCTGCAGATGGTCGCAGCGCCGGGGCCTGACCGGGATCACCGCCGTGCCGCTCGAAAAGAGCTCCATCTCGCCGCTCTTCTCCCAGTCGCCCTCGGAGTCGTAGCGCAGCCAGAGACTGATTTTCGCGCCGGCCGTCACACGCAGCGTCAGCGTATAGCGCGAGACGTACTTGCGCTCCGGCGTCTGATAGTCGAGCAGGCCGGTCTCCGCCATCCAAGCGAGGCTGCTCTCGATCTCGCCCGTCGTGCCGCGCAGCGCCAGCAGCGCGCCGCTGTCGGCGTCGATCGCGTAAAGCTCCCCCCGTACGGCGGAAAAGCACTGCGCGCGAAGCGCGTCCTCGCGGTACCAGACGCCGCGCTCGGTGTCATAGCAGAACAGATGCCACGCGCCGCTCTCCGTCTCGCGCATGGAGAGGTAATACAGCCCGTCGATGCTGCCGCCCGCGGCGCTGTCGTAGGCGATCTCGCCCAGCGCCGTGCCGACGCTCTGCGGAAAACCGCCCTGCCAGACGCAGACCTGGCCCGCGCTCTTGTAATACAGGCTCTCGCCCACCACCTGCAGGCTCTTGTGGCTGCCCGCCTGAACGCCGCGGCAGATCGTCTCCTCCAGCCGGTGCGCGCCGGAGGATGAGACCGCGACCTGATGGATGCGGTTTTCCTTGAAGAAGGTGGGCCGCCCCAGATAGTTGACCGCGCCGGTCCAGGGGCCGTCGGAGCCCACCGAGGCCGTCCATGAGTCGGTGCTCAGGCCGGGAAACTGCCGGAAGTTTTTGAAGTCTCCCAGCGCGGAGGCATAGATCTCGTTGACGTTCTTCTCACCGTCGTTGCCGTAGCGGCAGCCCCAGAGCCGGT
The DNA here is from genome assembly GCA_902778285.1 of Oscillospiraceae bacterium. Taxonomy (GTDB): domain Bacteria; phylum Bacillota; class Clostridia; order Oscillospirales; family Oscillospiraceae; genus Limivicinus. The sequence continues at coordinate 51,698 of CACYXC010000001.1, read as the reverse complement.
TCTGCGCCTCGCAGACGAAGTCCATCTCCGGCAGCCTTCGGCGCAGGCGGACGCTGCCCTCGACTGTAAAAGGCGCGTCGATCAGGCCTGCCACGACGATGTAGTCTGCTTCCTGTTCCCCGCCGCCGAGGGCGTAGAGCAGCTTGCTGCCGTTGAGCTCCCCGCGCGCCGCGCCGCTGATCTCCACGCCGTCGTAACGGGAAAACAGCGCGGGGACCCGCCCGAGACTGGGAAAGCTGAGCTTCGTGAAGACGCTCTCCAGCTCCACCCAGACGCGCTGGGCCTGCGAGTACTGGCGCAGCACCCTGCCGCCGCCGGAAGTATCCAGCCAGAGCGCGGCGTTGGTCTGCGTCTCGGGCTCCTCGGCGGAGCTCTGCGGCGTGCCGAGCTCCGTCCCCTCCGCGTCGCAGAGTCTGTAGCGGATCTCGCCCGAGAGCGTCAGATCCGCCTCCATGGAGCCGTAGTCGGAGGGGTCCTGGGTGTTGTAATACCGCTTGTCCGGGAAGATCAGCACGTAGGCGCCCATGCTCACCAGCTGCTTCTCGCCCTCCGTCAGTCCGGTGACCGGCGTGGCCAAGTGGTTTACATAAAGCGTTCCATCCGCCACCCAGCACAGCGTGTCCTTGCCGATCAGGCCGCCGGGCCGCGTCAGCTGCGCCGCTGTGCCGCGGCGCAGGCGGGTACTCAGCAGCGGGAACTGCCGGGACGAGAGGTTCAGCGTGTCGTAGAAGGTCCCGTCCGCCGCGCTCAGCCGGTGGTCATAGCCGCGGAACACGTCCGTGACCACCCGCGTCTGCGGCGTCGGGCTCAGATAGGGAAACTGCATGTTTGCTCCTTTCCTCCGCCTCCGGCCCCCTCGGGCCGCGCCGGGGAGGCCGCGCGCTCAGAGCCGCCAGGCGCCCTTCTGTTTGGGCAGGCGCTCGCGGTTGATGCTGTCGGCCAGCTGACGCCAGGCGGCGGAGAGCAGCGTCAGGCTCTGGTTGTACTTGCCGATCTCCCCGTTGTGCAGGTCGATCTGACTGAAGAGATAGGCGGTATACAGCTCCGTGTCGTAGGGAAAGCCCACGCGCAGCACCGTGTCCTCGGTGTAGGGCTCGTCCGCGCCGTCCGGCTGCGCGCCCTGCGGCTCATGGGTGCCGTCCAGCTCCCTGCGGATCTGCCCGTCGAGGCGCCGCAGCCACTGCAGCTTTTCCTCCGCGCAGTACTGGTTGGGGCGCAGCCTGTCCACCTGGGCGATCAGCTCGCCCGCGGTCATGCCTTGGCCCTCTGCAGGCTGTCCATGGTCGCGTCCAGCGCGTCGCGGGCGCGCTCGCTGCGCGCGATCTCCTGCGCCACCTCCGCCGGCACGCTGGACTTCTTGCCCTTGGGCAGCAGATAGCTCATGCCGTTGATGCCCACGAAGAGATTGGGGTCCTCGCGCTCCGCCCCTCTCGGGACGGAGACTTCCACACGTTTCTCGCTCATTTTCATATCCTTTCCTTTTTGCCTTCCCCGCGCACGGGGAAGGTGGCCCGAAGGGCCGGATGAGGTCTCCCCATCCCGCCCTCTGTTTCTCAGTTCACCTCGTCGCTGGCGGAGAAGCTGGAGCAGCTCATCACGCGCAGCAGGCGCTCGGGATAGAGGATGGTTGCGCCGTTGGTCTCGAACTTGTAGCCGATGGTGCTGAACTGGTTCAGCGGACCGCCGATCTCGCCCTTGTCGTGGATGATCATCTCCAGCGCGCCGCCCTCGGGGTCGATGATGCCGAAGGCGTCCTTGCCGAAGAAGTAGCTGGCGTAGGTGCAGGTGTTGGCCTTGTTCTTGTAGTCGTCGCCGGCCAGCACGGGCGCAAAGACGTTCTCGATGAAGCGCACGCCGTGCAGCTCGCCGATCTCGCCGTTGAAGAGCTCCTCGGGCGCGGCATACTTGTGGGCCTCGATCCAGCCCTCGCAGGAGCGCAGGTCGTGGGCCACGCTGGGGTGGATCACCGCGTAATAGCGGCCGTTGATACGGGGCACGCGGTTTTTCTTCATGATGGTGACGGCCTTGTTGATCATGGCCGGGGTCAGCATGCTCATGGCGGAGGCGCTGGCCTCCATCTGGGCGCAGCCTGCGGGCGTGGCCACCACGCCGCTGCCGCTGGCCGCCGCGCCGGTGGCGGGGTTGATGTTGTCGCAGTAGAGCACGTTCGTGCCCAGCAGCAGCGCGTCGCGGATCAGCTTCTCCTGCGTCTCGGCGGCGGAGGCGCCCATCTCCTCGGTCGCGCCGAGGATCACGTCGTCGTAGGCGCGCAGCTCCAGCTTGTCGGTGATGGAGGTGTAGGTGCCGTACTGATCGACCGCGCCGGTCACGGTCGTGACGCCGAACTTCTGGCCCGTGGGGATCACACCCTCGGTGAGCTTGGCGGCGCGGTCAAAGGTGTTCCACTTGCGCCACTCCACCTGGCCCTTGTGGTTGGCGGGCAGGGGCTGGCGCTTGGCAAACTGCGCGTAGAACAGTTCCGTGCGGGCGTTTTCCAGAAGCTCCGTGTCATAGAAGGCCTTCAGCTCCGGGCTGAGGGTCTTGCTGTCAGTGAACGCGGTGGTCGCGCCGGTGCCGGCGTTCACATAGTTTTCCGTGCCGTTGACCAGCGTCCCGGCATCGGCAAAAAACTGCAGATTGATGTTCATTCACAATCTCCTTTCCAAATAGGCTTCCCCCTCGGGGGAAGCTGTCCGCGGAGCGGACGGATGAGGGGCGTCCGTTTATCCGGTCTCCCTGCCCTCCTCCTCTGGGGAAGCAGTCCGTATGACAGGCATGGGTTCAGGGATAGACCTTCTCCCCTCTTGCGCCGGCCTCGAAGATCCGCTGCTTGACGCGAAGCTGCTCGGCGCGGCTGAGGCTCCGGTAGTCGGCGGCGATCAGCGCCGTGCCGCCGCTGCCTCCCCCCTCCCGGGGCCGCCGGGCGGAGGCGGCCGCCGCCCTCGCCAGCATCGCGCGGTTCTCCTCACTTCTCCGCCGCTCGGTCTCCTCCCGGTGCAGCGCGTACCAGGCGTCGCGCACCGGCACACCCACGCCCGGCGCGGTCAGCCGCACGAAGGCCGGATCGCGCAGCGCCTGCTCCAGATCGAAGCCGGGCATCTCCGCCGCCTGCGCGCGCAGCAGGGCGAGATGCTCACGCAGTTTCCGGGCATCCGGCACGAAAGCGTTTTCACCGCTCGCCCTTCGGTTCCGCTCCTCTGCCTTCCCCTTGAGGGGAAGGTGCCCCGAAGGGGCGGATGAGGGGTCTCTTTCCGCTTGATTCGGTCGTTCAGAACCCTCTTCCTCCCCTGTGAGGGGAGGCGGTACGGCATCGCCGGGTCGGAGGGGTTTCTCTTCCACTTCCCTTTTCGGGGCCGTTTCTTCTGCCGCTTCCGGCTTTGTCTCCCCCTGCAGGGAATCCAGGACCTCCTGCGTCATGTCTTCACCTCCAGACTCACATGCTCCGGGTACTCCGCCGCGAGCAGCCGAAGCCCCGCGGCGATCACCTCATAGACCGCCCTCTCTCCGCCGCAGGCCCGGCAGTACCCGTCCTGAATCTCTACGCAGAGTTCCCGTGTTCCGTTCGCACCCCCGGGGCCCCCGGCAAAGCCTTCGCGCTTTGACGGGGATAAGGAAGAAGGAGGGAACGGATGCGCAGTTTTCCCTTTTTCACGGGAAAACGGAGCGGAGTGAGCTTCTTCTGACGCCAGAGTGAACATCAGCATGCTCAGCGCGGCGCAGACGGGATCCCGCCCCGCTTCTGCGGCCCCGGCGTGCCCGGTGAAGACCATCTCCGGCACGGCAGGATCGTATCGTACGCTCGTCATTCCGGGATCCCCGCCGTACTGGCCGCCGCGCGGGCGCTCACCACCGGATCCGGCGCGCCGGCATTCTCCGCCGGGGGAGCTGCCTCATCCGCGGCGGGCAGCCCGGAAGCGGGGCTCTCGCCGCCCAGCAGCCCCGCCGCCAAGTCGGGCCGGTAGCGCCGGGCCAGCGCCACCGCCAGCGCCTTGTAGGCCGTCAGCTCCCGCAGCTTCTCCCGCAGGCCGAGCCCGGCGCTCAGACGCAGCATCAGCTGCTCCCGGCCGTCGAACTCCATCATGTCCAGCAGGCCCAGCGCCTGCTGCTCGTGGCCGGGCTCGAACAGGCCCATGCGGTAGAGCTCCATCGCCAGCTCGTTCTGGCTCAGACGGGAGTAGGCGTTTCGCTTCTGCGCGGACACGCGGATGTCAAAGCTCGGCTGACTCAGGGCCTCGAGCCCGGGCAGCGCCCGCGGCAGCAGCGCCCGGTTGTCCAGGGTCACGAAATCCGCCCCGCCGAAGCTCCCCGTGATGCGAAACTGCCGCGGCAGACTGTAGAACTGGCGGATCAGCTCGATGCACAGCTCCACGATCTCGGCAAAGGCGAGATAGGAGGCGCGTGTCGCGTCCCGGCTGCCCTTGCCGCTGGCCTCCTGCAGCGCTGCAATCGCGGAGGCGGCGGTCACGCCCACGTTCATGGTCCCGTTGGCGGTCTCGGTGTTGCCGGAGGTCTCGCGCAGCTCGCGGATGGCCGACTCCAGCACGCTGACATAGACGCCGGGCAGCCCCGCAAAGCCGATCTGCCGCAGGCTGTCCTCGCCCAGATTGCCGCTGACATGCACCAGCGCGCGGCTCAGATCGGTGAACTCCTCCTCGTTGACCGAGCCGTCGATGCGCTGGAAGTAGCGGGGCGTAGCGCCGACCAGCGTGTTCTTGACGAAGGCGGTGCGCATCAGGTCGATGGCGGTCTGGACGTTGGCGCAGAGGTCCACAAAGCCGTAGCCGCAGGGGCTGCCCTCCACGGGAAACAGCGGGTCGAACACGAAGGGGTACTTCCCGTGTGCATAAAGGCCCTTCTCTCCGCTGTAGGGGACGGCGTCCTCGACGTCCCGTTCCTCCGTGCCGTAGGGGACGACGCCCTCGGCGTCCCGCGCTTCCTCCGTCGCGTACAGCGCCGTATCCCCCACGTACCTGCAGTAGTGCAGCACGCCGCGCTTCTTGTAATAGACCTCGATGACCGTGACCTTGCCCTCAAGGCTCACCGTGTCGTCGTAGACGAAGCGCGTTGCCATGAACGGCGAGGAGCGAAGCCTTCCGCGCAGCTGCGGATAGCGCTCGCACAGGCTCTCCTCATCCTCCAGATGGGTGCAGAAGAAATAGCGGCTTTTCTGGATATCGTCCACGCCCGGCTCCCAGAAGAGGTTGAGCAGGTCCACCCGCTCGATGGCGATATCGCCGAGGCCGCCGCACTTGTCCGGGTCCCAGACGACGCGGTAGCAGGCGGTGCCGGTCTTGAGCTTCTGCCACATGGCGGCGTCGTAGGTCTTTTCGAAGCGGTTCTGCTCCAGAACGCAGGGCAGGATCGCCGACAGCAGCCGCGCCTGCTCCCGGTCTCCCGGCTCCCGCGGCAGGATCAGCGGCTCGGGGTAGGCCTCCATCGCGTCGGCGTGCTTGGAGACGATGACGTTATGCAGCCACCCGCTCTCCGAGCGGTAGCCGCCGTCGTCGCCGAGACCGCCGCGCCGCTCCTCGAAGCGGTTGCGCAGCTTCCACCAGTTTTCGGCGGAGACCACCCGCCGCTCCAGGCTGGCCTTGCCCGTCTTGTACTTCTGGAGCTGCGCGGTGAACTCCCGCAGCCGCTCCGGGGTCATGCTTGACATTTCATCCATCCTTTCTTTCAGCGCCTGGTGCTTAGCGCTCCACTCTCCTACGCGCTCTTTTTCAGGCGTTAGGGGCTAAGTGCTATGCGCTGGGTGCTATGCGTTCTCATGGGCGCTACGCCTGCCGCCTCGCCAGAGGATCGATCGCAAAACCCGCGTCCTCCGTCTTTCGCATCGGTGTCACCGGTCGCGACATGCAGGCGTGTCGTCAGAAGAAGGCCGCTCCATTCTGCTCCCCCGGTTTTCGGAAGAGCCGGAAGAGCGCCATATCCGCGGCCTCCTTCCTCCTCTCCCCCGTCAAAGCCTCCGGCTTTGCCGGGGGCCCCGGCGCTACGCCTGCCGCCTCGCCAGAGGATCGATCGCAAAACTCGCGTCCTCCGTCTTTCGCATCGGTGTCACCGGTCGCGACATGCAGGCGTAGCGCCACTCGTCGCAGACGTGGTCCTCCCGCGTGCTGTCCAGATCCTCCGGGCAGCTTTTGGAAAACTGCATCAGCGGCACGGTGCGCAGGAAGGCGGCGCAGGTATCGAACACATACATGCGGGGATAGCCCTGTTCATCGAACTGCAGGCGGTAGTGGCACTGCATCCAGCCCGGGATGCGCTGGTTGTCCCCCGGCACGAAGTGGATCCCGCAGCGGGCCGCCGTCTCCGCTACGCTCTCGCCCCGGCTGCCGTCCCAGATCGAAGGGTCGGCCACGCCGGCGATGCGCCGCCCGCGCAGCCAGGGGTGCTCCCGCTCGATGCGCGCGATCTCCGAAAACTGCTTCTCCGGCGTCCAGCGCAGGCCCTCGTTCGGCGTGCCGGTGCAGCCGTAGAGCTCGAGGACGCGGTAGAGCACGCCGTCGTAATCCACCGCCCACCACGCGCAGGAGAAGGGCCGCCCGTAGCCGAAGTCGTAGCTGCGAAACACGCTCCAGCCCCGCTTGTCCCCGGCCGAGAGGTCGAAGGGCTCGATGACGTGGGTGAAGCGCCGCTGGCGTCTGAGCTCCTCTGACGAATCGGTAAAGCCGCACTTTTGAGCTGCCGCCAGATCGGGCGTCACCCGGAAGTCCTCGAAAAACTGCCCCTCGAACAGGTCCCAGCGCCCGTGGAGCCAGGCGTCCCGCAGCTTGGGCGGCAGGGAGCGCAGCCTGCGGATGTAGTCGGGGTCGGCGCGCATGAGCGCCTCGTTGTCGGTGGCCAGCGCCGGGATGAAGCTGAAATCCGCCGCGTCCTCGCCCTCGCGGTAGACGCGGTCGATGAACAGGCGCCTGACCCAGCCGTGTCCCTCTCCGCCGGGGTTCATGGTGAAATAGATGCGCTTGGGAAAGTCGTTGACGCCGCGCACGCAGGCCCGCAGCCGGTCCATGCGCTCCTCGGTCTGCTGCGTGGCCTCGTCCACGAACAGCACGTCCACCTCGGTGCCCTGAAAGCGGTGCGCGTCCGCGTCATTGTCGCAGTAGCGAAAGAGGATGCGGCTGCCGTTGGGGAAGACGATGTGCTTCTTCTGGTCGTTATACAGAGCCAGGCGCTTCTCGCTGTCCTCGTCGTAGACATGCAGCAGCTCGCACAGCGGCAGGATGTGGTTCTCCTGCAGCTCCGGATAGGTCTTGCGCACGATCATGACCTTGATCCCCGGGTACTTGAGGCACAGCAGCGCCGCTTTGATGCGCACGGCCCAGCTCTTTCCCCCGCCCCGCGCGCCGCCGTAGCCGATATACCTGTGCCTGTCGTTCAAAAACCGCCGCTGCTTCTCGCTCGGCCTCGGGATCTTCAGCTCCGCCATTTCGTCCTCCCCGGTTTAGAAGTTTTGAGTCGTGCGTTTTGAGGAGGCGGAGACGCACCGCCCGCCGCCGTCTCCCGCAGAGGCCGACGCCCTCAGCGCGCGGCCTCCTCCGTCTCGCCGACGAAGCAGACCGTCACGCTCTGGCTCCCGCCGCCCTGCAGCTCCCGGTGCAGCTGCACCATGTCCCGCAGCACGCCGGTCATCTCCCTGGCGCGCTTGCTGTCCCCCTCCCCCAGCGCCGTCTCCAGCTGCGTCAGCGCTTCCCCCGCCGCCTTGCGCACCCTCTCCCGGGAGATCGGTGCGCGCTGCCCGCCCCCCGTGCGTGTCTTCACTGCATCCACCACGGCCAGCCTGTCTCTTCGATCTGGCGGACGATCGGATCGTCCGGTATCTGCTCCATCCGTACACACCCTCCCCGTTATGTTCTGTTTAACGGAACTATTTGAAGAAAAAAAGGCCGCGAGGTTTCATATCCGCCCACGGCTGCCCGTATGGCCGTCCCCGGTCCACGTTTTCTCTCCGTTGAGTTCGGTTATAGTTTACCACATTTCCCGGGTTTTGTCAAGTCGATGTTTCCTTTTCCCGAACTGAGCATGGTTGTCCTTTCTTAATTTCCGCTTTTTTTGCACAAATTTCATGTTTAACTTGACAGAATTACGGTTAAAACGTACAATGGGCTTAGAATCAATGAAAGGGGTGCCCCTTATGGCCGGTCCCGTCACCTACGACCGCAATCTCTTTGCCGACAATCTCCGGCGTCTGATGCGTACCAATCGCGAGAAGCAGATCGACATCGCCCGCCTGCTTAAGGTCAGCAAGTCCACAGTCTCCGCCTACTGCAGCGGAAGCCAGATGCCCCGCATGGACAAGATCGAGCAGCTGGCCCGGCACTTCGGCGTCAGCCGCGGCGCCCTGCTGGGTGAGGACGCACAGAGCGTCCCTGCCGCCGACGCGCCGGCGAAGCCTGTCCTCCCCATTGCGCCGCTCTACGACGCGCTCAACGAGCGCGGGCGCGGCGAGCTGATCCGCTACGGGCGCTATTTGGTGCAGCAGCCGGAGTACAAGGCCGAGGAGCAGCCGGAAAAGATCGTGTATATCAAGCACTATCTCGTGCCCGCCGCCGCGGGTTACGCCTCCCCCATCGAGGGCGAGGATTACGAGAACATCCCGCTCGACCCGGCGGCGCCTGTGGGCGCGGACTTCTGCCTCACCGTCCGCGGCGACAGCATGGAGCCCTTCATCCCCGACGGCAGCCTTGTTTATGTCCGCCGCGGCGCGCCGCTGCAGGAGTTCGACGTGGGCATCTTCTTTGTGGACGGGGACGTGTTCTGCAAGCAGTGGTGCGTGGACTACGCCGGCACGCTGCACCTCCTCTCCGCCAATCCCGTCCGGCAGGATGCCAACATCAGCATCCCCCGCGACGCCGGGCGCAGCTGCATCTGCTTCGGCAAGGTCCTGCTCGACCGCCGCCTCCCCCAGCCGAGCTACTATTGACCCACTTCACCGGAGACCCGCTTCGTTCGCGCCGCTGTCGGGGCGTAAACTGACGCGGGCTGTCGGGGACGCCAGCCCCTACGGCGGAAAAGCCCAATCTTGCCTCGTAGGGGACGGCGTCCCCGACGTCCCGCTGTTTTCGCTCAACGAGCCGGCAGTCGAACGCGCGCCCTCCCCAATGGGATAGAAATGGCTTTGCTTTACGCAGCTTATTCTCTATGAGCATTTCCGAAAAACAGTCAGTCTTTTCAGGCAATGCGGCCGCCCGAAAGGGCGGCCGCATTGCCTCATATCATACAAATCCAAAGCCCAACGAAGTGGCTTTGGATTTGAGCGGTGAAAACAGGGCAGTCTCATTTTACAACTCCAAGGCCCAGCGCAGCAGGCTTGGAGTTGAGAGGCAGATTATTCCTGACGGTCGAACAGGCCGCCCGAGCGGGCGGCCTGTTGACCTCATATCATACAAATCCAAAGCCCAACGAAGTGGCTTTGGATTTGAGCGGTGAAAACAGGGCAGACTCACTTTACAACTCCAAGGCCCAACGCAGCGGGCTTGGAGTTGAGAGGCAGATTATTCCTGACGGTCGAACAGGCCGCCCGAGCGGGCGGCCTGTTGACCTCTTATAATACAAATCCAAAGCCCAACGAAGTGGCTTTGAATTTGAGCGGTGAGAATAAGGCCAACGGTCGAGGCAGGCGCTGAGCAAGCGCCTGCCTGACCTTTTGACCTTATTCTCACAACGGCCAGGTCGGCAGCCAGCGGATCGCCCGGTCGGCAAAGCCGGCATCCACCGCGTGGGCCGAGAGCTCCGGATAGAACAGCGCGAAGAGCGCCGCGCTCACCAGCGCAAAGCCGCCCGCGTACCAGAGCCAGCGCCGCCTGCCGTCCCGCATCAGCGCGAACACGTAGCCCAGCGCCAGCACGAGGAAGACCGAGGACGGGAAATAGTGATAGGCGAAGGTCAGCCGGTCGATGAACACCCAGGGCAGCAGCTGCGCCAGATAGCCGATCAGCAGGAAGCCCGCCGTCCTGTCCCGGCGGAAGATCGCCGTGTACAGCAGCACGAACAGTGCCAGCAGCCCGCCCCAGCAGAGCGCCGGGTTCAGGAAGGCCGCGATCCGGATGCGCTCGCCGGCCGGGCCCGTCTCCATGTAGTACAGGATGGGCCGGATGTTCAGCATCCACTCGTACCAGCGGGAGGCATAGGGATGCGTTGCAACGAGCTGGGAGTGATAGGTGAACATATAGATCTGGTTGCTCCAGACGATGTCCCAGTATTCCTTCGTGAACGGCTGCGCCTGTCTGGCCGCGCCGTAGGGCAGGTAGGCCAGATAGTAGATCAGCCCCGGCACCGCGACGAAGAACAGCAGGCAGAAGGCGGCGTTTTTTGCGAAGGCGGGAAAGACCTTCTCCCCCTCCTCCCGACGCAGGAAACGCCGCAGCCAGTACAGCAGCCACAGCACGCCGAGGCCTGCCCCGGCGTAGAGGCAGATCCATTTGCTGGCAGCCCCCAGTCCGAAGCTCACGCCCGCGAGCGCGAGGGCCCAGAGTCTGTCCTCCGAAAGCCAGATGTACATAAAATAATACATCAGCAGGATGAAGAACACGCCGTAGGTGTCGATGGTGGCGATGCGGGTCTGCACGAAGTGCATGAAGTCCGCCGCGAACACAAGCGTGCCGAGCGCGGGGACTGCGCCGCCGCCGAAGAGCTTTTTCAAAAACGCGTACATGAGCGGCAGCATCAGCACGCCGAAGAGCGTCCCCGTGAAGCGCCAGCCGAAGGGCGTCATGCCGAAGAGCCGGATGCCCAGGCCCATCAGGATCTTGCCCAGGGGCGGATGGCTGATCTCATAGGGCCAGAGGCCCTCGATGTGCTCGAGCGCCGTGCGCGCGTGATAGATCTCGTCAAAATAGGTGGAATTGTCCAGGCTGTAGCGCTCCGGGACCAGCTCCTGCTCGTCGGCCAGCTCCCGGATCGACGCGCCGATGGGCAGCGCCGCGCCCTCCGCGTTCCGGAAGACCGCCTCGCCCAGCCAGGGCTCGCCGTTCGTGCAGCTGATGCGCACGTAGCAGGGGCCCTCGCCCTCGGTCTCCAGGGGCAGGCTGTGCCACTTGAGCACGGCCACATGGTCCTGTGTGAAGTCCTCCGTCAGCGGCGCGTAATCCGTGCCGTTGTCGGAGATCTCGATGCGGTAGCCGCCCATGCCGACGCCCGTGTAGAGCATCAGCTCCGCCGGGCGCTCCTCGAGACCGAAGACGGCGCTCTGCCCCGCCATGGGCACGAAGCTCTGCGGCGCGGCGGTATCGCCCAGATCGGTAAAGGCGGCGAAGGCGTAGACCCCCGTGATCAGCAGGAGCCACAAAGCGTCAAGCCCTCTGCCTCCCCTTTTGGGAGAGGCGGAGGGCAGTCTGCAGTTTTGAAGCGCGGGCAGGCCCGCGAAGAACACGACGAGCAGCAGCGCCGCCGCGATGGGGAATGCGTAATCCAGTATCAACGCCATAAGGGACCTTCAACTCTTTTTTTGATCGGGCGTTCTCGCCCGGCGGCCTTACGCCCTGAGCAATTCGTGCAGCTCCTTCACCGAGGGCAGCACGTAGTCGGGCTTCCGCTCGGCCGCGTCGACCATCGCCTGATCGGTCTCGCCCGACAGCACCAGCACCGAGACGCTGCCCGCGTTCTGCGCCACGGCGATATCGGTGTATAACCGGTCGCCCACGGCGCAGATCTTTTCGTTGGGGATGCCGGTCATCTTCGCGATCACGTCGATCATGTTGCGGTTGGGCTTGCCGATATACTCGGGCTTCACGCCGCTCGAGGCCGTCAGCAGGGCGCAGATGCTCCCGCAGTCGGGCAGGACCTCGCCCGCGGGCATCGGGCAGACCCAGTCGGGATTGGCGGCGATGAACTTGGAGCCGCGGCGCAGGAAATGCACGGCCCTGTCGAGCTTTTCATACACGAGCTCCGTGTCGAAGCCCTGCACCACCACGTCGACATCGAAGGCCTCGGTGTGACCCTGCTCGTCGTTGACGAGGCGGATGCCGTAGCTCTGCAGCTCGCGGAAAAAGGCGCGCGTCCCCGCGAGATACACGGACGCGCCGGGGCAGTTCTGATTGAGGTACATGCCCGTGGCCATGCCGGAGGTGAAGACGTTCTCCGCCTCGCAGGGGAAGCCCAGCCGCCGCAGGCGCGCGATGTAGTCGGTGCCCGCGCGGGAGGAGTTGTTGGTCAGGTAGATGTACTTTTTCCCGAGCCGGGGCAGGTCCTCCATCAGCGCGATCGCCCCGTCGTAGACCTCGTCGCCCAGATACAGGGTTCCGTCCATGTCGAAGAGGAACAGTTCGCAGTTCTTTAGCTTTTCCAGATTCATATTTCTCTATTCCTTTTTTATTCCCCGATTCTTCTATCAGCCGCGCACAAATCGTCTTGCCTCGTAGGGGCGGCTATCAGCCGCCCGCGCAGGGAAACCGGACCTGCGCAGAATGTTCGGGGCGAACTCGCAGCCCTGTGCGTATTTGCCGGGGCTCTGTTCGTTCCTCCGGGCTTGTGCCGCCGGGCGGTTAATAACAGCCCCTACGGCACGCAAGGCCTACTATTCTTCTCCCCACATCAGGGCGCACTTGACGGCCTTGCTCCAGCCGTGCAGCAGCGCTTTCCGCTTTCCCTCGTCCATCTCGGCGGTGAACACGCGGTCCACGGCCCAGTTGTTCTTCACATCCTCCAGGCTCTTCCAGTAGCCCACGGCGAGACCCGCGAGATACGCCGCGCCCAGGGCGGTCGTCTCGATGCAGCGCGGGCGGTAGACGTCGCAGCCGACGATATCGCTCTGGAACTGCATCAGGAAGTTATTCGCGGAGGCGCCGCCGTCCACCTTCAGCTCCGCGATGGGGATGCCGGAGTCGCGCTCCATGGCGCGGACGATGTCGTGCGTCTGATACGCGAGGCTCTCCAGCGTCGCGCGGACCAGATGGGCCCGGCTGAAGCCGCGGGTAAGGCCCACCACGCAGCCGCGGGCGCGCTGGCTCCAGAAGGGCGCGCCGAGGCCCGTAAAGGCCGGGACGACATAGCCGCCCGCCGTATCGGGCACCTTCTCGGCGTACTGCAGGCTCTCCTTGGCGGAGGTGAGCACGCCCAACTGGTCGCGCAGCCACTGGATGGCGGCGCCGGCGACGAAAATGCTGCCCTCAAGCGCGTACTGGACCTCATCGCCGGTGGAGGCGGCGATCGTCGTAACGAGGCCGTTCTTGCTCGCGACCGGCTCCGTGCCGGTGTTCATCAGCAGGAAGCAGCCCGTGCCGTAGGTGTTCTTCATGGTGCCCGGCTCAAAGCAGCACTGGCCGAACAGCGCGCACTGCTGGTCGCCCGCGGCGCCCGCGATGGGGATCTCTCCGCCGAATATCTCAAACTCGGTCTTGCCGTAGACGCAGGAGGAGGGCTTGACCTCAGGCAGCATGGATTTGGGGATGCGCAGGAGCCTGAGCAGCTTCTCGTCCCACTGCAGGGTGTGGATATTGAAGATCATCGTGCGGCTGGCGTTGGTGTAGTCGGTGACGTGCACTCTGCCGCCGGTCAGCTTGTAGATGAGCCAGGTGTCGATGGTGCCGAAGAGAAGCTTGCCCGCCTCCGCCCGCCGGCGCGCGCCGGGGACATTGTCCAGCAGCCACTGGATCTTGGAGCCGGAGAAGTAGGCGTCGGGCACAAGGCCGGTCTTTTCGCGGATCATGTCGCCGTAGCCGTCGGCCACCAGCTTGTCGATGATATCCGAGGTGCGGCGGCACTGCCAGACGATGGCGTTGGCAATGGGCTCGCCGGTCTCCTTGTCCCAGACCACCGTGGTCTCGCGCTGGTTGGTGATGCCGATGGCGGCGATATCGATCGCCTGAACGCCGAGCTTTTCCATGGCGGCGTGGGCGACCTCATAGGTCGTGTCCCAGATCTCGTTCGCGTCATGTTCGACCCAGCCGGGATGCGGGAAGATCTGGCGGAACTCTTTGTTGACCACGGCGCAGATGTTGCCGGATTTATCGAACAGGATGCAGCGGGAGCTCGTCGTCCCCTGATCCAGCGCCATGATATATTTCATATTTTCAATCCCCTTTCATTGTTTCCCAAATTGAAGCCCAGCGGAAGCGGGTTCAATTTGGAAAGGAAGAATAAGGTCATCGGTCGAGGCAGCCGCCCCAAGGCGGTTGCCTGACCAATTGGCCTTATTCTGACGCGATCAGCCGCCCGCGGCGGGCGGATACCGTCCGCCTCTGCGGTCAAACGATAAGCCGCGTCATTCTCGCCAGCGTCAGGCGATTGCGGATCGCGCTGGAGATGTCGAGGAAGCTGTCCTTCACCGCCGGGTCGATGCCTAACTCCTCGAGCGAGTGCTTGGCGCCGATGGCGGTATAGAGCTCAAGCAGCTCCTCGTAGCTCGGGATCTGCGCGATGATCTCGCGGATCTCCTGCCAGTGCTTCTTGATGTTCTCGGGCGGGAAGGTCGCGAGCACGTCGTTTTCGTTCTCCTTCAGGATGCCGTCGGCCAGATCGCCGAACTCCCAGCGCACCCACTCCTCGTCGATGGGCGTGAAGGGCTTGACCTCGATGCTCTCCCGCTCGGCCAGCTTGTGGTAGGCCTGCGCCACCATCAGCGTCCCCACGCCGACGCACTCGCCGTGCAGGCCGTGGGCGTTCTCGAAGCCGCGGGGCTTCATTTCCACCAGATGGGCGACCAGATGCTCGGCGCCGGAGGCGGCGCGGGAATTGGAGAGGATCTGCATCGTCAGGCCCGAGAGCATCTGCGTGTAGGCCATGGTCTCGATATCCGGCTCCTTGCCGGCCTTCAGGTCATAGGCGCATTTCGTCATCAGGTCCAGCGCCTCCTGCGCCATATCGCAGACCTTCTGGCAGAAGTACTCGCCGGAGACCAGCGAGGCGATCTTCCAGTCGGCGATGGAGACGACCTTCGCCATGATGTCCTGCACGCCCGCGATGGTCAGGAAGCGCGGCGCGCCGGCGACGATGCCGATGTCGCAGATGACGGCGTCGGCCGCCTGCATGGGGATGGACTTCTTCTGACCGTCGATGATGATGGAGCAGATGTCGGCCGTGAAGCCGTCGGAGGAGACGATGGTGGGGATGGCGACGAAGGGGATGCCCAGCTTCCAGGCGCTGTAGCGGCCGAAGTCCATCAGCGTGCCGCCGCCCACGACCACCACGTAGTCGGGCGTGCGCTCGAAGCGCTTCATGCAGTCCTCGATCAGGCCCTTCTCGCTGTGCAGGCCCTTGGCCTCCAGCACGATCTCCTGGTCGGCCCGGACGTGTACCATGCCGGGCAGATTGTAGGTGTTGGTGTCGTAGATAACGGTGCGGTAGCCGGACAGCCCCGCGTCCTCCATATACTTGTCGAATTTTGCCAGCGCGCCGTATTCGCATACGACCAGCTTGGTGCGCAGCTCATGGTCGCGCCCGCAGGCGCAGGGTCCCAGATATTGGGCGGTGTTGAGGATCATTGACGGAAAACCTCCTGAAAAGTTTTTTGCTTATACTGCTTTAAGTTTACTATACTCGCGCCGGATTTGCAACTTCAATCTGCCGCCGCCCGGCCCGAAGTACGGAGGAACCGTACAGGAAAGGGGCCGCCGCAAATGCGGCGGCCCGGAAAAGAGAGGGAGGGGGATCAGCCGAGGGTAAGCGTGTTGGTGACGGAGATCACGCAGGCGATCACGCCCATGATGATGCCTCCGATATAGGGATTTTTGGTCTTGCGGTAGATCTTGTTGCAGATAAAGGCCGCGACCGGAAGGATAAAGACGATGGGATACAGCCAGATGCCGATGATGCTGCCGCCCTTGCCGGTGAGCTCGGTCCACATGAAGCCCTTGTTGAAGAAGGTGATGTACTGCACGCCGATCATGATCTCCGGCCCGATGAAGACGAAGAACATCTGGATGATCGTGCTCAGCCAGCCCTTCCTGCCGCCCATGTCGTTGAAGTTGAAGCAGTTGGTGGCCAGGGACAGGGCGATGTAATAGGTCAGCCACAGGATCAGATAGCGCCAGATCACCTTGAAGTGCATCGGCTGGAAGGCGCGGATCGTGGAGAAGCACCAGAGGCGGAAGTCGGTCTTGAACAGGTAGTCGGACAGGAACACCAGCGCGTAGGCGGAGACCGCCACGGTCAGAGACAGCACGATGGTCTTCCAGAGCTTCCGCCCGCTCATCTTGATGCCGCGCTCAACGGGGTCGAGGCCGTTCTTCCTGCTGAAGCAGAAGTAGCTCACCGCAAGCACGATCAGCGTGAACAGGCCGCACAGGAAGGTCCACATGCCGATGTAGAAGGTGGGCGCCTGAGGGAAGAAGTCGGGCCGGTGAGTGTTGCACCACTTATAGATGCCCGGGTAGGCGATGATGGCAAAGAGCGTGCAGACCGCGAAGCCGCCCCAGTACCAGTACTGGCCCTTGCCCTTCGGCGCGGGCAGCGGCTTGACCTCCTCGGTAGCGGCCAGCTCCGCAAAGTACGGGGTCTCGGTCAGCGCGATGGCACAGTAGATCAGGAACATGAAGAAGCCCAGCAGGCCCAGCGCGTTGAAGAAGGCCTTCCACTGCCAGATTTGGTTGTTGATGTTGAGCTTGATCGGAGCGTCGAGCGCCTTGTCAAAGAAGTCCATGCTCATGGCGACGACGTGCGCCGAGAAGTGCGCCCAGGGGTGCGTGATGGCCGGGTTGAAGATGATGCGCAGAGCGCTCTCTCCGTCGATATCCTTGCTGTAGTAGGTGTAGCTCTCGCGGGCCTCCTGACCGGCGGGGTCCTCGCCGAAGTTCAGGAAGGACTGCGCGGTGACCTGATTGATGTACTCCCGCGGAGGCGTCTTGCTGCCGTCTTCTTTCGTCACACGGTGGAAGAACTCGTCGTACTGGCAGGCGACGATGCCCACATCCCTGCTGCCGAAGGGGTTGGCGTAGTTGCCGTCCGCGTCGTAATAGACGGAGTCGTTGGAGACGAGCAGCGCGGCGGCGATCAGGCCGTCATAGTCCTGCAGCATGGCCTCGCGGCTGGCGCGGGCACCGTTGGAGTGGCCGGTCACGCCGATGCGGGAGGCGTCGACGAAGGGCAGCTCGGCCAGATACTTGACCGCATCATAGAGGCCGTTGGCATTGTTCTCGTCGTCCCACCAGGTGTTGTTCGCGATGACCTCGGAGTCGCCGTGGCCGTACATGCTGATCGAGATGACCACGAAGCCGCGGCGGGCGTACTCCACATAGTTCAGATCCTGCATCTCGCGGTTGTTGTACCAGCCGTGGGAGCAGACGATCGCGGGGGCGGGGTTCTCGGCGGTCGCGGTTTCCGGCACGAGCAGGAGTGCGTCCAGCTCATGTCCGCTCTGGGTGACGAAGGTTACGTCGTGATACTTGATAAAACCACCGTCCGTCTGTGCGACGGACGCGCCGATCGAGCTGATCAGACAGATGATGAGCGCGATCGCCAACCAGAATTTTGCGCCTTTCTTGTTTTTCATCTTTTTCTCCTTTCTTTTCCCTGTTTGTCCCACCGCCGGCAGGGACTGCGAGCCGCCGTTTACCGGTCTCGCGTCCCGCTTTTGGTGATTTTACCGAATTTGAGTGAAAATTGAATACTCTTTTTCACTCTGTCTGGTTAAATCATACAAGGATTGTCTGTGCTTGTCATTTGAATTCTTCGACTCGATTCTGCAATTTTTTGAAGCATTATTTTGACAAATTGGACATTTTTGTCGTAACGTTTGACACAAAAAAATCCTGCACAAAAACCATGTCCGGTTTTTGTGCAGGATAGAGAGGTTTTATCCGTGTTATTCCAGCGGGACCAGCGGAGCGGGATCGGTCTGTTTTTCCATCCCCTGCGTGAGCCGCCGCATCGCCTCCGTGAAGGCGGCGAGGTCTGCATCCGAAATGCCGTCGAGCGCCTGGAAAAAACCGGCGAAGCAGCCGTCGATCATGCCGGGCACAAAGGCGCGGTACAGCTCGCGTCCCTTCTCCGTCGGGTGAAGGATCACGTTTTTGCGGTTCCCGCCCTGTCGGAAGCGCTCCACCAGGCCGAAGCGGCACAGGTTCTTGACGGCCTTGGACAGCGAGCTCTGGGGAATGCCGAGCCGTTCCGAGATGCGGTTCATGCATTTGTCGTCCTGTTCGTTTTCCAGCAGGTACTCAAGGATCTGCCATTCCGGCTGGTTGAGTGCGATCCCGTCGAGCATGGGGGTGCGCAGGGGCATCACGCGCGAGACGTTGTTGCCATGCAGGACAATGGTTGCGATCAGCTGCCGATAACGACCCATCCAAGCGGTTTCCGTCAATGTTCCTCGTTCCCTTCCGTGATGTATAGTAAAATTATACTATAATCGTATTTTTTTGGCAACGCTTTAGCGCTGTGCGGCTTATACAAAGAAAATACTATTATCTTGTGAATTTTTGTCAGTAGACAGGAAAATGATGACGGTGTATCATATACGATAGAAATATATTCTGCGAAATGTTTTTTGTTGTTCCCTATCCGGGAGAAAGGAGCGCATATGGCTGTCAGCAGTTCCGACTATGATCTGAAAGCCCTGCTCGACGTGGCCCGCTGGGAGCCGGTGCAGGATGAGCTCGCCTCCCTGACGCGGACGGCGATCATCACGATCGACTACAAGGGCAGCCCCGTGACCAAGCACAGCGGAAGAACGGCTTTCTGCACCGTGATCCGGGAAAACCCGGTCTCCTGCAAGCGCTGCTACCGCTGCGACGCGCTGGCGGGGCTTGAGGCGGTGCGTCTGGGCCGCCCCTTCATCTACCTGTGCCACTGCGGCATCGTGGACGTGGCCGTTCCCATCGTGGTGGGCGAGCAGTATCTCGGCGCGGTGATGTTCGGGCAGGTGCGCCTGCCGGACGGCGACCGGGACGGCGAGGTGCGCCGCCTCGTCAGCGAGATCAGCTCCTTCCGCGCCGAGGAGGCCGACGCCCGTGAGGATCTGCTGGAAAAATACCGGCAGCTGCCGGAGATGGAATACAGCCGCATCGTCGAGATCGCCGACCTCATCAACGCCATAGTCCGCTACATCGTCGGCCGCGTCGTCCAGAACCGCAGCGAACGCCTTGCGGACGAGTGGGTCATGAAGCGCGGCCTGCCGCCGAGCCTCAACTGGCGCGCCAGCACCGAAAGCGAGACCGCCCCCGCGGACAGCAGTCTCCCCGTAACCGAGGACAGCCCTGTCTACCCCGCCCTCGCTTACATCTTCGCGCATCGCGGCGAGATGGTGCGCATGGGGCAGATGGCGGAGCTCTGCCATCTCAGCGGCAGCTATTTTTCCAAGCTTTTCCTGCGTGAGACCGGCGAGAATTATACCGACTTCGTCAAGCGTCAAAAAATCATCTGGGCCAAGGAGCTGCTGCGCGGCACAGGAAAAAGCGTCAACGAGATCAGCGAGGAGCTGGGCTTTATGGACAGCAGCTATTTCATCCGTGTCTTCAAGCAGCTCGAGGGCATTACTCCCCTCGCCTTCCGCCAGCAGAAGTACATCGTGTAGCATTGCGTATCCGTTTGTCAAAACACGCCAAAACCGCCGCCCTGCCGGGCGGCGGTTTTGTGTTTCTTTCTGTTGCAATCAGGCCTTGACGGCGTTCTTCGCGGTGTCGCACAGGGCGGTGAAGGCGGCGGGATCATGGATCGCAGTCTCGGAGAGCATCTTGCGGTTCATGTCGATGCCGGCCATCTTCAGACCGTGCATGAAGCTGGAGTAGTTCATGCCGTTGGCCTTGCAGCCCGCGCTGATGCGGGTGATCCACAGCTTGCGGAAGTCGCGCTTCTTCTGCTTGCGGCCGACGTAAGCATAGCGGCCGGACTTCATCAGCTGCTCGTTGGCCATCTTATAGTGACGGGACTTGTTGCCCCAGTAACCCTTGGCCAGGCCCAGAACCTTGTTCCGGTGCTTGCGGGTCATCATTGCGCCTTTAACTCTTGCCATTTGTATATCCTCCTATTTCGCGTCAGCCCTTATTTGTAAGGGATCATTTTCTTGATGGTAGCTTCGTTGGTCACGTCGGCGTAGGTCTCGGAGCGCAGACGGCGGCAACGCTTGGTGTCCTTCTTGGTGAGGATATGGCTCTTGAACGCGTGGGCGCGCTTCACTTTGCCGGTCTTGGTGAGATTGAATCTCTTCTTGGCACCGCTGTGGGTCTTCAGTTTGGGCATGATGATTTCTCCTTTACGTATTTCAGCCTTCGGCCTCGGGAGCCTTGGGCGCTTTGGGCTTTGCCGGCTTCTTCGCCGGCGTGACGGGCTTGGGAGACAGGAACACGGACATGTTCCGCCCCTCAAGCTTGGGTGCTTTGTCCATATTGGCGATGTCCGCGCACTGGGCCGCAAAGTCCTTGAGCAGCTGGGCGCCGATCTCGGTGTGTGCCATCTCCCGGCCGCGGAAGCGCACGGAGACCTTGAGCCTGTTTCCGTCCGCCAGGAACTTCTGGCCGTTTTTCAGCTTGGTGTTGAAGTCGTTGGTGTCGATACCGGGAGACATGCGGATCTCCTTGATCTCGATCACGCGCTGATTCTTCTTGGCTTCCTTCTCCTTCTTGGTCTGCTCGAAGCGGTACTTGCCGTAATCCATGATCCTGCAGACGGGGGGATTGGAGCCCGGAGCGATCTTGACCAGGTCGAGCTCGCGCTCCTCCGCGATCTTCAGAGCCTCAGCGGACGACATGATGCCCAGCTGTTCTCCGTCGTCGCCGATCAGGCGCACTTCCCTGTCAAGGATCTCTTCGTTGATCTGATGAGCCGCGTTTGCGATGAGAAACACCTCCGAAAAATAAAAGCGCGGACGCACAGCATCCGCGCACAAAAACAACGTAAGTCCCCTTCCGGGGCGCTGCTCTTATTGACCCGAGCCGACTCATGGCCGCCGGGTGAGGACGGGGATGCCGCACCTTCTTTGTTTTAGCTCTGATAATATAGCAGTCTTTCCCCGCTTTGTCAAGCACTTTTGCGTTTTTTCTGAAAAAGGGTCCGCAGAGGCGGCTGTCGGCCGCCCGCCGCTTAGTTTATGCCTTTCCCGCCGCGCGTATGCTCAGTACTTCTCGTCCGGCGCGCCCTCGGCGTTCTCCATCTCCATGGCGAGCTTCACGATGCGGCTGGTGCCCAGGCGTTCTGCGCCGAGCGCGATGAAGTCCTCCGCATCCTGCAGGGAGGAGATGCCGCCCGCCGCCTTGACCTTGACAAAGCCGGGGCAGTGCTCGCGCATGAGCTTGACGTCCTCGCGGGTCGCGCCGCCCTTGGAAAAGCCTGTGGAGGTCTTGATGTACTCCGCGCCGCAGGCCGTCACGATCTCGCACATTTTGATCTTCTCCTCATCGGTCAGCAGGCAGCACTCGATGATGACCTTCAGCAGCGTATCCGGCACGGCGTCGGCCACGGCCTTGATGTCCTTCGCCACCAGATCCCAGCAGCCGTCCTTGACCATGGAGAGGTTGATGACCATGTCCACCTCGTCCGCGCCGTTTTTGACGGCGTCGGCGGCCTCGAAGGCCTTGACCGCGCTGGTGTTGTAGCCGTTGGGGAAGCCGATGACCGTGCAGATCTTCATCCTGTCGCCCACGTAGCGTTTGGCGCCCGCCACATGGCAGGGCGGGATGCAGACGGAGGCGCAGTTGTATTTGATCGCCTGATCGCAGAGCTTGCGGATCTCCTCGCTCGTACAGTCCACGCGCAGCAGAGTATGGTCGCATTTTTCCAGAATATCTTTGATTTCCATGGGAAGTCTCCTTTTTCTATGATGGGTTCATTATATCCTTTCTGCGACGCATATTCAAGAGCCCGCGGCGAATAGACTGGAACATCTCAACAAAGGAGCCTCAAGCATGGACATGATCCCGGAAAGCAACTATCTGCAGCTCTGCGGCACGCCGGCCGGCGCGCCGGTCTGGTCCCACAGCAGCCGCGGCGTGGAATTCTGGCGCTTCCCGCTCTCGGTGCGCCGCCTCTCCGGCACGGCGGACCTGCTGAACGTGGTCGCCCGCCGCCGGCTTCTGGATACGCTCGCGCTGCAGGATGCGGGCAAGCTGCAGCTGGTCGGTGAGCTGCGCAGCTTCAACAACCGCAGCGGCAGCGGCGCAAAGCTCGTCATCAGCGCCTTTGCGCGCGAACTGCGCTTCACTGACGCCGAGGATGAAAACCGCCTCTTCCTGCGCGGCACGCTCTGCAAGCCGCCGACCCTGCGCCAGACGCCTCTGGGCCGGGATATCTGCGACCTGATGCTGGCCGTGAACCGCCCGTACGGGCGCTCGGACTATCTGCCTTGCATCTGCTGGGGCTCTCTGGCCCGGCAGGCCGGGCGCTGGCAGGTGGGCGACAGGCTGCGCCTCGAGGGCCGGGTGCAGAGCCGCCGCTATCTCAAAAACACCGAGAGCGGCCCGATCGAGCGCACCGCCTATGAGGTCAGCGTCCTCACGGCCTCCCCGGACGAGTCCCCGCCTCCATAAAACTGAAAACTGAAAGCTGAAGACTGAAAGCTGAAAACTGAAAACTGAAAACTATTATCTCTTCTTTTGTCGAATGCCTTGACGCCCGCCGGGAAATGAATTATGTTAACCAGCGGAGGTGGTATTCGATGAGGAAAGCACGCGGCGTTCTCCTTGTTCTGGCGCTGCTGGCGCTGCTGGGCGCGCATCTGCATCCGCAGTATCGGGTCTCTGTGGAGGGCGCGGAGCTCCCCGGCTGCTACAGCGCCGCTGCGCTGCGGCAGGGCCTGCGGGCCGCCGAGGAGGCCGCCGGGGAGATCCTGCGCTATGAGGCGAAGATGCCTGCCCTCGAGCGTCGGCTGCGTCTGAAGCTGCGTCCCGCCGGGGACGACATCCCGGCTCTGACGGCCGCGCTGCTGCGCCCGGTCTCCGGTATCACGCTGGCGGACGCGGTCTATGTCAACGGCGTCCCCCTCGGCACCGTCGCGGACGGGGAGCGCTTCTGCGAGCGGCTGCGCGATTCCATCCGAACGCAGATGCCTCTGGCCGCGGTATCCGGCAATATCAGCGGCCGTCTGGAGCTGCGCCGGGTCTATGCCCGCGCCGAAGCCTCCACCGACGACGCCGACATGGTGCTGCTGGTCACAGGCATGGCGCCGGTCGTCTATCTGGACGGCAGCGGAAAGCTGGTATAAACGGGACCTTTCATCGTAGGGACGAGCATTGCTCGTCCGCAAAGAATACAACCCGGCAAAAAGGAGGGCGAATTCGCAAGCTGTACGAATTCGCCCTCCTTTCATGTGGGAAAGCATCCCATGCCGCGCGGACGACCGATGGTCGTCCCTACGGTATTTGCTGCGTCCCGCTTTTTCACAGTAGCTTTGCAATCGCGCTCTCTCCGTATACCGCGATCCCCGCCTCCCGCAGCAGCTCCGCCGCCGTGCCGTAGCCGGGGACGAGCCTGCCGCGAAAGCTCCCGTCGTAGATCTCCCCGCTGCCGCAGGAGGGACTGCGCTCTTTAAGCAGCGCCTCCCCGCAGCCGAACAGCCGCGCGAGCCGCAGCGCGACCAGCGCGCCCTTTTCAAACTGCGCCGTCACGTCCCTGCCGTCGCGATCCGTGACCCATCTCCCCTGCCGTTCCGCGCTCGTCCGCGGTACGGGCAGGCCGCCCGCGCATTCGGGGCAGACCGGGATCAGGCGGTAGCGCTCACGCAGCGCCGCCAGCGTCTCTTCCGGCAGGGCGTTGCTGCCGCCGCTGTATTTGCACGCAAAGCCCAGCAGGCAGGCACTGACCAGCAGCGTCCTCATCCGAGCTCCGCCAGCGCCCCGGCGTAAGCGGCCTCGGTGCGCGCGTCAAAGCAGACCATGCGCACCCGCTCGATCTCGCCGTGCCCGTCCAGGTATTCCCGGATCGTTCCGACGGCGATCCGCGCGGCCCTGTCCAGCGGGAAATGATAGACGCCGGTGCTGATGGAGGGGAAATCCACGGTTCTGCAGCCGTTCTCGCTCGCCAGCTCCAGGCAGGAGCGGTAGCAGGAGGCCAGCAGCTCCTCTTCGCCATAGCCGCCGCCGTGCCAGACGGGGCCGGGCGTGTGGATGACGTATCTGGCGGGCAGGCGGTAGCCCTTTGTGATCTTGGCTTTCCCGGTCTCGCAGCCGTGCAGCGTCCGGCATTCCGCCAGCAGCTCCGGCCCCGCGGCCCGGTGGATCGCGCCGTCCACGCCGCCGCCCCCGAGCAGGGAGCAGTTGGCGGCGTTGACGATGGCGTCCGCGGTCTGTCTCGTGATATCGCCCCGGATGATCTCGATGCGGCTCATCGGCACGTGACCTCCACTTTATCTTCCGCGGCGGACAGGGCCACGGTCTTCACGCCCTCGCTGCGCTTTGCGATCATCGCCGCGGCGATCTCGTCCTCGATCTCCTTCTGGATGAGGCGGCGCAGATTCCTCGCGCCGTAGGTGACGGAGTAGCCCTTCTTCACGAGGTAGTCGATGAGGCTCTCATCCCAGGTAAGCTCCAGATTCTTTTCCGCGAGCACGTCCTTGACCTCGTCGAGCATGAGCAGGGCGATGCCGCGGAAATTGGCCTCCGTGAGCTGGTTGAAGCAAACGACCTCGTCCACGCGGTTGATGAACTCCGGCCGCAGGAACTCGCCGAGGGCCTTCATCGCGCGTTCGCGGCTCATGTCGCTGAGCGTGCCGCCGAAGCCCACGCTGCCGGTCTTGGTGTTGGAGCCGGCGTTGGTGGTCATGATGATAATGGTGTTTTCAAAGTTCACCGTGCGGCCCTGCGCATCGGTGATGCGTCCGTCGTCGAGGATCTGCAGCAGGATGTTCATCACGTCCGGGTGCGCCTTCTCGATCTCGTCGAAGAGCACCACGCTGTAGGGCTTGCGGCGGATCTTCTCGGTCAGCTGCCCGGCCTCGTCGTAGCCGACGTAGCCCGGGGGCGAGCCGATGATGCGCGAGACGGAGAACTTCTCCATGAATTCGGACATATCCAGCCGGATGAGGCTCTCCGGGGAGTCGAACATATCCGCTGCCAGACGCTTGACGAGCTCGGTCTTGCCCACGCCGGTGCCGCCGACAAAGATGAAGGACACGGGCTTGCGCTTGACCTTGAGGCCCACGCGGCTGCGGCGGATGGCGGCGCAGACGGCGTCGACGGCCTCGTCCTGGCCCACGATGTGGGCCTTGAGGCGTTCGTCGAGCTTCGCGAGCCGCTCCAGCTCATCCTCCTTGATGGAGCTGGCCGGGATCTTGGTCCACAGCTCGATGATCCGCGCCAGGTTATCGACCCTGAGCTTCGGCCGGCCGGCGCTTCTGAGCGCCTCCAGCTCCTGCTCGAGCTGGATCTCCTTGCTCCGAAGCTGGGCGATGCGGGCGTAGCGCTGATCCAGCTTCTCCGGATCGGTCTCCTTGCTGTCGCTCATCAGCGCCTCGCGCTCGAAGCGGATGTTCTCCAGATCGCGCTCGGCCAGCATTCTCCGCTTGATCCCCTCGTCCTTGAGGTTCACGTCGGAGCAGGCCTCATCGATCAGGTCGATGGCCTTGTCGGGCAGGAAGCGGTCGGTGATGTAGCGCTCGGAGAGGAGCACCGCCTGGCGGCACATCTCGTCGGAGATCTCCACGCCGTGGTATTCCTCATAGTAGTGCGCGATGCCCTTCATGATGGCGATGCTGTCGTCGATGGAGGGCTCGTTGACCGTGACGGGCTGGAAACGGCGCTCGAGCGCGGAATCCTTCTCGATGTGCTTGCGGTATTCGGTGAAGGTCGTGGCGCCGATGACCTGGATCTCGCCCCTCGACAGGGCGGGCTTGAGGATGTTGGCGGCGTTCATGCTGCCCTCGGCGTCGCCCGCGCCGACGATGTTGTGTACCTCGTCGATGACCAGAATGATGTTCCCCTCGCGGCGGATCTCCTCGATCAGGCCCTTCATGCGGCTCTCAAACTGGCCGCGAAACTGCGTCCCCGCCACCAGCGCGGTCAGGTCAAGCAGGAAGACCTGCTTATTCTGCAGCTTGTAGGGGACGCTCCCCATGGCGATGCGCTGGGCCAGGCCCTCGGCGATGGCAGTCTTGCCGACGCCGGGCTCACCGATCAGGCAGGGATTGTTCTTCTGGCGGCGGTTGAGGATCTGGATCACGCGCTCCAGCTCCTCCTCCCGCCCGACCATGGCGTCGAGCTTGCCCTGTCTGGCGCGCTCGGTCAGGTCGATGCAGTAGTTGTCGAGGAATTTGCGCTTTGCGGGCTTGGGCGGCTGCTTGGGATCGTCATTGCGGGGCCGCTGCTCGTTCTGCGGATTGCTCCCCTGCCCCATGGGGCCGCCGAAAAGACGGTTGAGGAAGGGGAAGGTGGCGGTCTTGCCGTCGTCGTCCTCCTCGCCTTCGCCGCCGGGCTCCACGTTCATCAGGTCTTCGGCGCCGCTCAGGGCGTTCATCATCTCGCCCGAGAGGTTCTCGAGATCCTCGTCGGAGATGCCCATTTTGTTGATGATGTCGTCCACGGGCTTGATATGCAGCTCGCGGGCGCACTTGAGGCACAGGCCCTCGTTTTTCGTCTGGCCCGCCTCGATTTTGGTAATGAAGATGACCGCTACATTCTTGCCGCAGCGGGAGCACATGGTCGCTTGCATAGAACCTCCTTGGGATGGCTGCGTTTTCAGTTTTCAGTATTCAGTTTACAGGGCGCTGATGCTCAAAAATCGTCTCTCCTGAAAACTGAAAACTGAATTCTGAAAACTATAAAGTGGGCGGCCGCAAGGCCGCCCTTACGTTATTGCTTTTTCAATATACTTACAGCAGGCTGTTGGTGATGAAGCGGAACGCGAGGAAGAAGCGCGCCAGCGTCGTGCTGCCCAGGGTGTCCTTCCCGATCAGGATCCCGAAGAAGCTGAGCAGCCAGCACAGCAGCACGCAGTAGAACATGCCCTTGATAAAGCCAAGCACCGCGCCGCCGATCTCGTCCAGCAGCTCCAGATTCGGCAGCCGGAAGGAGAGGTTGCCCACGTTGCCGATCGCCACAAGCGCGATCAGGATCAAAAGGAACGCGACCACGAGGCCGCCCACATAGGCGATCGTATCGCTCAGCGTGGAGATCACCGCGCTCTGCATGCTCATGCCGGTCTCGTCGGCGGTCTCGACCGCCCACTCGCCGAGCTCCTCGGCGCGGGCGTCATAGAAGCCCACCGTGCGGAAGCACTCATAGGCGTAGTCATAGCGCAGCGAGGGGTCCTGCACCAGCACGTCCTCCAGCGAGAGCGTGCTGCTGCCGTAGCCCATCTGCTCCATCACGCCGTCCCTCGTCTTCTGGGAGCTGATGAAGCCGTCCACAAATGGCTGCAGCGCGGGCACCACCTCGTGCGAGTAGGCGGAGGACAGCAGGCTGCCGCCGAAGAGGGCGATCACGATGGCGAGGATGCCGGCGACGCCGCCGATCAGCCCGCGCCGGTAGCCGCCCCAGGTACAGAGCCCTACGATCACCAGCAGTACGATATCTATGATCAGTCTTATCATTGCAATTTCACCTGTCTGACGCGGCGGGCGCCGCGCCCCTCATGTGTACACCGTATTGTAGCATGTATTTGTGAACAAATAAACTGTTTTATCTTGCCATCATTTCTCCCACGGTCCCATCATACCATATCCTGTTGAGGTACAGGCCCTGGGGCGGCATCGTGGGGCCGGTCAGGCGCCGGTCGCCCTTTTCGAGCAGCTCCGGGATCTCCTCGGGCCGGAGCTTTCCGTAGGAGGCGTAGATCATCGTGCCGACCATGGCGCGGCACATGTTGTACAGAAAGCCGTCGGCGCAGATGGAGACCGTGATCATGTCCCCCTCCTTTTCCGCGCGGCAGAAGTACACGGTGCGCACGGTGGTCTTCGTCTCGGTGCCCACGCTGCGCACGGCGCGGAAATCGTGCCTGCCTTCAAAGGCGCGGGCCGCCGCCTGCATCCGGCGCATATCCAGATCCTGCGGATAGAAGCAGACGCGGTTCTGCAGGAAGGGGTCCCGAATATTGCTATTGTGTATTTTATAGATATATTCCTTTTTTATGCAGGAGCCGATGGCGTTGAAATCCTCCGGCGCCTCGACCGCGTCCTCGACCGCGATGTCCATGGGCAGGCGGGAGTTGACCGCCAGCGCCATGCGCTCGATGGGGATGCGGCAGTCCGAGCGGAAGTTTGCGCAGTAGCGCAGCGCGTGCACGCCCGCATCCGTCCGGCCGCAGCCCACGGTCTTCACCGGATGCCCGCAGACCTTTGTGAGCGCGGTCTCCAGCGTCTCGGCCACGCTGATCTCGTTTTTCTGCACCTGCCAGCCGTGGTAGTTCGAGCCATCGTAACTCAGGCGCAAAGCGATGTTTCTCATAGTTTTATCAGTTCCCGGATGAACGTCTCTCCTAAGCGCCAGGCGCTAAAGGCTAAGCGCTAAAAGCTACAGTCCCTTCCGTAGGGACGACCACCGGTCGTCCGCCTGTGCGTTATGCGAAACCGCGGACGAGCACTGCTCGTCCCTACGGTGGACATCTCTCACAGTCCGAAGCGTTTGAGCACGATCACGGCCGCCAGCAGCAGCACGCCCAGCGCGAGGGCGATCCAGTCGCGGGAAGCCATACGAAGCTGCTTCATGCGGGTGCGCCCCTCGCCGCCGTGGTAGCAGCGGCTCTCCATCGCCACCGCCAGCTCGTCCGCGCGGCGGAAGGCCGACACGAACAGCGGCACCAGGATCGGCAGCAGCGCGCGGGCGCGCTGGATCAGGTTGCCGTTTTCAAAGTCCGCGCCGCGGGCCTTCTGGGCGGACATGATCTTGTCCGTCTCCTCGATGAGCGTGGGGATGAAGCGCAGCGCCATGGACATCATGATCGTCATCTCGTGCACCGGCACATGCAGCTTTTTGAGGGGGTTGAGCAGGTTCTCCAGCCCGTCGGTCAGGGCCATGGGGCTGGTGGTGCAGGTCAGCAGGAAGGTGCCCGCAATCAGCAGCGTGATGCGCAGCATCATCTTCACGGCGCGCTCGATGCCCTCCCAGGTGATGATCCATCCGGGGACGATGGGCGTGCCCGTGGTATAGAAAAGGTTCAGCAGCGCCGTCAGCGCGATGATGAAGAGCATGGGCTTTAAGCCCTTGAAGATGTTCTTCGCCCGGATGTGCGACACGGCCATGCAAAGGGCCGTTGTCAGCAGCACCATGCCGTAGCCGATCCAGCCTTCGGCCTGAAACAGGGCCACGATATACAGCAGCACCAAAATCAGCTTGGTGCGCGGGTCCAGCCGGTGCGCGACGGTATCGCCCGGGAAATACTGGCCGAGGGTGATGTCCTTCAGCATGCGGCCACCCCCTTTGCCTGCTTTACGGCGGCCAGCAGCTGCTCATGGGTGAAGATCGCGCCGGGCAGCGCCATGCCCCTGCGGCGCAGGGCCATGGCCAGCGCCGTGGCCTGCGGGACGTTGAGGCCGATGTCGATCAGCTCCTGCGGCCGGGAGAAGACCTCCTCCGGCGTGCCGTCCATGGCGATGTGCCCGTGATCGAAGACGATCAGGCGCTCGGTGAGCCGGGCCGCGTCGTCCATGTTGTGGCTGACGATGATGACGGTGGCGCCGCTCTTCTCGCGGTAGCGGCGGATGTTGTCCATGATCTTCCGGCTGCCCGAGGGGTCGAGGCCCGCGGTGGGCTCGTCCAGGATCAGCACGCCCGGGCGCATGGCAATCACGCCCGCGATCGCGACGCGGCGCTTCTGCCCGCCGGAGAGCTCCAGCGGGGAGCGCTCGAAGAGCTTCTCCTCCACGCCCACGAAACCCGCGGCCTCGCGCACGCGCTCGTCGATCTCCTCCCTGCTCAATCCCATGTTCTTCGGCCCGAAGGCGATGTCGGCGAAGACGGTCTCCTCGAAGAGCTGGTATTCGGGGTACTGGAACACGAGGCCGACCTTCCACTTGACGTCGTGGCGGCTCTTCTTGTCCCTGTTGATATTCTCCCCGTCGAGCAGGACCCGTCCGCCCGTCGGCTGCAGCAGGGCGTTGAGATGCTGGATGAAGGTGGACTTCCCCGAGCCCGTGTGACCGAGGATGCCCACGAACTGGCCCTGCGGGATCTCCAGGCTGATGTTCTCTATGGCGGTTTTTTCGAACGGAGTCCCCGCGCTGTAGGTATGGCGCAGCTCCTCCACGGTGATGACAGACATAGGCTTCTGTTCCTTCCGGTCCCTCCCGTCGAAACGGTGAAGGCTGGTTTTATGCTTTGCAGATATTCTCGGCGCAGCTCTCCGCGTCCAGGCTGTCGAGCGGCAGCGCGAGCCCCGCCTGGTTCAGGTCCCAGCACAGGCGCGTGGTCTCGGGCACGTCCAGCCCCTCGCGCTCCATCAGCTCCACCCGGGAGAAGACCTCTCCCGGCGTGCCGTCGGCGGCGATCTTTCCGTAGGACATGACGACCAGCCGGTCCGCGCCGATGCACTCCTCCATGTGGTGCGTGATGAGCACCACGGTCATGCCCCGCTCGCGGCACAGGCGCGTCACCGTGGAGATGACCTCCTGCCGGCCCTGGGGGTCGAGCATGGCGGTCGGCTCGTCGAGGACGATGATGCGCGGCTGCATCGCGATCACGCCCGCGATGGCCACGCGCTGCTTCTGCCCGCCGGAGAGCAGGTGCGGCGCGTGCTGCCGGAACTCATACATCCCGACGGTTTTGAGCGCGTTATCGACGCGCTCCCGGATCTCCGCGGGCGGCACGCCGAGGTTTTCCGGGGCGAAGGCCACGTCCTCCTCCACGACGTTCGCGACGATCTGGTTGTCCGGGTTCTGGAAGACCATGCCCACGCTGCGCCGCACCTGCATGAGCCGCCTGTCGTCGGCGGTATCGATCCCGTCCACCAGCACGCGGCCCTCGGTGGGCAGGAGGATGGCGTTCATGTGCTTTGCCAGCGTGGACTTGCCGGAGCCGTTGTGCCCCAGCACGGCCACGAAGCTCCCCTCCTCGATCGCAAGATCGACGCCGCAGAGGCTTTCATGCTTTGCGTCCGGGTAAGTGAAATGAACGTTTTGAAACTCGATAATGCTCATGAATTTCCTTTCAGGCTCCCCTGAAAGGGGAGCTGTCACGGCTCCGCCGTGACTGAGGGATCATCAGTCTGTGCAATCTTTCGCGTTTGCCGCCTTGCCGCATTTGCCATTCCCGGGCGTCGCTTATGCGCTTCCGCCCGCCAAAGGCGCGGCTGCGGAGAAAGCTGCCCGGCTTCTTCTGCCCCCGGCAGCGCCCGTCAGCTTTCCCAGCGGCAGCTTGCCCCGCAGGGCAGGTACAGGCCGGTATCGGTCACGGGCAGGGCCAGCTCCTGACTGTCGGAGCGGCCGCCGAACTTTTTAGTGAAGATGCTCTCGGTCACATAGCTCAGCACCGACGGGGACAGGCCCGTGGTATAGGAGTTGATGAGCGCGAAGAGCGGCTCGTCGGACAGCACCCCCGCGCAGAGGGAGACGAAGGGCCAGAGATTCTGCTCCAGCTTCCACACCTCGCCGCCGGGGCCGCGCCCGTAGGAGGGCGGGTCCATGATGATCGCGTCGTAGCGGTGGCCGCGGCGGATCTCCCGCTCGACGAACTTGGCGCAGTCGTCCACGATCCAGCGGATCGGCGCGTCGTTCAGCCCGGAGGCCGCGGCGTTCTCCCTGCCCCAGGCGACCATGCCCTTCGCCGCGTCCACATGGCAGACGGAGGCCCCCGCCTTTGCGCAGGCGACCGTCGCCCCGCCGGTATAGGCGAAGAGGTTCAGCACGCTGACCGGCCGGCCGGCCGTGCGGATCTTCGCCATGGCCCAGTCCCAGTTCGCGGCCTGCTCGGGGAAGAGGCCGGTGTGCTTGAAGTTCATGGGCTTGACGTGGAACCTGAGCTCCTTATAGCGGATGCTCCACTCGGCGGGGAGGCTCCCCTTGTCCCAGCTGCCGCCGCCGCTCTCGCTGCGGCGATAGCGCGCGTCGCGGTCGTTCCAGTGGGGATTGCGGCGCGGCGTGTTCCAGATGGCCTGCGGGTCGGGGCGGACCAGATAAAAGTCCCCCCAGCGCTCCAGCTTCTCCCCGCGGGAGCAGTCGAGCACTTCAAAATCTTTCCATTGATCGGCGATCCACATAGCAGTCCATACCTATTCCATAATATAACCATGGTATTTTATCATCAAATCCATTCGCGGTCAATAGCTCACGGACCGTGAAACGAAACATGGAGCATGCCGGGCATGCCCCATGTTCCGAATGAACAGCTTTTTATCCTTCGATCGCCGGCAGCACGAACTCCGCGGCGAAATGCTCCCCGTCCCGCCGGGTCTCGAAGCGGCCGTGCATGCTCTGCATGATCTTCTCGCAGGTGCGCAGGCCGATCTTGGTGCTCTCCACGCGCGGCGCCGTTTTCCCGACGGTGTTGGACACCGTGACCGACAGCTCCCCGTCCGCAAGCTCCGACACGATCATCAGCGGCTCGGCAGGGTCTGCGTACTTCTTGGCGTTGGACACCAGATTGTCCAGCACGCGCTTGAGATAGAGCGGGTCGACCTCCACACTGCACTCGCCGTCAAATTCGATGCGCCGCACGGTAAAGCCCGCGTCCGTCAGGTCGAACTCGGCCTCGCCCAGCAGCTGCTCGAGCAGCAGGCGCGCGTCGTAGCGCTCCCGGTCCATCTGCAGCTCCGCGCGGCCGAAGACCAGGAAGTACTTGAACAGCTCGTCCGTCAGGTCCTTCAGCTCCACGGCCTTGTCATAGGCCGAGCGGGCGAACTGCGCGCTGCGCTCCGCGTCGCCGCTCTCGTTGAGCAGCTCCAGATAGCCCAGCAGGCTCGTCATGGGCGTACGGATGTCGTGGGAGATGGCGGTGATGAGCTCGGAGTTGGCCTCCCAGGCCCGGCGCTCGCCGGACATGCGCTCGATCACGGCGTCGCGCATGTGGTCGATCTCGGAGGCGAGCATGCTCAGCTCGTCCACGCCCGCGGTGTTGATCGGCGCCTCGAGATCGCCGCCGCCGATGGCCCCGGCCTCGCGGGAGAGGCGAATGATGCGGTTGGACAGGCGCCGGATATAGGTGAACATGACGGCCACGAAGGCCAGGCTCCCCAGCAGGATCGCGATGATGCGGTTGAGGTTGTCCTCCCGGACGCTGCTGTTGTCCTCGATGCCGACGAAAAACTGCCCGTCCGCAAACTGCATCGGGTAGAGCTTGCCGTAGATCGGCGAATACTGCGGGCGCGCGCCCCTGCTCTGTGCGGCGCGCGGATCGAGCCCCAAGTCCTCGGGGCTGTACACGCTCACGGCCACGTAGTCGTTGCGGTTGTTCCAGCGGGCCACGGCCGCGCTGTCACGCCCGGAGACCTCGTTGCCGCTGACGTAGCCCGCGAAGTCCGTGTAGTACTCCGCCTGGCGGGACGCCACCGCGTCCGGGCTCAGATACAGCCGCTCAAGGGCGAGGCTCGCCGCGCCGTAGGCCGCCGCGAAGACGAGCAGGGCGCAGATCAGGCTCAGCAGCAGCATGTACAGCATCTTCGCGTCCAGCGACTGCGGCAGGCGAAATCGCTCAGTCAATTTGGTATCCCCTTCCCCAGACCGTGCGGAGGATCTTGGGCTTGGACGGGTTCTCCTCGATCTTGCGGCGCACGTTCAGCACGTGCACCATCACCGTGTTGCCCGAGCCGGAGAGGAACTTTTCCTCCCACACGGCCTCATAGAGCTCCGCGGCGGTGACTACCTTGCCCCGGTTTTTCACAAGATACTCCAGAATGGCGTATTCGGTGTCGGTCAGCGTGACGGGCCTGCCGTTGGCCTTGACGCTGTGGGAGGCCAGGTCGATCTCCAGCCCCTCGATCGACAGCACGGAGGCGGGCTTGCCGCGGTACTGCTGATAGCGGCGCAGGAGCGAGCCGATCTTGGCCAGCAGCTCCGCCTGGGAGAAGGGCTTGGACAGAAAATCGTCCCCGCCGCTCTGATAGGCGGCCACGCGGTCGCGCTCGGCGGACTTGGCCGTCAGAAACAGCACCGGCGCGTTGGAGAAGGCGCGCAGCTTCTCGCAGGTCTCCAGCCCGTCCATGCCGGGCATCATCACGTCCAGCACCACGAGATCGGTGTCGGGATTGGCCTGGATATAGTTCACGGCCTCGGCCCCGTCGGCGGCCTCCGCCACGAAATAGCTGTCTTTTAACAGAAGGGAGAGGACCTTGCGGATATCCGGATCGTCATCCACGATGAGAACACGGGATAAAGCAGCCATAAAATGACCTCCATCTTTGCTTTCTGGCGCCATTGTACCACAATTGTTTTCCAAAACAAACATCCGCAAAAAGATTTAAGGAATCTTAAGATACACTTGCTGTATGATATGGTATAATACGCTCAGGTTCGCCGAGGGCGCCGGTTATTCCGGGCGCGGCGGATCCTTCCCCGACCGAAATGCAGAGATCTGCATGGGTATATATCTCACAGGAGGACACAATATGAAAAAGAACATCCGCGCTCTGCTGTGCCTGGTTCTTGCGCTGACCATGGCGCTGAGTCTGGCCGCCTGCGGCAAGACGGGCGAAGCCACGCCCGAAAGCAAGGACAGCAAGGACAGCAAGGACAGCGAGGCCACCGTTACCGACTACGTCTACAAGGCGGAATTTACGCCCGTCGAATCGCCCGAGGACAGCCACTATAACCCCTGCGCCTTCACGGCCGACGGCATCTACGCCACCTCCTACGAAAAGGTCGGCGAGCGCGAGCTCTTCGAGGGCGAGACGCTGGAATATGAGGGCCAGCTGGACGTCTACGGCCCGTCTCTTTTCTTCATCTCCAATGACGGCAAGGTGAAGAAGCTGGAGGGCTTCCAGCCGCTCCCCGCGCCGGAGGACGGCGAGAACCGCACCAATTACAGCTCCGGCTCCGATCTGATGGTCGTGGGTCTCAACGACAGCGGCGAGCTGACTGCGATCGAGGCCGTCTATCAAAACTGGTTCGACGGCAGCCCCGAGGAGCTCTACGCCGATCAGAACTGGGACAAGTGGCACTATGAGCGCAGCTATTATATCCGCACGCTCTCCGCCGACGGCAGCGAGATCAGCTCCGCTCCCATCGCCTTCGACCTCGGCGACGATTCCTACGTCAGCTTCTCGAGCCTCTGCCGCGACAGCAAGGGCAACTATCTTGCCACCTACGATACGACTCTGATCGCCTTCGCGCCCGACGGCAGCATCTCCTACGTCATTGAGAGCGAGGACTCCCTCAACAACGTGGTCCGCCTCAAGGACGGCACCGCGTGTGTGACCGTCTGGGGCAACGCGGGGATGGAGCTTCGCACGATCGACGCGGAAAACGGCGTACTGGGCGAGAAGATCCCTCTGCCCGCCAATGCCTATGACCTGCTGCCCGGCGGCGGGGACTACGATCTCTGCTACCGCAACGGCTCCTTCCTTTACGGCATCAGGCTTGAGTCCGGCGAGACCGAGAAGATCCTCAACTGGATCAACTGCGACATCAACGGCGACTACATGAACGGCATGAACATCGCCGAAGACGGCACGATCACCGGCGTGCTCAGCTACTACCGCGGCGACGCCAACCGCACCGAGTTCGTCACGCTCAGCAAAGTCCCGGCCGACACGCTCCCTCACAAGGAGACGCTTAGCCTTGCCGTCATGTATCTCGACTACGACATGAGCGACAAGATCATCGACTTCAACCGCCGCAGCGACAAGGTCCGCATCGAGCTGCGCGACTACTCCGAGTACAACACCGAGGAGGACTACTCCGCGGGGCTTACCAAGCTGACCACCGAGATCCTCTCCGGCAAGATGCCCGACCTGCTGTCCCTCAACGGTCTGCCCTACAGCCAGCTGGCCGCCAAGGGTCTGCTGGAGGACCTGTACCCCTATCTGGACGCGGATGAGGAGCTCGATCGTGAGGATCTGTTCCCCACCGTGCTCAAGGCCATGGAAGCCAACGGCGGTCTCTACCGCCTCTGCCCCAGCTTCTCCGTGCAGAGCCTGATCGGCGCGGCCTCCGTCGTGGGCGACAAGCCGGGCTGGAACTACGAGCAGTTCCGTGAGGCGCTCGCCTCCATGCCGGAGGGCTGCACCCCGCTGGATCAGTACACCACGCGCGACAATGTGCTCAACACCCTCGTCAGCCTGGACATGAACGATTTTGTGGACTGGAACACCGGCAGCTGCAGCTTCGACAGCGAGGAATTCGTGGAGGTGCTGACCTTTGCCAACTCCTTCCAGGCGGAATTTGACTGGGAGAACTACGAGTGGACCGAGGACGAAAGCGCGCCGACCCGCATCGCCCAGGGCCGCCAGATGCTGATGCAGGCGGGCGTCTACAGCATCGACGACGTGCTCTACAACGACATCTACTTCGGCGGCAACAGCACCTATATCGGCTGGCCCACCAACAACGGCGTGGGCAACATGATCTATCTGGCCGACGGGGCTTACGCCATGAGCAGGACCTGCGCCTACAAGGACGCCGCCTGGGAGTTCCTGCGCACGCTTCTGACCGCCGACTACCAGCGCACGCTCTACGGCCTGCCCGTGCTGCGCGCGGTATACAACGAGAAGCTCGAGGAAGCCATGAAGACCGAGTACCAGAAGGACGCGGACGGCAACTACGTCCTCGACGAGAACGGCGAGCGCATCCCCGTCCCCCGGGGCGGCATCGGCTTCGGCGACGGCTCTGTGTACGAGACCTACGCGCTGAGCGAGGAGCAGGCCGCAAAGCTCACGGCGCTGATCGAGTCCACGACCAAGGTCATGGAGCAGAACGACAGCATCTACAACATCGTGCAGGAGCAGGCCCAGGCCTTCTTCGCCGGTCAGAAGAGCGCCGAAGAGGTCGCCCGCCTCGTACAGAGCAAGGCCAAGCTCTACGTCAACGAGCAGCGCTGATCCGCCCTCTGCAAAATTCATAAACGCAGAAACCCTGCCTGCGGTCCGGTCTGTTCCCGGATCGCGGGCAGGGTTTTTTTGTTTGTCGGACGGACAGCGCGGGGCTTCTATTATTCAGCCTCTCACGATCCGCAAAACATCGTTGAACATCACAAAGGCCATCAGCGCCAGCAGCAGCACCATGCCCGCCGCGTGGATATAGCCCTCGTATTTCGGATCGAGCTTTCTGCCGATCAGCGCCTCAACGAGCGCGGTCACCAGCAGCAGGAACACGCGCCCGCCGTCCAGCGCCGGGATGGGCAGCATGTTCATGATGGCGAGGTTGACCGCGATGAAGGCGCCGAGGTAGAGGATACTGCTCACGCCGTCCTTCACGCTCTTGGCCTGTTCGCCGGTCTCCGCCATCAGATCGACGATGCCGACCGGGCCGGAGAGGTCCTTGACGCCCACCTTGCCGGTCAGCAGCTGCTCCAGTCCCTGCCAGACCATGCGGCCGAAGCCCATGCAGGTCTCCCAGGAAGCGCGCAGCTTAACCAGAGGCGTCGCGTCCTCGACGCCGAAATAGAAGCCGTACATCTTGCTCTCATAGCCCTCGTACTCCACGGGGACCATGGGGAAATCCTTCAGCGTGACCTTTTCTCCGTTGCGGATGACCACGATGTCATACACGCCGTCGCCGCGGGACAGAAAATCGGACACGTCGTAGTATTCGTAGATCCGGTGGCCGTCGATCTTATAGAAGCGGTCGCCCTTCTGCAGGGCCTCCGCCCCCTCATAGGGGCAGCCGTCCATGAATCCGTCGAGGATCGGCGCGCGGAAGGCCTCCGCGCCGGAGTAGAGCAGCAGCACGATCACAAAGCCCAGCAGGAAATTCATGAACGAGCCCGCGCAGAGGATCAGGAAGCGCTTCCAGACCGGGGCGTTGGTGAAGGCCCGCGGGTCCTCCGAGCTCGTGTCCTCCCCGGCCATGGCGCAGTAGCCGCCGATGGGGATGGCCCGCAGGGCGTATAGCGTCTCGCCCTTCTGCTTTTTCCAGACGGCGGGGCCCATGCCGACGGCAAACTCCTCCACCTTCACGCCGCAGGCCTTGGCCGCGGCGAAATGGCCGAACTCATGGATGGCGATCAGCACGCCGAAGATCAGTATCGCAAGCAGGATATATACGATGGTCATAAGAATCCTTTCCTTACAGGCTGACTGAGGGGTTGCGTTGGTCGTTTGTCTCTGTTGTTTCGGTGCGAAGTCAACAACCACTCCGCCCCTTCGGGGCGCCTCCCCTTGCACAGGGGAGGCATTTCAAAACTTTTCTCTTACAAAAGCTCTCGCCGCTTCGTCGGCCGCGAGGATCGTGTCGAGATCGTCCGCCGCGGTGACGCCCACGGCCTCCACCGCCCCGGCCGCCGCGTCGTAGATGCGGTTGTAGCCGAGCTCACGGCGCAGGAATTTATGCACCGCGACCTCGTTGGCGGCGCTCATCGCGCAGGGGGCGGTGCCGCCGCGCCGGGCGCAGTCCATCGCGAGCCGCAGGCATGGGAAATTCACCAGATCAGGCTCGGCAAAGCTCAGATCCCGCAGCTTCCAGAAGTCCAGATGCGCAAACATCGAGGGCAGGCGCTCCGGGTAGGTCAGCGCGAGCTGGATCGGCAGGCCCATGTCGGGTACGCCGAGCTGCGCGATCACCGTGCCGTCCACAAGCTCCACCATAGAGTGTATGACGCTCTGGGGGTGGATGACCACCGTGATGTCCTCCGGTCGCACGCCGAAGAGGTGCATGGCCTCCACGAACTCCAGTCCCTTGTTCATCAGCGTGGAGCTGTCCACCGAGATCTTGGCGCCCATGCTCCAGTTGGGATGGGCCACGGCCTGCTCTGGCGTGACGCCCTCCAGCTCCTCCCGCTTTTTCCCGCGGAAGGGGCCGCCGGAGCCGGTCAGCAGGATCCTGCGCAGCTCGCCCGCTCCCCTGCCCATCAGGCACTGGAAGATGGCCGAGTGCTCCGAGTCCACGGGCACGATCTCCGCGCCCTTTTCTTTCGCCCGCGCCATGACCAGATCGCCGGCGCACACCAGCGTCTCCTTGTTGGCAAGGGCGATGCGCTTTTTCGCGTCGATCGCGGCCAGCGTCGGCCGCAGGCCCACGGCGCCGGACACGGCCGTCACCACACAGTCGCTGTCGTCGAGCGTCGCGGCCTCGATGAGGCCCTCCATGCCGGAGCCCACGCGGATGTCCGTGTCGGCCACGGCGATTTTGAACTGCTTTGCCGCCGCCTCATCGTAGACGGCGACGAAAGCCGGTTTGAGCTTTCTGGCCTGCTGCTCCAGCAGGTCGATCTTCCGGTTGGCGGTCAGCGCCGCCACGCGGATCCCGGTATGCTCCGCCACCGCGGCGGTCTGCCGTCCGATGGAGCCGGTGCAGCCGAGGATGGAGATGGAACGAACCATAAAATCACCTTCCTTATTGGCTCCCCTGTAAGGGGAGCTGTCCGGCCAAAGGCCGGACTGAGGGGTCATGCGTCCTTTTGCGTGTTGATTTCGGAGCGCTGTTCGCTTTTCGACCCCTCCGCCCCTTCGGGCTACCTCCCCTTTCAGGGGAGGCTTATTTGATTCTCAGCGCCTTCAGCGCCGCCTTGTGCTCATCGCTGACGCGGAAGCTCTCCACAGCCTTCTGGATCGTCTTGTTGTGCGTCCAGCGCGAAAGCCGCCCCTGCTCGATCCAGGGGAGCGCCGCGTCGTACTGTTTGGCCAGCGCCGTGGCGAAATACCACGCGATCATCATGTTGACGTAGTACTCCTCCGAGCGGACGCCGCCGACCCATGCCAGATACTCCGGCCGGAAGTCCTCGTCCAGAAAATGGCTCATCAGCATGCCGATGCCGAAGCGGACGGTATAGGTCTTATCCGAGGCGAGCCAGGTGGGGATGCGTTCGAGCAGCGCCGCGCGGTTTTTCCGGAAGCACTTCGGCTTCAGCGTGTCGCAGACCGACCAGTTGTCCACGAAGGGCAGGAAGCGCTCCGTCTCGGCGAGGCAGCGGCCGACATCCCCGATCTCACCGATCAGAAAGGCGTGGAGACAGTTCTCCTCGTGGTATTCATGGGGTAAAGCCATGAGAAAGTCCTCATACGCCCCCGCCCGGTACAGCTCTTTCGCGAGCGCGCGCATGGCCGGCATGCGCACGCCGATCATGCGCTCCGGCTCCAGGTTCGGCAGCAGCGGCAGCGTGAACTCCCGATAGCCGGGATCGGCCAGCGCCTGTAGTTTCTGTTGGATCTCGGTCATCGCTTCCCAGTCTCCTCAATATAAACGGACTCGGCCATGGGCCGGGCGTCAGCCCCTGCACGATCAAGGCGGGCGGCAGCTTGCCGCCCCTACAGGCGTTCGCCCGTCTCCTGAAAACTCAAAACTGAAAACTGAAAACTACTTCACCCCGCCGTAGCGCCGGTCGCGGCTGCGGTAGACGGCGATGGCTTTGTCCAGCTCCTCCGGCGTAAAATCCGGCCAAAGCACGTCGGTAAAGTAGAACTCCGCGTAGGCGCACTGCCAGAGCAGGAAATTCGACAGCCTCTGCTCCCCGCCGGGGCGGATCATCAGATCCGGGTCCGGGATGTTCGCCGAATAGAGATAGCGGGCAAACCTTTCCTCGGTCAGCTCGCCCTCGGCTCTTCCGGCGGCAAGGTCTGCCGCCCAGCGCTTCGCCGCGTGGATAATCTCATCCCGTCCGCCGTAGTTGAGGCAGATGTTGGCCTGGAAGCCGTCGATGCGGTCGGCGATCTCGTCGGTCTCCGCCGCCAGCGCCTGCAGCTCGGGCGAGAGGCCCGTCACGTCGCCGAAGATGCGCATCTTCATGCCGTCGCGCTCCATAGTGTCGATGGCCTCGTGCAGGTACTTGTCCAGCAGGCGCATGATGGTTTTGACCTCGCCGTCCGGCCGCTTCCAGTTCTCGGTGGAAAAGGCGTAGACCGTCAGGTAGTCCACGCCGATGTCGCGGCAGTAGAGCGCGATTCTGCGGAAGGTCTCCGCTCCGGCGGCGTGCCCCGCCGTGCGCGGCAGGCCGCGCTTTCTGGCCCAGCGGCCGTTGCCATCCAGAATGATGGCAATATGGCGGGGAACGCGGTCGTCCCGCTTCCCCGCCGTATTGTTGTTTTTCTCGTTCATCAGATCTCCGTCAGCTCTTTTTCCTTGCGCTCGGTGATCTTGTCGATCTCCTTGATGAAGTCGTCGGTCAGCTTCTGGATGTCCTTCTCGGCGATCTTGTAGTCGTCCTCGGTCATCTCGGAGGCCTTCTGCTGCTTTTTGAACTTGTCGATGGCGTCGCGGCGGATATTGCGGATGGCGACCTTGCACTCCTCGCCGTATTTCTTGGTCTGCTTGACCAGATCGCGGCGGCGCTCCTCGGTCAGCGGCGGGAACACCAGGCGGATGCCTCTGCCGTCGTTCTGGGGGTTGATGCCCAGATCGGAGGCCAGGATCGCCTTTTCGATGCCCTTGAGCACGGAGCCGTCCCAGGGCTGGATGTACAGAGAACGGGGGTCGGGCGTGGAGACGGAAGCCACCTGCTGGATGGGCGTGGGCGAGCCGTAGTAGTCCACCGTGATCTGGTCGAGCACGGCGGCGTTGGCACGGCCGGCGCGGATGGTGGCCAGCGTCGTGTTCAGCGCCTCGCAGGTCTTGGTCATTTTGTCTTCAAAAAACTTGTAGTCAGACATGTTGTTCCCTCCTGTTTTATTTTCAGTAAACTATTTCCATGTTGGCTCCCCTGTGCAAGGGGAGGCAGATCACCTGACCAGCGTGCCCAGCTTTTCGCCGCAGAGGACGCGGCCGATGTTCTCGGGCTCGGCGAGCGCGAAGACGATGACGGGGATGCCGTTGTCCATGGCGAGGCTCGTGGCGGTGCTGTCCATGACGGCGAGCCTGCGCGCCAGCACCTCGTCGTAGGAGATTTCGTCAAACTTGAAGGCCTCGGGATTCTTGCGCGGATCGTCGGAGTACACGCCGTCGATGTTCTTGGCGAGCAAAATCGCGTCAGCCCCGATCTCCGCCGCGCGGAGCACCGACGCGGTGTCGGTGGAGAAGAAGGGGGAGCCGGTGCCGCAGGCGAAGAGCACGATCTTACCGGCTTCCAGATATTCGACGGCCCTGCGGGTGTCGTAGCGCTCGCCCACGCCCTGGATGTCCACCGCGGTCATCACGCGCGCGTCGCAGCCGGCCTGCCGGAACACATCCGCCACCGCGAGGCAGTTCATCGCCGTCGCGAGCATGCCCATGCGGTCGGCGCTGACGCGCTCGACCTTCCCGGCGCCGTCCTTGACGCCGCGCCAGAAGTTGCCGCCGCCGATCACGATGCCGACCTGCGCGCCCATCTGCGTGCAGGACTTGACGGCCTCGCAGACGCGGGAGACAAAATCGAAATCAAATCCGGTGTGCTTTTCCGCGGCCAGCGCCTCGCCGCTGATCTTGATCAAAACGCGCTTGTAAACAGCTTTCATTACAATCTCCTTCCTTATAGCCTTCCCCTCTGGGGAAGGGGGACCGCGGCGCGGTGGATGAGGTCTCCTTCCTTATAGCCTTCCCCTTTGGGGAAGGTGGCTGGCCGGAGGCCAGACGGATGAGGTCTCCTTCCTTATAGCCTTCCCCTTCGGGGAAGGTGGCTGGCCGGAGGCCAGACGGATGAGGTCTCCTTCCGTTTTGGCTCCCCTGTGCAAGGGGAGCTGTCAGCAAAGCTGACTGAGGGGTTGCGCTGGTCGTTTTCACATAGAGTTTCGGAGCATAGTCAACAAGCCCTCCGCCCCTTCGGGGCATCTCCCCTTGCACAGGGGAGGCCTTGGCAGTCAGATATCCAGTATGCCCAGGATCACGATGCCCGCGACGACGAGGGCGATCATGCCGTAGTGCTTCCAGCTCAGCTTCTCCCTGAGGAAAATGCGGCTCCAGAGAACGGAGGCCACGCAGTAGGAGGAGATGATCGGCGCGGCGAAGGCCACATGCGCGGAATCCGCCAGCGCGTAGATGTAAAAGAACTGGCCGACGGTCTCGAACACGGCGCCGGTGTACTTGGGCGCCTCCTGCCGCGCGACCAGCTTCTGCTTTTTGATCCCCAGCACATAGACCGCGCACAGCGCGCCGACGATCAGGAAGGTCAGCTCATAGGCGACGTTGGCGGAGTCCTCGTCCAGCACCTTCAGCACGCGGTAGTCGGCAAAGGTGCCGAGCGCGTCGAGCAGGCAGTAGATCACGGGGATCGCCAGCGCGACCCAGCTCTTGGCGTAGTGGTGATTCGAGGCGTCCTGCCGCGCGCGGCGCAGTTCCTCGTCCTCGCGCGACTCTACGAAGCCGAGGCCGATCACGCCGAAGCACACGAGCGCCACAGCGGCAAGCGCCACGGGCGGGAGGTCCTCGCCGATGCCGGCGGTCATAAGCGTCAGCACGGCCACGATAGCGCCGGAGGAATTGCAGATCGGGGAAGAGATGGACAGCTCGATATAGCGCAGGCCCAGATAGCCGATGGCCATGGACAGGATATAGAGCATGGAGACCGGCAGATAGGTCAGCAGGATGCTCCCGCTGATCTCAACGCCCTGAAAAAGCACCTCATATGCCGCATGCAGCCCCATTACGACGCCGACGGCCATGACCATTTTCAGGTGGCTGTACTTGTCCTTTGCGTCCTGACAGCCGATTTTGGAGAACAGGTCCGAGCCGCTCCAGCACAGAAGGGCGATGACAGCGAACCAAAACCACATATCCAGTTGTTTCCTCACTTTTCTTATTTCACTCCACGGTATCTTACCACACGCCGCCGCATTTGACAAGCGCGTCTTGTCCCGTTTCCGCCCCGCCTGCAGGGTTTATACTGATATCTGATAAGAAGCTTTCAAAAGATTCCGAGACAGAATTGTGTCAGGCAAGGCGAAGATCGCAGGCATATTGTCGTCCACGCAGGCTTCGCATCGTCTCGCTTCCGTGCTGAGGCACGAAAGCCCGCTCACGCCGCTGCGCGTCCTCTCCAATTCAAAGCCTTATGTCTGGAATCGGAAAAGGAAATTGGCAGAAAGGCAAAGTCCTGCACACGCATCGCTCGGGATTCCGTGAATCACAGCTCGTTTCCTGCCGGAATCCCGGCACTTGAATAAACCGTGTAACAGCATTATAATCGGATACTGTTAGTCTTTCCATCCAAAAAGGCGTCCTTACGCCGCTTATCATGTATGGGCTGGCTATTGTTCTGTTTGTTATGTTGTGCGGTATGGCTCGAAAGCAAGCCTGAAGGATCCGAAGGTGCACCGGGTAAATGAAGTATCCGGCGTTATCTGTCAAGGACCGGCCGCCGCCGCAGCGCTTATGCTCTTTTCAAAATGACGGCTGTCTGATAAGATTGATTTGTCGAGCGCTGCGATGCTGATATTCTCCGCCAAACGACAGGTTTGCGGCAAGTGATGGCTTCCGTCATTTGCGCGATGCTCATTGCAATAAATATATGGCAAAACAGCAGGGCTGTTTTGCTGAGCGGCAAAGCTGCCCGGCGGAACGCCACCAGATAATCATTATGGCAGGAATATGAGACAGGAGGCAGTTTATGGAGATGCTTTCGATGGCAGTATCCATTGCGGTACTGGGAATTCTGTATAAAAGGATGCTCGGAAGAGAGCTTCCCGAACCGATCACGGGAGCACAGGCGTTCGTCCCGATCGGACTGGGTGTGGTGTCAACGGTGCTGTCTGTTCCGCTTTTTCTCGGCTCCGCCGCGCTCCTCGTAAATGCGGGATACGTCCGAGAAGCGCATCCTCTGTGGGTACAGTCCGCAGTCAGCGCATGTATCACGGCAGGTCTTCCGGAGGAACTGAGCAAGTTTCTGATGATACTCCTTGGATTGCTCATTTTTCGCAAAAAGATTAAAAACGTCTACGAGTATGTCCTGTTGGGTGCGGCCGTCGGATTCGGTTTCACCGTATTTGAGGAGTATCTCTACGCTTCCGATCTCGCAAGCATGATCTTCCGGCTTATTTTGATAGCGCTTCACATGCTCTTCAGCATGGCCATGGCCTATTTCCTCGGCAGAGCGAAATATCAAA
Source organism: Oscillospiraceae bacterium (assembly GCA_902778285.1). Lineage (GTDB taxonomy): Bacteria > Bacillota > Clostridia > Oscillospirales > Oscillospiraceae > Limivicinus. Next base: position 6,878 of record CACYXC010000001.1, on the reverse strand, counting down.
GGCTTACCGGCAAGGGGGCCGCTGGCTGGAGTTATGTTCTGGCCTTCCTCGTTCCCATTGCCATGCACACGATTTATGATGCGTGTACGGCAACGAACATGTATCTGCGCGCTGAAGATGACGATACCGTCATGATCGGGATTACCATCGGCGTGCTCGGAACCGTCGTCATGTTCGTTCTCCAGATCATATTTCTCAACCGGTTCAAAAAGAGTGCGGAAAAGCTGTCGCTGATGAAGCTGATCCGTCAGGAGCCCGATTGTGCAGGCACAGATGAGAATATGGCCGAAGAGGCAGAAAAACACGGGGCATGACGCTTTGGCCGTGCTTTTGAGGGAACAGATATGATGAAGCTTGAAAAACTGCTCGACTGGTTTGATAACGGCGGTTCGTTTGGTGACGATCCCGAGATCGTTGCGTCCATGCGCGCGTATATTCAGGAAAACCGGCGTCTGCTGTTTGAAATGAACAACGTATGGCACGAAGACGAGAATGAGATCACGGGGCTGTTTACCAGGATCACGGCAAAGCCCGTCGGTGAAGGCGTGAGAATAGAAACACCCTTTTATACGGATTTTGGGAAGAACATCGCCGTCGGGAACAACGTTTTTATTAACGCCGGCTGCAAGTTCCAGGACCAGGGCGGGATCGTCATCGGAGACGGGACGTTCATCGGCCATAACACCGTGCTGGCCACGTTGGACCACGACATTGATCCGGAAAAGAGACATATCCTGCATCCGGCGCCGATCCGCATCGGCTCCCGTGTCTGGATAGGCGCGAATGTCGTGATCACCAAGGGCGTGACGATCGGCGACAATTCAATCATTGCCGCCGGAGCAGTAGTCACGCATGATATTCCCGCCAATGTGATGGCCGCCGGAGTTCCGGCTAAAGTTCTGAGAGAGTTATGAACCTTAAAAGCTTTGATGATAAGTGCGTAAGGATCACCACATCTTCGGGCGAGGTATATGAAGGGGTCGTATCTTATTGCGGAGAGGAATACGTATTCCATGAATACGGCCAAAATGAGGAGGCGCTGGTTCTTGTCCCGATTTTGTTCTGCAAAAGCGAAATAACAAATATCGTCAGCCTGGAAGAAACAAACGGCCCATTCGGGCATTTTTCGGACAGGTATGGCCTTCTGGAAAAGAAGTGTCTGGAATGGGGCACCGATCTGATAGAAGAGCTTTTTGATTCAGAGGATGATATCCAGATCCGCAGGATGCTGACGTGTATGAATGATAACTTTCCTTCACTTGCAGACAGAGCAATCCGCGGCATGGCCCCATGGCGCTCCGGAAGCAATACACAGATATCCGAAGACAATGAAAACGAGCAGGGGCCCGTATACCTTGGAGAACTGGAGAAAATGCTGGCTTCTCTTGTAAAACACAACGGGAATGACGATGTCGTTAAGGAGGCGAAGGTCCTTCTGGAACGGCTTGCAGAGCACTTTTCCCGATAGGGGGCTGACGGCATGAAAAGAAACATATCCCCTTCCGAGGGAAATTGATACAAGCACACGATGAACCCAGGCTGAACCCAAAAACAGCCTGGGTTCACTATCGTTGGGTTCAAACCCGCAAACGATTGTGCGTACAGGCAAAAAACGAGCGCCTCTTCAGAAAAAGGAAGAGGCGCTGATATATCTAATTGTGTTTGTAAAAAACAAGTTCTGTCCCGTTTGGAAGGTATTCTTCATAATCCCAATTGGTAATCGTTACAACCAAATGGTTGCCTTCTGTTCTCACCTCTGCCTGAACTGATTATCCATCCCCATCCTGTGCCGTAAAGTGAAGTACACCAGTATTCGGGTTATATTCTCCAATCGTTTTTTCAAATGCAGATACTTTATATACTCCAAACCAGACGTCGCAGGTTTTTCCATTATCATTGGACAGAACCAGCCCTGATCCCATATCATCAAAGTAAGTGGAACTGACTCCATCATCTATCCGCACGGAGAATTTACGTGGATCCTGCCATTCGAAATGAGCAGATAGTTCGACAATAATAGCCCCTGCATCATGCATTATCACATTTTCCCCTTCCAGATAGCTGTATCCGGAGATAACTTCAGATATTTCAGGAGGCAAATCGACTGTAACGGGATCCCAAGTCTTTCCGCCGTCCTGCGTCCTGTAAACACATTCGCTATAGCCGTGGTAATCCGTCAAGATTATACCATCGTTTTCGCTCCAGAAATATAATTGCTTTGGGAAATTGTGAACATCGTCATGAAGTTCTCTGACGAGATTCCAAGTCTGGCCGTCATCTGTGCGAAACAGGGTGCTTTGCATTTGTCCCGCTGCCGGGTAACCCTTCTTCAGCAGGTAACCTGAGGTAGAGGACAGCATCGAGGTCAGCACCTCAGAAGCCCCGTCTGAAATCATTTCTGGAAGTGAGCCTCCCAATGGCTCAGCTCCGTTCACTTTTGTCCACATGAGGATGAGCCGCGATGCTTCCATTCCACCACAGCGCCGCTCTACAGCGGCTTCAGAGTCTTCTTCCGTAATGATGTTGCCTTGTGAATCCCTGAAGGAACACTCCATAATGTCACCGTCGTGCCATGTCACATCCTTATAAGCCAACTCTTCCCATTCTGCATTTCCGTTGTGGAGAACCAGAAGGCTTTGAGTGTAAAACTCTTCGTTCTCAGCAAGGTCCAAATCCTGGCATGGGAAATACCATAAGTTATTTTCGCGATCATGGTAAACAATAGAAGCACTAGTCATCCAAATCTCTGGCCACAGACGCGAATTATCGGGTTCTGTTGAATTTGGACAGCAGTTTTCGATCCCGGTCAGGTCGGCATTCACTTCCCAGCAGTGAGCGTAGGTAAGCACGCTGCCCTTGGTACTGACCGCAACGACCTCCAATCTTCCATTTCGGTCAAAATCCGTATAAACATAGTACCATGGCGTAAGATATGGATCATGGAAAGCCCAGAGCGAGCGGTTTTCATCCAGCAGTGCTTTCTGTTTATCATAATCAAGTCCTTGGAATGCGTCCGGCCAAAGCTCTGTAGGCCACGCTTCAAAAGGCAATTCTGGTTTTTTTTCAGGAAGATAATCGGATGAAGCCGCAGCAGCTGATTCTTCTGGTATCGGAGGTTGTATTTCAAGATTGGTTGTAGATGAGCTATTGCTTGTCGGTTTCGCATTGCATGCACATAATAACAGGATACAAAGAAGAATGCTTGCGGCTGAGACAAACAGTTTTTTCAAACAGAACACCTCTTATACGTGGTTTTACACATACCAGTATATCAGAACATCCTATAGAAGGCTCCTGAAGAATTCTTAAACATAAGGATTAGATGCAGTATACCATATATCGATGTGTTTCGGAATATTCTCCATTTTCCGATACATAATATGCAAAAAAGCGCCTCACAAAACTGTGAAGCGCTTCTCTCGCACGGGTTTATGCTTCAATCTCCATCCCGCACGTAAGCCCGAACACGATCCGGTCCTTGCTTTGCACCGTCATCTGCGCCGCTTTTTATGCGCAGGAGATGCCGAACCAGGACAGCTGCGGCTAAATACAGATTTCTACAGACGCTCGGATCTGATTATGAATCCGTTTGTTCCGACGGCCCATAATAAGCAAGACTCATCATCGTCAGGTCATCAAAGGGCTCCAATCCTTAGAACGACTCCCGCCAGGAGAAGCGAATACCGCGGATTGTTTTTCGGGAAAGCGGTAAGCGTGGAGTTTCGTTCTCCAAAGGGAGCCGCTTTCTTTTCATCGCTCACGAAATGCGTAAAGCGCAGGCATGCGAGATACTGGACGACGCACAGAATCAGCCCGAGAACCGGCAGCACACGGTATGAGACTCTTTCCATCAGCAGTCCCAGCGCCACGGATATGAGCACATACGCCAGGGAACCGATTCCGCGTGAAAAGCCGTAGTTTATGCGGAAACCGGCGTGATCCGCATCTGCATAAAGCTTCAGGTTCAGATTGTTGACCGTTGTGCAAAAGCCGATATATGCCACAAAAGCGGCGGATACCGCAAGGCATTGTGCATCCGTCAGGAGCAGGATTGCCACGGAGGCTGTTTGAAGCCCCAAAACCCACGGGATCAGTTTCTTTGCTGTGATCCTCCGATCCCGGTCAATCCAATCCGCCAGAGAAATTGCGGTAACGATGCCCATTACGCTGCCGAGCGCCAGAATGAGTCCCAGCATAGCGTTGGAATATCCAAGCGCCTGGAGATATACGGCCGCAAAGCTTACGCTGATGCAGAAGCTCATCCAAAACCCAACCTGAACAAAAGAGAAAAACCAGCCGGGGGCATTGCTTTGCTTCAGATCTTGAATCTTTGACATGATTCGTTCCCCCCAAGTAAACGGTGGACATTGACGAGATTCCGGGGCTGCGCTCTGCTCGTCCTGCCAGATGCAGGCGCTGTCCCCTCGGCGCAAGGTACATACCGCCCTCTTTGGCCGCATAGATGTCCAGGAACCCGACGAAAGGCTGTGGCCGGCTGCTTTGCTTCCTATTCGATCGCACCGACGAGAGCCGCGATGTCATCAGAGCCGAGGCCGTAGACATCCCGGATATCGCCCTGACCGCGAACCAGAATACAATAGCTGAAGTTGTCAGAGGACCAGATCGCTTTCATCGTACGGCCCTCCTCGCTGCCAAAGCAGCGGATTTGCCATTCACCTGCCTCGATCGTCCAATCATATGCATAGGCGGTATAATCGCCGGACACATCGGACGTGTCGTAGCTCACCTCATGATCCGGCCGGTTCACGCCCTTTCGTACCGTAAGCTCCGCGGCGCCGACGTAGCCGTTTGCCTCGGCAAGCAGATCCATATAGCGGTAGTTATCCCAGCCGATCGGGCCTCCGTCTGTCACCATGCCGGCTTCCGGAAGTGTGAAATAGCCAACGCCGGCGCCTTCCGCGGCGCCCTGCGCACTGTCGGTCTCCGTCCACGGATTGGGCATGGCTGCGGAACTGTCGCCCGTGACCGGGATCCATTCAAACACCATATCCTCCCCGCTTTCGGACTGATCCTCGTGCCAGGTGAAGCTCCCGTCGTCACGGAAGGCGATGGTGCCGGTGCCGTCGTCATATACGGACTCCTCGCTCTTGACTTCGCCGGTCTCGTCATAGACGAGGTTTGCTTTGCCGGCGCCGGAATAGCTGATGGTCAGCGTATCGGTGTCCAGCTTGCCGACGATGATCCAGCGGGTCAGCTCCCAGGCGCTGCTGCCCCACTCGATGGTGATAAACGCTTCGTCATAGCGGAAGCACTCTACCTGGGCATGCGCCCGGTCGCACTGGTACTCCCCCACGAAGTTCATCACGGGATTCTGCCAGTTCGGGTCTTCCTCGAACACGGCCATGTATTCCGCACTTTCGTCCAGCAGAAGCGTGATCTGCGGCTCGGTCGAAAAGTCCTCTCCGTTCTTTGTCCATTTTACAAAGAGGTTGCCCGTCTCCGGCTCGGCCAGGAAGGAGTGGACCGTAGGTTCGGCCAGGCCGATATAGGCCGACTGCGCCGGGAACTCCGGATCGATCTCGGGCGCTTCCTCGCCCTCTGCATACGCGATATGGCCCCATCCTTCGATGTTGACAGTGACCGTGATCGTTGCCTTCGGTACATCCATCGGCGTGAAATGGTAGGTCTCGCCGCCCTCGACTTCGAGCTTGAGGCCGTTTTCACCCTCTTCGGTAACGGTAACGTTGAAGGGATCTAATTTTTCATCCCAGCCGTTCAGGTTTCCGCGCAGGGCGTTCCCTTCCTGTCGGATGATCCAACCGACTGTTTCGCCGTCCAGCGTCAGGGAGACGCCCCAGCCCTCATAGCCTTCCGTCTCGGAGAGGTTAACGAGCAGATGATTGCCGTTTTCGTCTTCAAAGGTGCCCTGCCGGGTCCATGCTTTGGGTTCGCTTTCCTCAGGCCTTGACGCCCCGCAGGCTGTCAGTGCAAAAAGCATGCTGGCTGCCAGGATCATGCAGATCAGTTTTTTCAAGATTCATTTCTCCTTTTCTTCTTACCCTGCTTCGTTTCAGCTCAATATTTGTTTTTTTATAGAATAGCATACAACAGACGTCAAATCCACAGAAATAAGGAAAAATTCATCTATAACCGTGACGGGCTGCGCGCCTGCCCGGAGTCCTCTGCCGGGATACAGAGGGAAAACAACAAACCCGCAGGGTGTTTTCACCCTGCGGGCCAGCGTGTCGACAAAGTGTCGACACGCTGAAGCGGCCGTGAAGCGCCGCCCTCGCGCCGATCAACGAGGCGTCAGCCGAGGCGATGGAGCGCGAGTGATTCAAAGGATCACAGATATAACTTTTCTTGTCATCATGATCAGCATCTCCCTTCCCGAAAGCAAACTCCCCACCGTGACTGGTGGGGAGCGGTCAAGAGATCGATTAGCCTTCGATGGCGATGTACTTCTTTTCAGGCAGCTGCGGCTTTCCTTCCTTCTTCGGGATCTGCAGCGACAGGACACCGTGCTCCAGTTTGGCCTTGATATCCTCTTCCGTGAGGTCCTCGCCCACATAGAAGCCGCGGCTCATGCTGCCGGCATAGCGCTCCTGGCGGATGAGCTTGCCGGTCTTCTTGTCCTTTTCATCCTTGTCGAGGCCTTTTGCCGCCGTGATCTTCAGGTACCCGTTCTCCAGGCTGAGCTGGACCTCGTCCTTGTGGAAGCCGGGCAGCTCGATATCGACTTCATAGCCGTCATCGTTCTCCCGCACATCCGTCTTCATCAGGTTCTTGGCGTTGTGACCGTAAAGGGGCTTTTCCACCCGGGTGAATTCACGATCCATGTCGTCGAACCAACGATCCATCAGATCCTCACCAAAAATACCAGGCATGTACAACATAAGTCAAACCTCCTTTTATTT